>NZ_QRGP01000001.1:615748-923622 GCF_003367235.1 Sphingorhabdus pulchriflava
GATTGTTTTTGGCATTGCGGCCGCGCGGCGTGCGTGGGTGCTGGCGGGATTGCCCGATGTTTCGGATGATCCGACCGTGCATGCGCATCAGTTGCTGGATGCCAGGGCGCAATCGGTGGCCAAATGGTTCGCTGATCGGATGGAAATGACCGAGTCCGGGCGGGAAAGCGCCATGCGGCTGTATATGGATTACACCAAATGGTGTGATGAAGGCGGGGAGGACCCGACAACATTGACCATGTGGGGCAGGGCGATGCACGATATGGGCATGGAAAAAATGCCCAACCGTCGTGGGTCGATTGAATATCTGGGGGTCAGGCTGAAGCCCTGACCTGATTTCGACAATCTTAATTTTCACAGGCTGCGGGCATCCTGCCCGCGGCCCAAAGGCAATTCCGCCAAGGGAGCAAGTCAATGGCCGCAGCAAACCGCGCGATCAACATGCCACTGCGCGTGCAGGGGCTGGATGGCGTTGTTCGTGATTTCAAAAAGGTCGGCGATGCTGGGGCGACCAATTTTCAAAAGATCGAAAATGCGGCCAACAAAGCGAACAAGGCGACCAGCAAGGCTGGGGTGCCAAAGGCTGGCGCATCTCTAGCAACACCTAAAGCACTTGGCGCAGGTGTTCCGGAAACCAATCGATCAGCAGAAATCCTTATTCAAAATCTGGATGATGCAACTTTGGCCGGTGGCCGTATGGGTGGTATGCTGACGGGCCTTGGTGGTCTGGCATCTGCCGCCAGCATCGGTATCACGGCTTTGGCTGCCGGCGTTCTTTATTCGGTTCAGGCCTATCAGGAACATGAGGCGGCGCTCGCGCAGTTCAATGCAACCCTGACATTTAGCGGCAATTCTTCAAATGCGACTGCTGATCAGATCGAAGATATGGCAGAGCGCATATCGTTTTCGACCCTGCAGACGGAAGAGAGCGTACTGAAAGCGGCGGCATCACTGGCCCGCGTCCCCGGTATGACGGTGGAAGGGTTGGATGCCGCCGTTGACGCATCGGCACGTTTTGCTGATGCGACCAAGCAAAATGTCGAAGCAGTTGCCAAGCAAACCGGTGAAGTTTTGCAGGCGCTGGCAGAGCGCGATCTGAAGGCGCTTTATGAAGCCACTGAAAATGTGACACCATCGGTGCGTCTGATGATGCTCGAGCTGACCGAGGCTGGCAAAACTGCTGATGCCCAGCGCGTGTACATTGAGCTTCTCAATCGTGCAGCTGGAACCGGGCCAGATGGTCTGACCACGACAACTGACCGACTGACCCAATCGTTTAGCCAGTTGATGCGGGAATTTGGTCGGTTCACCGCCGATAAGGTGAATGCTGCATTTGCCAGCATGCGCGGGGAAATGACGGCAACGCAGCAGCAGGGCTATGGCCTGCTCGACACGCTGGGCCAGATTTTCCGGCTGCAAATGTCGCTACGCAATCCATTGAATGCTGGTACCGCACCGTCCGGCCCCAAGGCACCCGGTCTGATGACGTCTGTGCTGGCTTTGACAAATCGCGGGCTTGCGGCGGGGCAATCAGCAGCGGATGCCGAGGCAGCGAAAAAGGTGCAGCGATTCAATCCATCCGGTGGCGGCACCAAGCGGCGCGGCGGTGGCGGCGGCAAATCCTCTGGCAAATCAGATGCAGAGCGCGAGGCCGAACGGCTGAAGCGTGAGGCCGAGCAGGCCCGCGAAGCTGCCGATCGGGTGGCCGAATCCAATCAGGACATCATCGACAGCTATTCCTTGCGCGCCAAGGAATTGCAGGCGCAGCTGGGGCTGGAAGGTGCGGCGCTGGAGGCGGTCAAGCGCCAACAGGATATCGACGCGACCACGCGCCGCCTGTCGGTGGAAGCGATTGAAAAAGAAGTCGCAGCGCGCAAGCTGGCGGCGCAGGTCGCCAAAAAGCCGTTTGATGAGAAAGCGGTAGTGGCCGAAGTTACCGCCGAATTTCAAAAGCAGACCGACGTGCTGCGCGATTATGCCACTGTGCTGTACGATGGAGAAAAAGCGCAGGAAGCGTTTTTCGAACAGCAGCGGCTTGGCAAGGCCCTGTTCGAATCCACGCGCACGCCGATCGAGCAGATCACCACCGAGGTTAACGAAGCCGTCAAGGCGTTCAATGCCGGTTCGATCAGCGCGGATACATTTAACCGGCGGATGGACCAGTTGGCGGAGGATCTGGTCGATGCCGCCGACCGGTCAAAAGATGCCTGGGAAGGTTTTGGCAGCGAAGTGGGCAGGACGTTTAGCGACATTCTGCTCAATGGCGGAAATGCGCGCGACATTTTGCAAGATTTGCTGCGCATGCCGCTCGAGCGCCTGCTTTTCCAGAATGTTGAAACGCCGATTGCGGGTTTCGTCGACCAGCTGTTCGGCAACAACCGCGACAAGAATGTCGAGTCCGCCCGGGCGGGGTTGCCTGTCGCGGAAACGCAGGCGGCGGCATCGGTCAGCACGCTGGGCACCAGCGCCGACGTCGCGGCCAATGCCCTGCTGCGCATTCCGTCTGTGTTGGGTGTGGGGCTGGAGGATCCGCTGGCGCGCTTTACCGCGGCGACCGACGGCGGCGTGAATTCGCTGTCAAAGCTGGATCCGGCGGTCAACCAGTTTAGCGGCGCAGTCGGGCAGGTGCTTGCCATGCTTTCCGGTGGTGCTGGCGGTGGTGGTGGCATCCTTGGCACTGTGCTGGGGCTGGCGGGATCGCTGGTCAGCAGTGGCGCATTTGGCGGCGGCGGCGGTGGTGCATCTAGCGGCATCGGTGCAATTCTATCCAGCAACGATCTCAGCTCCATCCCCGGCAATGCCCGGGGCGGCTTTGCGCCCACGCGCGGCATGTTTGCCCTGGGAGAAAATGGGCGGGAGATAGCACAATGGACGTCGCGCGGGTTGTTCATCCACAGCAATGAAAAGGTACGGCGGATGGAAAGTGCGGGCGGTGGCAGCGGTTTCCAGAATACCCAGATCATCCAGCTGACCGAACGCACCGATCCGCGCCGCGCCGCCAGTCAGATCGCGCGGGCGACACAGCACAGTTATGGCGTTGCCGCACGTAAGGGGCTGGCTGTTCCACCGGGGAGGTTGAGCCGTGGTTGATGATATCCGACTTCCCGAAAAATGGTCAAAGGGCAGCGCAGGCGGGCCTGAATGGCGCACCGATGTTGTACCGACCGCGAGCGGTGGTGAGTATCGCGAGCAGCGTTGGTCGCGGCCTTTGTGGCGGTACGAGATTGCCCACAACATCAAGAGCATTGATCAAATGTCTGATCTGCGCGCTTTTCATCTGGCGCGCCGTGGTCGGGCGCGGTCGTTTCTGCTGAAAGACTGGCTGGACTTTTCCAGTGCTGCTGACGGGGTGTCGGCAGCTGCAGCCACCGATCAGCCTTTGGGTACCGGTACGGGTGCGGCGACACAGTTCCAACTGGTCAAGCGCTATCCGGACAGCGTGTCTGCCTATGACCGTGCGATCAAATGGCCTGTCACCGGTAGTTTGCTGGTTGCAGTCGACGGCGTTCCACTGGGCAGCGGATTTTCGGTCAATCGCGGTACGGGCATCGTGACCTTTAGCTCTGCCCCTGCCAATGGTGCGGTGTTGACCACGGGCTTTTATTTCGACGTGCCGGTGCGGTTTGATGAGGACTGGCTGTCGGTGACGTGGGACACGATCAATTCGCGCAGTGCGGGGTCGGTGCCGTTGCAGGAGGTGCGCGAATGACCCGCGTCATCCCCGCACCGCTGCTGGCGCACCTGCAGGGCAGCCCGGCTTTTGCCGGAGAATGCCTGATCCTTGAAGCGCGTGATGGCACGCGCGTTGGCTTTACGACGCTGGATGAACCATTCGACCTCGACCTCGAACTGGGTGACGGTGTCGAAAGCTGTGCCGGCGGAATCGAGATAGGATCATTGACCCTGTCGGTTGGCCTGACTGCGAGCTTTGCCGAAGTATCCGGCCCGCTGGGTCCGGTGCTGACGCGTGAGGCGGTTGAAGGGGGGCGCTGGGCCGGTGCGCGCGCTTGGCTGGTTCGGGTGTCGCCCGGTATCGCTGGATATGCGCCACTGCTTTATGGCAAGGTTGCCGAGTATCGCACCGAAGGCCCGCGCTTTTTCCTTGAAATTCGTAATCAGGCGGCGTTGCTGCAGCAGGTGCTGGGGCGGGTAATTTCGCCTTACTGCTCGGCCGATCTGGGGGATAGTCGCTGCACTTTTTCCAACACGGCGGTGGCGGCGACAGTCACGGCGGTGACGGATGCCATGCGTTTTTCGCTGAGCTTCAGCGGCACCTATGCCAACGATTATTTCAACTATGGCACGGTTGAATTCACCAGCGGCGATTTGCTGGGCACGTTGCCGGTTGAGCTGTTCGACTGGGTCTCTGGCGGCGCGGGTGTGGGATCGCTGGTGCTGCTCGAGCCGTTGGTGGAAGCACCGCAGATCGGCGACACGCTGAACCTGAAGCGCGGTTGCCCAAAGACGCGTGACGCCTGCCGCGACCTTTTTTCCAATGTCCTCAACTTTCGTGGGGAGCCCGAGGTGCCGGGTAGCAATCAGGTGCTGAAAGCGCAGATACCCGAATGACGCATTTTGGTGAACAGGTTGTCGACGCGGCTATGGCATGGGTCGGCACGCCATTCCATGCCCAGGCATCGGTGCGTGGCGTTGGCTGCGACTGTAAAGGCCTGATTGCCGGTGTGGCCCGCGATCTGAACAGAGTAGAGGCTGAGAGCTGGGCGGCGCAGCTGGCGGATTATGATATCGGCCGTGTGCCTGTTGGGCAGCTGCGGCTTGGCCTGCAAGAGCTGTTCGACGCGGTGGAGGGAGAAGCGCAGGCGGGCGACATATTG
The DNA here is from genome assembly GCF_003367235.1 of Sphingorhabdus pulchriflava. GTDB lineage: Bacteria > Pseudomonadota > Alphaproteobacteria > Sphingomonadales > Sphingomonadaceae > Sphingorhabdus_B > Sphingorhabdus_B pulchriflava. The sequence goes on from NZ_QRGP01000001.1 coordinate 620,584, forward strand.
TTGCTGCGCATTGGGGCACGATTGCAGCATCTGGCGATTCATGCCGGACAGGGGCCGCAGGGACCTGAAATGATCCACTGCTGGTCGCGGGGTGTGATGCAGGTTATTCGGTGCCCGATCGGCCAATATTGGCAGGTGGAAAGCGCCTGGCGCTGGAGGGCCGCATGAGCGTTGATCCGATCAGCCTTGGCATCACGATTGCGTTGACGGCGGCGAACACCGCATTGACGGCATCGCGCAAGATTGAAGGGCAGCGGCTTGATGATCTGTCGGTGACCGTCGCCGACTATGGTGTGCCGTGCAATTATTTTGTCGGCATGCGCCGCTTTGACGGCGTGCCGATCATCTGGGCAGAAAAGCTGAGGGAGATCAAGGTCAAGCGCAAAACCAAAGGTGGGAAGCTGACCAATTATGAATATCAGGCGACTTTCGCATTCGAAGTGGCGGATCACCCCTGCGATGCGGTGACACGGATTTGGTTCGACAAGCAGCTGGTATATGACATGACTGGTGCGGGGCCTCCGACGCTGTTTTCGCTGAAGAAAGGCTTTGTGCTGGCGGACCACCTGCGCATCTATCTGGGTGATGAAAGCCAGATGCCGGATCCGCGGATGCAGGCCACGGTGGATGCAGAGCATGGTGCCGGCAGTACACCGGCCTATCGTGGTAAAACCATCGGCGTGTGCGAAGAAATTCCGGTCGACAAATTTGGCAACCGGATTCCGCAGTTGATGGTTGAGGCGGTGGGAGCTGCAACCACGGTTTACCCGTATGAAACAAAGGCAACTATTGAACCTCAGCCCAATGCATTGTGGAATTTTGCCTTTTCTCCTGATGGCTCTAAACTTGTCTGGGGTAGCAATTCGCGATTTGAGATTTGGGATGTGCCGTCGCGCACCAGATTGAGCCACGGCCCATGGGGCGCGAGCGTGAATCTTGGCAACCGGATTGGCCTTTTTCGCGATGGCAGAATTTATCAGGTCAGTGATGGTAATGATCAACTTTTTCAGCTTTCCAGTGATGGCTTAGCGCTTGCAGGCGTTGTTTGTACATTCGTCGGGATCACATATCAGCAAGACGAATGTTGGGTATTAGAGGATGGCGATGGAGTAGAGCATTGGGGCACTGTTCCATATTCTTCTCTCTCTAATTATTATTTTGATGGTGTTGTACACGAGCCGATAGCAGAGGACGGATTTGCCTGGTCTCCGACTGGCTATCTTACAGATGGGCATGGCGATATTTGGGTTTATGGGCGTGTTATTGGCATCGGATCAACGACGGCTGTTTTCAAACGCCTGGTTGATACAAGTGGGATCACACGTACAAGCCCGATGTCAGTTACTCTGCCAAATGCAGCATCGAGCGTGGTCGGTGAACTGGCCGGTTGTCACTATGTCGATGACATGTTTGATCATTTTGTCATCAGTTGGGCTAACGGATTTTTATATTCGATCGACATTAACGCGGGGACTGTGACGCAGCAACGCAGCATTTCTCTGGACGGTTTTAACACGCCCAAGCAGTTCGCTTGCTTACGGCAAGATTTCACGTCGATATGGCTAAATAATAATGAAATCAGCCTTGCCGACCTTTCAACCATCCGCTCGGTGACCCTTAACAACTGGCTGGCGCAGGATGCCGACGGCATTATTTACGATGCTGTCAATCATGCGCTGATAACGGCGCCGCAGTTCGATCAAGAGATCACATGGCGATATCTAGATCGTGTGACGGGTGACGGGTTGACCCTGCAAGCGGTGGTGGAAACCGTGCACGCGCTTGCTGGTATGGATGCAGCGGATGCCGATGCCAACTTGCTGACGCAAAATGTGCGGGGTTACAACTGGACGCAAGGCAGTGGGCAGGACATTTTGGAGCCGTTGCTCGATCTTTATGATGTCGACCCGCGCCCGCATGGCTTTCTGCTGCACTATCAGCCCCGCGGTGGTGCCGCTGGTACAGCTCTTGCTTTTGACAATTTTGCGCAGCCGGATGCTGATGCCGCTGCCTATGTTTTTACCGGGATAGGAAGCAGCGATCTGACGCGCGCGATCGCTTTGACCTTTGCCGATGCAGATGCCGATCAGGAACCGAATAGCGCGCGCGCAGCGCGTCCCTTGGATGCCGTCGACGGTTTGCCGCAGGAACGTACCATCGACATGAACACGCTGGTGTTGACAGCGGGTGAAGCCAAGGCGTTTGTCGACCGGATGCACCGTCGGCAGCTGTTTGATTCAAAGCCCTATCAACTTGCGCTGACCGCGCAGCAGATTGCGCTTGAGCCCGCAGATGTGCACACGATGACCCTGCCATCTGGAGCGGTTAAAGCCCGCCTGAAAAGTTTTGCGCTTGACGCCGATCGCACAATGTCGACCGAATGGTTGCGTGATGATCCATCTGTTGCTGTTCTGGGTACTCCGGATGGTGCGGCAATGGCGGGGCATGTGCCCGAAGTGATTATCATTCCCGGGCCGTCGCGTGTTGCCATTTTGGATGTTCCGCTGGCGACCGATGTGCACGACAGCACTGTACCTTTTCTTTATTTTGGCGCCGGTCCCTATGGATCCGGATATTGGCCGGGGGCCGATATCGCAATCAGCGATAGCGGGCTGGAGGCAGATTTCGAAGCGAGTTGGGCCGCAGTAGATTCCAGTGCGGCAATGGATTGGGGTGTTGTTCTGGCATTACCCAATTTGAATGCTTTGCCATGGGTTATTGATAATGGCTCCGTTCTGAATGTGCGGATGAACAATGGCACCTTGTCGAGCGTGACTGAATCTCAGTTGCTGGAGGACGGCGAACTCAATTTGGCGCTGATCGGGGGTGAGTATATCCAGTTTCGGACGGCCAGCCTGCAAGGCGATGGCAGCTACAATCTTTCCGGTTTGCTGCGTGGGTGTCGTGGTACCGAACATGAAATTGCTAATCACAGCCTTGGCGAAATGTTTGTTCTTATGAATAGCGATATTGGCCGGCGGGAAATTGGTGTCGGCGAAATTGGCGATCTGGATGCTTGGCGCGCGGCCACCAATGGTCGCGACATTGATGGCGCGGCGGAAGTAAGTCTGACCTTTACCGCGAATGCTCATCGGCCCTATGCGCCGGTACATGGCATCGCCCTGCTTGATACCGGTAGCGGGGACTGGTCGATTTCGGCAACCCGGCGCACGCGTATTGGCGGTGCCAATGTCGACGGGCAGGATGTGCCTTTGGGCGAAGTCAGCGAAAGCTGGTCGGCAGATGTCATGGACGGCGCGATCGTCAAGCGCACGATTACCGGAACGTCTCTGCCATTGGCTTATACTTCGGCGCAGCAAACGGCAGACTGGGGCGCGCCGCAAACGTCGATCGAGGTCAATCTGTACCAGATCAGCCCGGCACTTTCGCTGCGCGGGTTTCCTTTGAACATCGCGGCTTAACGCAAGGATTTCATTTCATGACTTATCCCAAAACAGGCGGCACCGAATACGGTGCGGCGCAGGCGACGCCGTGGGTCGCCATAAATGATGCCCAGCGTCGTTTTGATGCCCTGGCAAACCGCGCGATTATTGTTGATCGCGATCTGACTGCACCGCCGGGTAGCTGCGCCGATGGTGCAAATTACCTTGTCGCAGGCAGCCCGACCGGGCTTTGGTCCGGTCAGGCAGGTAAGATGGCGACCGCTGTCGGGCCCAATGCCGCAAATGGTTGGCAGTTCCAGACCGTGGCGGTCGATCGATTCCGCCTTGGCGTCCAAGATGAAAATGTTGAACTGGAATATCAGGACGGCAGCTGGGTCAATCTGACTGTTACAGGGGGCGGGTTGTTTACTCTGCCCGTGATGGCCCCTGCTATGGTTGCGCGTACCAGCAATGGCGCAGCTGCAGGAAGCTCGGAAAGTCCGACCAACAAAATCATGTTGCGCACATTTGATTTTGATTCTGCAGCGGATGAGTTTGTGCAGTTTTTTGTGCCGATGCCCAAACGCTGGAACGAAGGCACATTATTGGCCGAGTTTATCTGGACTGCAGGAACGACCGGCGACGTAGTCTGGGCAATTCAGGCCATCGCCTTGTCAAATGATGATCCCATCGATGCGAGCTGGGGAGCGGCGCAAACAGTTACTGATGGCGTGACCGCAGCTGACGATGTGATGATTAGCGCTAGAACCGGTACAATTACTGTTGGTGGCTCACCCGCCGACAACGATCTGGTTGCATTCCAGATTTATCGCGACGCCGATAATGGCAGCGATACTTTAAGCGCCGATGCTAAACTCATCGGCATCAGGTTGCTAATTACCACCAATGCAGCGGACGACAGCTGATGTTTGAAGGTTGGCCAATCAGCTTTATGGGAACGGAATTTACGCCCGGCGGGGGTGGTGCGCAGCCCGGCTATTTCTCTGCCAGCGGCAGCTCAACCGGAGGTGCTCCATCGCCCGCATGGAGTGATGCTGTTACATTATCTATTGTTGCGGCAGATTTGAAGCCCAGCACCGAATATGTTGGTTTCTGGTCGGTCGATGAAACACGTTCATCAGCAACTACTGCGCAAGCCCGATTGATGGTGGATGGCGCACAAAGTGATTTGCAGCGCGTTGATCTGAAAGAATCGTCGCCCTTTGACAAAAACAACATGGGCGGATTTTTCCTCTATACGACAGGCGCGTCACCCACCGATGCGGAATTCATCATTCAAGTTCAAGGGTCATCTGCAACATTCACGAACCCGCGCCTGACGCTGCTCGAAATCGGCGTGGGTGACGAAACGGCGCAGGATTTGACTGGTGTGTCGACGACATCAACGTCGCTGGTTGATGCGCTTACTTGTGCGTTTACTCCCCCGTCTTCAGGGGATTATTTGGTGCTGGCATGCGGCAATTTTACCGCCGCAACTACAGGCATGGCGTACGTTCAGTTGACAGATGGCACGACGAGCACACCTGAAATACGGATAGGTTCGCATCCGAACAATACAGCTGGGTTTCCGGTTGTTCTGGCGCTGGGGTTGAGCGGTGTCAGCGGTGCAAAAACAATATCTTTCAAATACAGAACCGGAAGTGGTTCGTTTTCTGTAACTGCTGATAATATAAGGATTATTGTCCTCAGACTTGATCGTTTTAATTCAAGCAATATATCTGTTTTAGGTAGTGATAATGGCGGCACTAATGCGACATATACTGTCGCCCACTCACAAACTTTTACGCCCGCGGTAGCAGATTATCTGACAATCGCAGCAGGCTGGATTTTATCATCGTCCGCGTCTGTCTCGTCGCAGGGAAGAATTGTCGACGATGGGACTGTGATCGCTGAAACTATTCGTGAAACGGCGCTTTCGAGCACGCACTTTCCAATATTCACGCATCGTCTTACTTCATTCGCCGCGTCATCCCGAACACAGTCCATTGACCGTTTGGCAGAAGGAGGCGGTGTGACAACTACTCTACGCCAAAGTGCACTGATCGCCAGTATCGAGCTGACCGGATTGTAGTTTGAACGGCGATTAAAGCCCACTAGCAATTTTGAGGTGTTGATAATGAACGAAGGGGGAGTGTCACCCGGCGAAGCCGGGGGCTTGTTTGCAGGCATATTGGCAACGGCTACGCTGGTGGGAGCTGGCATCAAATGGCTGTGGGGGGAGGGGAAGGCAACGGCGCTGACGCGGCGGCAAAAGCTCGACACCTGGCACGCCGAACTGAAAGAGCGCGAAGCGAAGATAGAGGCTGACGAGGCCGCATTTCATGCCCGCATCGAGCAGCGCCTGAATGTGCTGGAACGCGAAAGCCGCGTTCTGGGCCGCGCGTTCGAACTGGTGGCCGCCGCACTGCGCGTGAAAGATCCGAAAAATCAGGCGCTCGCCGAGGCAGAGCGACTTTTGATAGAAGCATTTCCCGACCGCGCCGGCGGCGGGTGACACAAAAAGGAATTTCGCATGGCTTTGGCTGCCTATGTTTTTCACCGCGGTCAGCGGATAGCGCTGGCCGATCGCGTGGAGGAAGGTACGATTGAGCCCGGTTACAGCATGCGGGCGCGCATGAAGCCGGTTCAGGCGCATATCCGCAACCTGATGCCCGGGGATTCGGTGGCGGCGGCATCCCCAGCCTTTACCTCTACCTTTGTTCCTGCAGCAGGCGGGCAGCCTGCCAGTTGGGTGCACGCCCTCACGGCGGCCGAAAGCAGGCAGATTGCGGCAGGGGAATATCTGTTCGACAGCTCTCTGCTGCTGGATAACGAGGTTATCTGGACGAGCGAGCCTGTGCGCCTGATCCTGCGCGAATCGGCGAGTGCGGGGTGAGGCTATGCTAAAGCTCCGCCGATATTTGCCTGACCCGCCCCTGATCCTACGCCGCGTGGGTGCTGACAATCGGTTGGCCGCACAGGCGCAACGCAGCGCGCTGCCCGCTTTGCCCGCCATTGTGGCGGTCGGGCAAAAGGGAAATGACGGGTTTTCCGACGATTACGACCCCGGCGATCTGGCCGCGATTTTCAATTCTGCATGAAGGAACGGGTAAATGACACTGCTTGAAAGACTCGGCGCGCTGATCACCGCGATGAAGACCGAAACCAAGACGCTGCGCGTAATGATCAGCGGTGCCAACAATGGCAACGTCAGCGGGTTGACGACGACTGCGACCGATTTGGTCGCGGCGATTAATGAGGTAAAGGCAACTGCCGATAATGCCGGTGGTGCTGGTGCAGAAATAAACGATCTGGCCGCAGGTGGCGGCACCACCTATTCGTCGAACAAGATCACCGCTGACATTGCCGCTGCCAAAACCGCGGTCAAGAACGAGATTTTGAACGGCGCGGCGGCAGAGGTCGACACGCTGATGGAAATCGCCACGCTGCTGGCCAGCAATGACGATACCGACGCGGCGTTGGCGGCGGTAGTGGCGAACAAGGCCAACGCCTCTGACGTGTACACACAGGCGCAATTGGGCAACCCGGATACCGATCTGGTCGCCCTGTGGAATGCGGCCTGACGCATGGCAACACTGATCGAGCGGATTGCGGCGCTGATCTCCACGATCAAGCCCGCCGTTGCCGCACTGGATAGTCGCATAACTGCGCTGGAAGGGGCTGGCGGAGGTGGCGGTGCGGGCATTTCGATTCTGAATTTTCATGCGGATGCCGGTGCGAACGGCACCCTGACCAACCAAGCCAACGCCGAACAATATCTGGGCAACAGCAGCCGCAACGAAGCCTATTTTGATGCAACCAGCTTTTCCGAAGTACGGCTTTCCTCCAACATCGTGACGGTCAGCGCATCGGTGAACAGCCCGCGGATATATCCGCAGTATCACAATGGCAGCGCCTGGGTGACGATTGGCACCGGGCTGGTTGCCGATAGCAACGCCATATCGATGGCAACGCCCACAGGGGCAAAGCGCACCAGCTGGCTGAGCTTACCTGCTGGGGCAAAAGGGGACGTGCGGTTTCGCATCGCGATGCACGGCGGGGATGCCGCAGCTGATCCTGCAATCGGCATGACGAGTCTGCAGTTCCGCTGATCTAAATTCACAATCTGTTTCGTCACCGCCAGCTGCAGCTGCGCGGGCAGGGAGGTTGCCCAGGGGGTGGCCTCCCTTTTTGTATGGGAGAATCAAAGTGAGCAATATCGACCAGCTGATCGATGAAGTGATCGAGCGCGAGGGTGGCTATGTTAACCACCCTGCCGATCGGGGCGGGCCCACCAACTGGGGCATCACCGAAACCGTTGCGCGGCAGCAGGGTTATGCCGGTCGGATGCAGGATCTGCCGCGCGCGACAGCCGCTGCGATATATCGCCAGCTGTACTGGGCGCGCCCCCGTTTTGACCAGGTGGCGGCGACGGCCCCGAAGTTGGCAGCCGAGCTGTTCGACACCGGAATCAATATGGGCATCGGGATGGCGACATCGTTTCTGCAGCGGTCGCTGAACGCGCTCAACCGTGGTGGTGCAGATTATGCTGATATCGCGGTCGATCGCGCGATCGGGCCTGCCACGCTGGCGGCGCTGAATGCATTTCTGGCGAAGCGCGGAGCCGCCGGGGAGGCTGTGCTGATCAAGGCGTGTGAGGCGCTCCAGGGTTCGCATTACCTGACGTTGGCGGAACGAAAGCCGAGTCAGGAAGCGTTCCTTTATGGCTGGCTCGCCAACCGGATTGGGAACTGACATGGCGCCCGAAATCGACTGGCCGCTGGATAGCAACCGCATCCGCCGCGGTATGATCAACCACACGTTCGGCATGGTGCGGCGCAATCTTAACGGTTCCACTCGTCCGCATCAGGGGTGGGATCTGTTTGCCGCCCCGGGCACGCCCTGCTTTGCGGTTGCCGATGGCTATATCAAGCTGATCCGCACCGAGGGTGATTATGGCAACACCATCGTGCTGGCGTTCATTTTTGAAGGGGATGAGCTGTTCGCCGCCTATTCGCACCTGTCGCACATCGGCGTGAAAGTGGGGCAGGTGGTGCGCCGCGGCGAGCAAATCGGGCTGACCGGTAATACCGGCAACGCGGCATCGATGCGCGGCGATGATTGCCACCTGCATTTTGAGCTGCGCGATGTACCTGCGCCCGGGCGCGGGCTTTCCAACCGGCTGTCGCCGTTGCACCTTTTTGGCGAATGTCCGCTGCATGCGCCGGTGATGCGGAGGGCGGCATGACGGGCTGGGTTAAATTCTGGGCGTTGTTTCTAACGCCGGCGACAGCAAGATTCATCCTCGCGCTCATTGCGCTGGGTATGGCTGGCGGCGTGATGTGGGGCCTGATGACCCTGCAGATCGATGAACGCAACCGGGAGCCGGTAATGCTGGCGGTCGGCATCGTGATGTCGCTCGCCTCGAGCGCGTTCGGATATTATTTCGGTAGCACCGCGCGAGGCGACACGCGCGAGCCGGAAGCGCCGCCACTGCCCACCGCGCAGTCGGTTTTGAACCTTGATGGTGCGGAGCTGGACCGGTGAGATTGCTACGCTGGATCGTCGATCGCTTTATTGCGCGCGCGGTGGCACGGGAAACGCACCCGCTGCGCGTTGTGACCCATGAAGATCATCGGTTGCTGCTGCTTCGCTATCAACCGTTTTGGTACGACGAATTTGTCACCACGACAGGGAAGCACCACATGCGCCCGCCTTGGTGGCGTCCGTTCAATATCCTGCTGCACCATTGGCAAGCCTCTCATCGCGAGGAAATGCACGATCACCCGCGCTGGTCGATTACGATTGTTTTGCGCGGTTCGTTGATCGAGCACACCCCGTGGCGCAGCAGAGTGCTGACACCGGGTAGTATCGTTCTGCGTTCCCGCAAGGCCATCCATGCCTTTGAAATTGTGGGCGATGTGCAGCCTTGGACATTGTTCATCGTAGGTCGGCGCAACCACCGGCAAAACGGTTACATCGTCAAGCCGTTCGGAAAAGCGACAGCTGCAAAGGAGAAACCACCTATGACCGAAGAACAGATCAAACACATGGCCGAACGCTTTCTCGGTTGGAAACTGCCAGACAATTTCAGTCCTGATGCCGGGATCAGTTTTACGCCCGAGTTCAACGTCGAATATATGGCCAAGCAGGGCAAGCCGCCCATGCGGCATGAGCCGATTGGCACTAATCTGCTGAACTACACGCAGGCAGAAGCGATGGTGCGGCACATGTTGGAGGGTCTGCCATCATGATCCCGTTTTTATCCCCGTTCATCCTGCGCCTGATCGGTGGCAGGGTGAAATGGCTGGCTGATCTGCTGGCCGTGCTCGCGATTGTTGCCCTGGTATTCGGCAGCTGGAAGCTGTGGCTGCATTTTCACGACAAGGGCGTGATCGCCGCGCACGAGGCCGAGGTGACTGCCGAGGTCGAGCTGGTGACCGAAGAGGCCAGTGAAGTAGCCGATGCCGAAGAGGCCGCGCGCCGGGCCGAATTCGAAGCCGAACAGGCGCAATCCAAAAAGGAGATTGAAGATGCGAAAGCGAATAATCGCAGCCCTCTCGACGCTTTGTTTCGTTAGTCTGACCGCTGGGTCATGTCAGCAGTCGGTTCGCATTGCCAAGCCTCCTGCCGCCAAGCTGACCTGCGCCGAACTGCCGGCATCGCCGCAACTGACCACGCTCGATTGGGCAAAGGTGCAAACTGTCGAAGAGGCCAAGGCGCTGGTTTTTGCGCGTGAAGGTGAGACGGCCGATTACATCGTTTCCTTGCGCAGCGCGTGGTTCAGTTGCCGCAGCACGGTGCAATGGCATGCCGATTACAATGCGCAGCTGCCTGACTGATTAACCGGATTCCCTGCCACATCGGCCCTGATCAAAGGCCGAAGCGGTGGGGTTGGGCGTTAGCGCGCCCTTCCCGACGGAATTGACCCGTCCTGACCTGCAAGGCCTGCACAGGCCAGCACCGCACCCTGCGAGGGCGGTGCGTGTGTAGAAGGACGAACACACCCATGTCGACTCCGCTTTTTTCCGAGCTTGTTTCCTCCACCCATCCCGCTGCCGGTTATATCGGTGGCAAGCGCAAGCTGGCGCGGCAGATCTGCGCCGCGATCGATCGCCTGCCACACCGCACCTATGTTGAGGTATTCATGGGGATGGGCGGCATTTTTCTTCGCCGCACGCGCGCCGCGCCCAGCGAGGTGATCAACGACCTGTCAGAGGACGTTTCCACCTTTTTCCGCGTGCTGCAGCGGCACTACATCGCCTTCCTCGACATGCTGCGATTTCAGGTGACGTCGCGCAGCGGCTTTGAAAAACTGGCGGCGCTAGATCCAGCATCGCTGACCGACCTAGAGCGATCAGCGCGCTTCCTCTATCTTCAACGCCTGTCCTATGGCGGCAAGGGGACCAACCGCAGTTTCGGAGTCGACCCGGTGTCGCCGGCGGGTTTCGACATGACGAAGATCCCTCCACTGCTCGAGGCGCTGCACGAACGGCTCGCCCCGGTGACGATCGAGCGGTTGAGCTGGGAAGAACTGATCCCGAAATATGACCATGCGCAGGCGCTGTTCTACCTCGACCCGCCTTATTATGGCAGTGAGGGGGATTATGGGGCGTCGCTGTTCAACCGGTCACACTTTCACCGGATGGCAAAGCTGTTGGCCTCGATCGAGGGGACGTTCCTGCTCAGCCTGAACGACCATCCCGATGTGCGAGCCATCTTTGCCGACTTTGCGATGTGCGAGTTTGAAGTGAAATACAGCGTCGGCGGCGGCGACAAGCAGGTCGACGCGCGCGAACTGGTGATATCGAACCTTGAACAGGCAAAGCTCGACCAGGTGCTGGCCGTGCGGGCAGGTGGTCGATGATTTGGTGGCGGTGCCACGCGCTGGTGCTGACCGGGATATGCGCCGCGCGATTCAAACGGCTTTATGGCTGTACCAGCGCAGCATCGTCCCCTCATCCCACAACGGCCGCCAGACGCCGTGCAGATAGAAAAACCGCACCCAACCCGGGCAACCCGGCGTCAGTGCGCAGCGGCACCGACGGTTGAACAGGCTGTAGCTGCCACCAACGCGCCGGCGGAGTTGATCAAGATCGACCGACTGCTCGGCATGGCAATGGCTGCAGCTCCCCTTCACCTGCCTTTCGGTGGCGATCATACGGTCAAGCGACCGGCAGGATTCGAGGATGATGTGGGCGGACATTGGGTGGGGCCGGATTGCGCCGGCCCCGTTCTTTTACAGGTTGCGTTTCAGCCAGTCGTTGCCGGCAGGCAAAGCGTGGCATGTTGCCCAGTCTGATCCTGTCTTCAATTCAATCACTACAACGCGATCGGAAGGATCGAGCTTTGCGCGAACCAGATCGCGCACCGCCGAAGCAGGCCCTTTCAACTCTGCAAGCCAGACCGATTCCGCAACACGCGCGGCCGACCAGCTGTTCAAAAGGGTGTAGAGTGCCGTGTAATTGCGCGGCGGTTTGTTGTCATAAGTGATCAAGTACTTCATTGTTCATCGTCCTAAGATAGGCCGTGAACCAGGTTGACTCGACTCTCTGAAAGGCAGATAGCCCTTATCGCTAGCAAAATCAGACCCGGCCACGGGTATGGATTCGACCCTTCGGTGCGCCTAACACCGGAGGGTCATTTGCATTTTGGCAGGCAGTGAGTGATTCTGCAAAATTTCAGCATGGGATAATCTGTGGACAAACGGTTCCAATCAGGGGCCATTTGTTCCTTGACTGTTCTGCTTCTCTTAGAGCAGCGCCGCGTTGCGGTGGGCGTGGTTAACGCCATTCCAACAGAAAAATTTTTCATTTTCCGATTTTTTGTGACGCAATTCTATGTCCAAGTCGGTTGCGGCTATCGAATCACCTGCAACGAAGTCGTCCATAACGCTCTACGGCATGCCCGCTAGCGACCATCGCGCAGCCTAGATCCACGCCACCAGCCTCGCACCGCGCCAGCAGCCTGCCATAGCTGTCATGGCCATTGGTGATGCAGGTCACCCGCTTGCCGCGGATCAACGCCGACAGTCCGCGCTTTGCGGCGGCGCCATCTCCTGGCGTACACTCGCGGCCTTGTCTGCAATGACCAGGCATTTCGGGCGCATCGATCGACAACAACCGTACCAGTCCGATATCGCGGCAACGAAGGGTGTCGCCATCGACAGCGATCGGGGCGGTACATGTAAGGATGGCAGCGGCAAAAAACATGCAGTCTCCTTACGTTCTCACTTCATGCACTACAACGCACGAGTCTGTTTACCCGCTCCAACTTTACCAACATTTCTGCCGACCTCAGCCGCTTTTGCGGCCGTTACCATTTGCGACAATTTCATGTGCGCTTCGGATAGTTCTGCGACCTTTGCCGCCTAAACAGCAGGTAACCGGCCATAGCGGCTCTATGGACAGACACGAAGGTCAAGTGACATGAAAAAGAAACTCCTCATCGGCGGCGGCGCGGTTGCGACTGCTGTAATCGCCGCAGCTGTTGCCTTTGCAGCCCCCGGCCAGATGAGCAAAGCCGACGCCAATGGTGATGGTTCGCTCAGCAAGGCGGAAGTGACGGCAATGGCCAATACCCATTTCACCAAGATGGATGTCAATGCCGACGGCCAGATCAATGCTGCTGACCGTGAAGCCAAGCATAAGGCCAAGTTTGGCGAAATGGACACAGACAAAAATGGCAGCATTAGCGAAGCTGAATTCACCGCCGCCCATGCGGCACGCATGGCAGAACGTGGTGAACGTGGCGAAGGCAAAATGCGCGGCCATTACGAAGGGCGAGGCCATCATGGCATGGGCAAAGGCCATCATGGCGGCGGCATGAAGATGCTCAAAATGGCCGATGCCAATGGCGACAAGGCCATCACCAAAGCTGAAATGATCGCTGCCGTCGATGCCCATTTCGCTAAGGCAGACACCAACAAGGACGGGCAGATTTCGAATGCCGAACATGATGCCATGCGCAGCGCGATGCGCGAACGTATGAAGGCTGCTACCTCAAACTAAGCCTTCTTCCCCTCTAACGGGGCGGCTTCACCCCTATGACGCCGCCCCGCTTCCCCTTTGCAGATTGGCGCGATAGTAACAGCCGATGCCCAAGACCCGCCCCCATATCCTGTTGGTCGACGACGAACTGTCGATCCGCGATCCTTTGGCGCGCTATCTGGAGAAACAGGGCTATCGTGTGACCGAGGCGGGCAATGCGGCGAGTGCGCGCGAGGCGCTCAAGGGCTACGATATTGACGTTGTCCTGCTCGACATCATGATGCCGGGCGAAGACGGGTTGAGCCTGACGCGGTTTATCGCTGAAAATGGCGGTCCGCCGGTCATTTTGCTGACTGCGCGTTCCGAAGAAGCCGACCGGATTGTCGGTCTCGAAATTGGGGCCGATGATTATGTCGTCAAACCTTTTTCTCCGCGTGAACTGGTTGCGCGGATAAAGGTCGCTCTCCGTCGCACCGGCGGCACGCAAGCCGCAAACGGCAATGGAGGTACGATCTGGGCTTTTGATGGCTGGCAGTTGAAGACCGCCGAGCAACAATTGTTCGATCCACATGGCGCGCTCGTGCCGCTCTCCTCTGGCGAGTATCGCTTGCTCGAGGCGCTGGTGGAGCGGGCAGGGCAAGTACTCAACCGAGACCAGTTGCTCGACCTGACCAAAGGCCGGATTGCGGGGCCGTTCGATCGTGCGATCGACAATCAGGTCAGCCGCCTGCGCCGCAAGTTGGAGCCTGACAGCAAGGATCCCAAATATATCAAAACAATCTGGGGCGGTGGATATCGCTTCTCGGTCGAAGTCCAGCGGAGTTGACGATGTTTGGGGGGCTTCGCTTTTTTCCGCGCAGTATGACCGGCAGGATCATGCTGGTAACCGCTTTTGGCTTGTTGCTAGTGCAGGGGATTAACACTGCAATGCGATACCAGATGCTCAAGGGTCGCGCTGTGGTGGAGGCATCATCGCTTATGGTCGCGGTCGCATCCAACAGGCTTGATTTTGGTTCGGTTGAGCCGGTTAACCGATTGGGAGGCCGTCCGTCCGTCAGGACCATTCGAGCGACGGGGCCACTGAATACGCCGGGATTTCACAGCACAGAGGAATTGGCGGAGCGTCTCGCCATGCATTTGCAATCTGTCTATCCAGAAATCCAATCAGTGCGCTTGTCTGTGGGACCGGCCGCTGCGCTTCCTGATGCACTTAAACCCAGGCCTCATACTTATCGTAGTGCTCCTGCACATGAATGGCGCGCAAACTCCAGTCGAGGAGAGGTGGCGCTGCTCAGCGTGAAGCTGGCCGACGGTAGCTGGCTCCACTCGGCCGCGCGGGTACGGACGCGCAACATTCTCCCGCCGATAGCACTGCTAATTGAGACGGTACTCATCTACCTCGGCGTGATGATCCCGCTTTTGCTCGTGATCCGGCAAATCTCCAAACCGCTGCGCCAACTCAACCTGCGTCTTGAACACGCCGGTCTGGCCAGCGGCGCGCCGCCTCTGAACCCGCAAGGGCCGGACGACATCCGCAGTCTGATAGACAGTTTCAACGCCGCCGAGCAGCGCGTGAATGCGATGCTGACCGAGAAGGACGTGATGCTGGGTGCCATTGGCCATGATCTGAAAACGCCGCTGGCCTCGCTGCGCGTGCGCATCGAGTCTGTCGAGGATGACGATGAACGAACGAAAATGGCGGCGACCGTTGACGAGATGGTCCACATCCTCGACGATATATTGATCCTCGCCCGCCTCGGCAAATCGGCAGAGGAACTGGTGCTCACCGATGTCAGCGCACTCGTTGAAATGGTGGCTGACGAACTGGACGGTGAGGGCCGCCTGATGGTGGTCGAGAGCGTGGAAAAATGCCGTGCCGCAGTCCGCCCTGTCCTGTTGCGCAGAGCGCTGCGCAATTTGATGGGCAACGCGCTGCAATATGGCGGTAAGGCGCAGATTGTGACCATGTGCGATGGAAACCAGCTGTCGATTACGATAGATGACCAAGGACCGGGGCTTGCACCGGAACAACTGACCGACCTGTTTGAACCCTTTGCGCGCGCTGAAAGTTCGCGCAACCGGGCATCGGGTGGCTCGGGCCTTGGGTTGACTATCGCGCGCGCGATTGCACGGGCGCATGGCGGCGATGTGGCTCTGGAAAATCGCAGTGAAGGTGGCTTGCGCGCGATTTTAAGGATTAGCCAGAAACTGGGCTGACAGCGAAGGTCAGATGCCGCTGGGCTGTTTCTTCCAGCTGCCGCTAGCCTGATACTCGTTCTTCACATCGCCATTGGTCGGCAGTTTGCCTCCGGCATAAGCATCATCGCCGCCCTTGGCGCGGGCGTCTGCCGAATAGTCGGGGACCGCATAGCTCTGTGCGCGGGAAGGGCGATTGGGGGTAATGTCGGCATAGGAAGCCGCGCCAGTTGAGCTGCCTGCCAGACCGGCCTTGGCTGCGGCGATAGCTTCAGCTTCGGCCTTCATCCGCGCCGCTGCAAATTCGCGTTCATATTGTTTCTGCAACTGAATCGGGTCGAGGAGAGGAACGGTTTCTGCATTCCATGCGCGTGGCTTCGGTCCGGGGAAGGGCTCACGGCCAGCGTGGCTGCGGAAGAATGCAGACGGGCGTCCAGCACTGCCTTTCCAGCTATAGAAGCGGTGCGCACCGATGGTCCCAATGAAGTTCAGGCTGGGGGCCCAATAAGGATAAACATAGGTCGCGTGATAGTGCGTTGCCATGCCGACGGGCGCATAAACCGATCCCGACAAGGCATCCATGGCCACGCGCTGCGCACGCAACCATGACGGGCGGGCAGGGGTGCGGGCCATTGAACCGTCGCAGCTATAGCTGAACTGGCAACCGGTGGCGCGTTCCGATCCCTGATAAATGACACCGCAAATGCTGTTCGGATAGGTCGGGTGACGCATGCGGTTGATGATGACCTGCGCGACCGCGCGTTGACCTGCATCTGGTTCGTTCGCTGCTTCATAATAGATGGCGTCGGTCAGGCATTTCAGTGCCCGGCCATAGTCGACGGTTCCTGCCTTCATCACAAAGGGTGCCGCTGCTGCATTGGTTTCGAATGCAGAAAGATCAGCTTTGCTAACCAGCGTCGAGGGGTCAGTTACGATGCCGGAGGTCACCGCCAAATTGGCCAGCTTCAGCTCGGGCGCTGCCGGTGCGTTCACATCCGGGTCGAGAAAATAGAAGGCAGAGCCCGAAAAATTCTCCGATGGCCGCTCGGCGGCGTCTGCAAGCAGGTCTTTGGTCGACGGTTGGCTAGGAACGCTCCACGCCCATTGAGCAGAGCTGGGAAGCAAGGCCAGAAGCAGAAACGCGACAGCCAACAGCAGGATCTCACGCCAGCCAATCAAGCGCCGTTTGCGCTTTGGCAGCGCCTTCCGCTCAAGCGGCGCGCTTTCGGTATGAAATGGCTGATGCAGCATGACTGTGACGAAAGTTATATCCCTGTTCGAGTCGCCTATAACGGCATTTGGTGACGTTCTGGTGAACTATTTTGGCGATGTTCCAACGCGGGACGCGCGCAAACCCTTGAATTAACAGCGGCAAGAAAATAGCGACTTGTAAATAATTGTGCAGCGCAGCAACAAACTTGCGTTTGCGCCGCAAAAAGGCGCTTTTGCTTGCACCCTGTGCGACTAGGCGACTAGAAGGCCGCCCGCACCAATTTAGTGGAGTTAAGGATAATGGCGGCGAACTGGGCCCCCGAAAGCTGGAGGAACCATGATGGCAGGCAGATGCCGGTCTATCGGGATCAGGCTGCATTGCAGTCGACCGAGGAAACGCTGCGCAACTTTCCGCCGCTGGTGTTTGCGGGCGAAGCGCGTAGCCTGACGGCTGATCTGGCTGACGTTGCCGACGGCAAGGCATTCCTGCTGCAGGGCGGCGATTGCGCCGAAAGCTTTGCAGAATTTCATCCGAACAATATCCGCGATACTTTCCGCGTATTGCTGCAAATGGCCGTCGTGTTGACCTTTGCCAGCAAACTGCCCGTGGTGAAAGTCGGTCGTATGGCGGGGCAGTTCGCCAAGCCGCGGTCAGCCGATACCGAAACCATCGGTGGCGTTGAACTGCCGAGTTATCGCGGTGACATCATCAACGATATCGCCTTTGAAGAAGCCGCGCGTGAACCCGATCCGGCCCGCATGATCCGCGCCTATAGCCAGGCCGCGTCGACGCTGAACCTGCTCCGTGCGTTCAGCCATGGCGGCTATGCCAATCTTCAACAGGTCCATGCCTGGACCCATGATTTTATGGGACGTTCGCCCTGGGCGAAAAAGTTCAAGGATGTCGCTGACCGCATTGGCGAAGCGCTGGCGTTCATGGAAGCCTGCGGCATCACGCCAGAGACAGTCCCGCAGATCAAGGGCACCAGTTTCTATACCAGCCATGAGGCGCTGTTGCTGCCCTATGAGCAGGCGATGACGCGGCAGGATTCGCTGACCGGCCAATGGTATGACACATCTGCACATATGTTGTGGATCGGCGATCGCACGCGTTTCGAAGGATCGGCGCATGTCGAATTTCTGCGCGGTATCGGCAACCCGATCGGCATGAAATGTGGGCCGAGCCTTGAGCCAGATGCATTGCTGCGGATGCTCGATACGCTCAATCCGGGTCGCGTTCCGGGCCGGATGACATTGATTACCCGTTACGGGCACGACAAGATCGAAGCGGGCCTGCCCAAACTTGTGCGTGCAGTGAAACGCGAAGGGCATCCTGTGATCTGGTCGTGCGACCCGATGCACGGCAATGTCATCAAGGCAGCGAGCGGATATAAGACCCGCCCGTTCGAGCGGATATTGGCCGAAGTGCGCGGTTTCTTTGCCGTGCACCGTGCTGAAGGGACATTCGCTGGCGGCATCCATGCCGAAATGACCGGACAGAATGTCACCGAGTGCACGGGCGGGGCAATTGCCATCACCGATGAGGCACTGGCTGATCGTTACCACACCCATTGCGACCCGCGTCTCAATGCAGCGCAATCGCTCGAACTCGCTTTCCTGCTTGCTGAAATGCTCAATCAGGAAATGGCGGATCGGGCCAAACAGGCGGCGTGATGAGCGAGCGGCGCATCATCGTGCAGCGCGATGTCGTGAAATCGGGTATTGGTTTTGGCAGCGCGCTGGCGATTGCGGTGAGTTATACCACGCACAAGTCGATTTTGTGGGCCATCATCCACGGAGTTTTTAGTTGGTTTTACGTGGGTTATTTCTTGCTGACGCGCTAACCATGCTCTGCTAAACCAATGCCATTATGGGGTTGCGTTGGGTAGTGCCGCTTGCGGCGATAATGTTGATTTCGGCTTGCACTGGTCCGATTGAAACCCGTGTGTCAAGCAGTGGCGTGGCTTTGTCCAGTGATCGAACCATATTGAATGAGCAGCATGGGAACCATTCAGATATTCTGGTGCAGGCGCGCTCTCTAACATTGCAGCAGCTGGATAGTCGTGGCTTTTCGCTGGCACCAAATGGTGCGCATAAGCTCGATGTTACAGTTTCGGAACGACCGGCAAATCTTCTGGTCACGACCGGTACAGAGCAGGGCAAAGCCGTTCTCACGTCGCCCAAGCCCAAGAAGCCGCTGCAGAGCTGTGTCGATAGCGAATTCAATCTTGTTGTCAGGTTGACACGCGTTGCCGACGGGACCGAACTCTATCGGGGACGCGCTTCGGAGTATCATTGCAAGGCTAGCCTTGCAGATGTGTTGCCGTTCCTTGTCAATGCTGCGTTGGCTGATTTAAGTTCGCCCAAGGGCGAACATATCATCAAGCGTCGAGGTTTTGACTGACATCCGACGCCTTCGGTAAAGTCAGCCGGAATAACGCACCGCCTTGTTCCGGGTTCTCGGCTTCGATGCTGCCTCCATGGCGTAAAGCAACAGCCTTTACATATGCAAGACCGAGTCCGCTGCTTTTGATCCTGCTGCCTTCGCGTGCGCGGGCAGCAAACCGTTTAAATATGTCTGGCAACAGGTCGGGGTCTATTCCCTTGCCCTGATCGTGGATGACGACGGCAAGCGCCTTAGAACCAGCAAAATGGGCATGCTCTATCCTTGCGATAATCTTCCCTGGCGTCGGGCTATATTTTATCGCGTTGTCGAGCAGGTTGGTTATGGCCCGCGTCAGTGAATCAGGTTCGGCGATGACAAACCCGCTATTGCTGCTATCCGTGATGTCGATTTTGATCTGGCGTTCTTCCGCCAAAGGCCAAAGACTGTCGGCAACATCGCGAACCAGATCTGCCAGCAGAACATCCTGACCTTCGAACGCGCTCTCGCCCATTCGGGCGATGTCGACGAAATCTTGAGCGAGCTGGATGGTCCTGCGCGCATGGCGTTCGATCCGATGCCCCATATCCCTGTCGGGGATAGCGGGCAGCATAGATATGATTGCCGACTGGGGCGCGCGCATATCGTGCGACAACAATTGCAACGCCTGTTCCCTGTCGGTTTCGGCCTGTGCCAAAGCGCTGATATCGGCAAGATAATGGATTTCACCTTGTTTACTGTCGGCATCGTTACGGATATCTGCGCTGCGCATGACAAAGGTCGATCCACCGGGAGATCCAAACCGAACATATTCGGTGTCCGCGTCCCGGCCATGTGCTCGCGCCCATAAATAGGCTTCGACAAATGAGCGGTGCTGGGGCGCGACCAAACGGTCCAGCAACGCAGCGCGCGTTTGCCCTTTGAGATCACTCCCGAGCAGGTCTTCGATACGGTGGTTAGCGAGCGTTACAATTCCGCTATTGTCCGACACGAACATCGGGTCGGGCAGATGCTCGAGTGAATCGGAAA
This sequence comes from Sphingorhabdus pulchriflava, assembly GCF_003367235.1. Classification (GTDB taxonomy): domain Bacteria; phylum Pseudomonadota; class Alphaproteobacteria; order Sphingomonadales; family Sphingomonadaceae; genus Sphingorhabdus_B; species Sphingorhabdus_B pulchriflava. Next base: position 640,776 of record NZ_QRGP01000001.1, read on the forward strand.
CGAAACGCCGCAAGTCGCGGACATGATCGATAGCCGTTGCCAGCGCGGCGCTTTGCCGGCCTACCAGATCGCTCGTCCGGTCGTTGGAGAGCGGCAATGGCAAAGCTTCGCTTTCAAGCGCAAGGTCCCCCAGCTCGGAGGCCATGAAGTCGCTCATCGCTTGCAGACGACGCCAGCCCCATAAAGGATAGACCAACAACATGCCGAGGAGTGCTGCACCCGGTGGGAACCAATAACCCCCAAAAAGTGCAAGACTGCTGGCCGATAGCACAAAGCCGACCAGCGACAGCGATACGATCAGAGCGGTTCGCGGCTGCCATCTCAGGAACCCGATCATCAAGACCCACACTGGTAGCAGTGACAATATAAGTCCTGCGGACCTTCCAACTTGGGTGATGAAGTCATCGCGGCGGATCGATGCCAACACATTGGCCATGATTTCCGCCCCGGATATCAGCCCGCCATCAGCGAAAGGCCCGGGATAATTATCGCCCATACCTGCGGCGGTCGCGCCGATGATGATATCGCGGCCTTTGACCAAATCAGCGGGAATGCCGTTCATCAAGGCATCGACATAGCTTATTTCGGCAAAGCTGCGACGCGCAGAGTAGCGGACCAACAGCCGCTCGTCACAACTTCTCGACCGTTTGGCTGCAGGGGACGGATTGCCTGTGAGGCGGTAAACAAGTTCGGTTATGTGCGGCCAATTGCGTCCATCGGGTTCGGGTTTGAAGCACAATGATGTGCGCCGGACGATACCGTCCTCGTCAAATTCGACATTCACATGGCCAACACCCTCCGCCTCCTTTGATAGCATAGGGAAGGGGCTTTCGATGTCATAGTTGCGACCATCGTCGCCAGGTGTCGGAAAGTTTGCAGGCAGATAAACAGGCGTACTGCCACGCATGGCTTGTGCCAATGCGCTGTCATCCTGTTCGTTTGAAGGCTCGCTTAGCAGCAAGTCGAGCAAAATTGATCGAGGCTTTGCTTCATCAACCTTGGTCAGAAGTTCCGCATGATATTTCCTGGGCCATGGCCATTTGCCAAGAGCCTTCAAACTGCGCTCGTCGATCGTTACAATCAGGATATTCTGGTCAGCGGGTGGTCGCGATAGCGTACTTAGACGATCAAACAGCAGATTGTCGAACGATGCCGTACCTCGCCAGTTCGATGCGGCCAGAACAGCAAGTGTTCCCAAAATCGCGATAACCGCCCATTCGAGCAGCAGGCGGAATCGCAAATGTCCTAGCATGTGCCCGTCTCTGCCTCGCGCAGATTAATCAGCAGTGACGGTAAATTTTTCAAATGGTGTCCAGTTGGTGTCGGATTCACCGTCCAGAAATTGCACGGATCCAATCCGCCAATGATAGTCGCCAGGTGGCAGGTCGGACAAGCTTAACTGTTGGACCGATAGTCCCGCCTCATCGACAAAGGGCACGCTGTCGGGCGTGCCGCGAACCAGTTGGAAATGATAGCGGATTGCTCCCTTGCCAACACCAGCCCAGCGAAAGACCCACCCATCTGCGACAGGTGCAACATTGCCGCTGACGCTATTCAGGCGGCGCTTAAAGGCATAGACAGCCGGCTGTCCTTCAATCCCGGCTTGCGATAATTGTCGCACGCGCAGAAAATAATTGCCGTCTTCCAGCGCGCCGAAATCGGCACTTTCGTCTCGAGAAAGCACATCGGCAATCTGTTCGACAAAACCTGCATCCGTTGCAACGCTTAAGCGATAGGCTTTGCCGTCCCCCGGCAAAGCAAATCGAACCGCAGAGTTGTTTTGGAGCTTTCCTGCACCCACCAGTGTAACTGCAGGCAATAGAGCTTCGCTAATAGCTTCGCCCTTTGCGGTGACCGCAAGGCCGAAGCCAGCACCGACTGCGGTGCTTTTGCCGTTCGTCAAATCGACCGCCAAAGCGCCTTCATCGACTTCCGCAAAGTCATTGCCGCTGGTTTCGTCAACCCGCGTCTGGAAATCCGTACCACGAACCGCCGACACAGCTTTGGGCGTGCGCACTTGATAGCGATCGTTTTTGCTTTGTAACGGCGCAACCTTCGAACGCGCGGCACCCCGCTGAACCTGGAAATCATAATCAAGGGCGGACCCAAGATAATATTTTCGCAGCCGCACGATTTTCACGTCGCTATTCGAGGGCACGGAAACGCGGGAGCCATCATCGAGCGCCAATGTAGCAAATGCTCCGGCTTCCGTTTGCACTGCAGCGCCCTCCCGTAATTCGGCTCCGGTTCTGGCTTGGGCGCGGGCATTACCCTGCACCGAAGATACGCCGCCGCGCACGGCTATGAAACGCGCCTTGGCAGCTTCATATTTCAGCAGATGGCGGGGGAATTTTAGTATCTTGCCCACCGGAATCATTCTGGGATTACCGATGCGATTGGTTTGCTGGACGATCCGGTAGTCCGCCGGACGGAGAAGATATTTTTCACCCAATGCGATCAGGGTGTCGCCTTTGACAACATGATAGGGAATGTCGTCGCCAGCTAGGGCAGCGCTTGGGCCTAACAGTGCGACAGCAATTATAAGAAACCCCGACGTTTTCTTTGCCATCGACTTACCTTACCTCGATCGTCTCCAAGCGATAACCGTAGCCGAATACCGTGAAAATCCGAAATCCATTTTCGGGACGCAGGTCAAGTTTCGCCCGCACCCGTGAAATGTGCATGTCCAGTGTCCGAGTTGCCAGCGCGGCAGTGGTGCGCCAGATCGTTTCCATGATGTAATTACGCGATAATGTGCGGTCTCGATTGCGGAAAAACAGGTCCGCGAGTTCAAACTCTTTCGCAGTCAAACTGACAGTATCACCTTCAACGGTCACAGTTTGATCGATGCGGTTGAATTCATATTTGCCGTAAACGACCTTTGTGTCGAAGGCGCCTGCGCCGGCATTGCGCCGTAACAGCGCATTGATGCGGGCGGCAATGACGGTCCGGTCTTCGGGCTTGGTGATATAGTCATCAGCCCCGGCGTTTAATGCGTCGCTGATGTCTTTCTTCGCCGTGCGATTGGTCATCATGATGACCGGCGGGCGTTCTTGAAGTGATTCCTGCATCCAGTGAAGTGTAGCCAGACCATCCTTTTTCGGCATGGTCCAATCCATGATCACCAGATCGAATGTTTCGCGAACCAGAGCCTGTGATAAAGCGGCACCATCATTGAATGCTGCAGCGACATGGCCTTGCTCTTCTACAATAGCTTTAAGGAAATTGACGACGTCTGTTTCGTCGTCAGCAATAGCAATACGCATTCAGTGCCACCCATCTACCTTGTCTGCAGTCGTCTGTGCCGAACTTTCTGCCGGACTGTTATGGCGAGACCAAATAAAGCGGTTTTACACGTTGCGCCATAGTGACGCCGTTATTGTTACTACCTTTTACAAAGCTTGATGCTGGCATAACGACCAGAAATCGCACAAAAACCGATACAAGTCAGAATGTGCTTTGGCTGGGGTGGCAGGATTCGAACCTGCGAATGCCGGTACCAAAAACCGGTGCCTTACCACTTGGCGACACCCCAGCAGTCTCACATCGAGGTGAGAGCGAGCGGCCTTATAACGAGAGATAATCGGAAGGCAATGTGCCAAATCGCCTAAATTCCAATGGTCAGCCGACCGGGAATACCCAGCCATGGGTATCTGGCGCGACGCCACGTTGAATATCGATCAAGCGCGATTTCAGCTTCTGCGTCATTTGGCCCGGACCACCGCTGCCAATGACAAAACTGAATTCGGGAGCGCTGACTTTTCCGATAGGCGTAACCACTGCGGCAGTACCGCATGCGAAAGATTCGACGAGCCGTCCAGATCGAGCATCGTCGCGCCATTGGTCGATCGCATAAGGTTCCTCGCGCACGGTTAAGCCCTCTTCGCGTGCCAAGGCGATCAGGCAATCTCGAGTCACGCCATGCAAGATGGTGTCGGACAGGGGAGGGGTCTGGATAGTGCCATCGTCGAATACGAAAAATACATTCATGCCACCGAGTTCCTCGATCCAGCGATGTTCCTTGGCGTCGAGAAAAATCACCTGATCGTGCCCGGCCTGCATCGCTTCTGCGATCGGAACCAGGCTGGCGGCATAGTTGCCACCGCATTTCGCGGCGCCGGTACCGCCGGGCCCTGCGCGATTATAATGCTCGCTGACCCACAGTGAAACGGCTGGCGCGCCGCTTTTGAAATAGTTGCCGGTCGACGCCGCAATAACCATGAACAGATATTCGTTGGCAGGACGGACCCCCAAAAAGGCTTCGGTCGCGATCATGAACGGGCGCAGATAGAGCGAGCCGCCTTCGGCGCTAGGGAACCAATCCCGGTCGATATCAACAAGCGCGCGGCAGGACTCGATGAACAAGGCTTCTGGCAGCTCTGGCATCGCCATGCGCCGTGCTGATGCGTTGAAGCGGCGCGCATTGGCATCCGGCCTGAACATCGCCATGCTGCCATCACCCAGCCGATAGCCCTTAAGACCTTCGAATATTTCCTGCGCATAATGCAGCACGGCCGTTGCCGGATCGAGGGTCAAAGGGCCACGCGGGCCAAGTGTCGCATCATGCCAGCCTTGACCTTCGGTATAGCGGATGGTGACCATATGATCGGTGAAGGTCTTGCCAAAGCCCGGGTCTGCAATGCGCGCGACACGCTCGGCTTCAGAAACCGGATTGGGGTGCGGAATGCGCAACAATTCGGGCATGGCAGCGTCAGTCATCATCTCGTCCTGCGATCTTGAAATTTTATTTCACCAAACTTGCTGGCAAAGTAATTGTTGCGCCGTGATATGTCCTGCGCCAAGATACGTCAATATGGCTGTCCCATCTTCCTCCATTCCTGAGCGCACTTCTCCCCCCGCGTCGCCACTGTTCCTCCGGGAAGAAGAGGTTCGCCGCGGCGTTGAATTGCTCTATTTCGGCTATACACGACTGACACGGGCCATTGATGAGGGGTTGGCAAAGCAAGGGCTTGGTCGTGCGCATCACAGGGCGCTCTATTTCATCGCACGCCAGCCTGACCTTTCTGTAAGCAGTCTGCTGCGGATTTTGGGTATCACCAAACAATCTTTGGGACGGGTGTTGAATGAACTCGCGGAGCGCGGTCTTGTGGAGACACGTGTCGGCGAAGCTGACCGACGGCAAAAACTGATGCGCCTGACCGACGCTGGCGCTTTGTTTGAGGCGCAACTGTTTGATTCGTTGCGCAACAGTCTCGCCAGTGCCTATTCGGCTGCCGGGCAGGATTCGGTGACCGGCTTTTGGCGCGTGCTAGAAGGACTTATACCGGAAACCGAACGGGCGATGGTGCTCGATTTGCAGGGAATTTCGAAATGAGCGATCCACGGATCATCCGCCTCGAACAGACCATCCGCGAACGCGCGGCAAGTGGAGCGAGCGACAGCTATGTGGCGTCGCTGTTCTCCAAAGGACGTGAGAAAATCGCGCAAAAAGTGGGTGAGGAAGCCACCGAGACAGTGATTGCCGCTGTAACCGGAAATGGCGAGCAACTGACATCTGAAGCCGCTGATCTGGTTTTCCACCTGCTTGTGCTGCTAGCCGAGGCGGGGCAGAGTTTTGACGATGTCCTCGACAAGCTTGCGCAACGCGAGGGCATGTCCGGCCTTGACGAAAAGGCATCGCGGCGCGAACCCTAAAGTTCGTTTCAACCGATACCAGCTAAGAGGCTTCCATGGCAGTCGATGCAACCCAGCCTTATGACGACCAGAATATCTTCGCAAAAATCCTGCGCGGTGAAATACCCAATCGCACGGTGTTCGAAGATGAATGGGCGCTCGCCTTTCACGATATCAATCCGCAGGCGCCGATCCACATTTTGGTGATACCCAAGGGCGCCTATGTCAGCTGGGATGATTTCAGCGCCAAGGGCAGCGAGGCAGAAATTGCCGGTTTCATCCGTGCCGTCGGCCATGTCGCGCGCGAACAGGGGCTGGTTGCACCTGGCTATCGGTTGCTAGCCAATGCCGGAATCAACAGCCATCAAGAAGTTCCGCACCTTCACGTCCATCTTTTCGGTGGAAAAGCGCTCGGACCGATGCTGATGCGATGAAATTTTGTTGCGCATGTCCAATTAGGCTCTAGTTTCCCCGACAGACATAAATTTGGGGAGAATTACATGATATTCGACCGGGTCAAACCGCTGGACGCCATTTTGGCGACTGCGGAGAAAAAGTCCCTGCATCGATCACTCGGTGCGTTCCAGCTAACCATGCTGGGTATTGGTGCCATTATCGGCACCGGCATATTCGTTCTGACCGCTGAGGCTGCACAAAAAGCCGGTCCGGGCATGATGCTATCCTTTGTGATTGCCGGCTTTGTGTGCGCCGTTGCCGCGCTTTGCTATTCGGAACTGGCTTCAATGGTCCCGGTTTCGGGCTCTGCCTACACTTATACTTATGCCGTTATGGGTGAAATGCTCGCCTGGATGGTCGGTTGGGCCCTTGTGCTCGAATATGCGGTGGCTGCGGGTGCAGTATCCGTTGGCTGGTCAGGCTATTTTGTCGGCTTGCTCGATAGCGTTTTGGGCATAGAATTACCGCTGGCGCTCACCGCTGGTCCTTCAGCTGGCGGCATCGTGAACTTGCCGGCTATGATTATCGCACTGCTGGTAACAGGGTTGCTCGTGCTCGGTACAACCGAAAGTGCGCGTGTGAATGCGATACTTGTGCTGATCAAGGTCGCGGCCTTGACACTTTTCGTCATTCTTGCCGTTCCAGTCATGCAGATGGAAAATTTCGAACCCTTTGCACCGCTTGGTTTTGCCGGGATTTCGGCCGCTGCTGCGTCGATATTCTTTGCCTATGTCGGTTTCGATGCGGTTTCGACCGCGGCTGAAGAAACGCAAAATCCGCAACGGAACATGCCGATCGGCCTGATTGGCTCGCTCGCGATTTGCACCGTATTCTACATGCTCGTCGCCGCTGGCGTAATCGGTTCGGTCGGGGCGCAGCCCCTGCTGACGCCGGAAGGCATCGGCATCGCTCCGGGCAGTGGCGAAATGACGGCAGCTTGTAACGCAATCGCCAACAATACTGTGGTCTGCTCCAAAGAAGCTCTGGCGTGGACGATGCGTGAAATCGGCTGGGAAAAAGTGGGTGACCTTATCGGTCTGGCCGCTGGTCTCGCTCTGCCATCGGTCATCCTGATGATGATGTACGGCCAGACCCGCATCTTCTTTGTGATGAGCCGTGACGGACTTTTGCCGGAAAAACTGTCGACCGTGCATCCGAAGTTCAAGACACCGCACATCATCACCATCATCACCGGTGTTTTTGTCGCGATGTTTGCGGCATTCTTTCCCGTCGGCGCTTTGGCGGATATCTCGAATTCGGGCACGCTGTTCGCCTTTGCGATGGTGTCGATTGCCGTGATGGTGCTGCGTCGCACCGATCCGAACCGCGTGCGTCCGTTCCGCACGCCGGCGGTCAACATAGTTGCTCCCATCTCTATTCTGGGCTGCCTCTATCTGTTCTTCAGCCTGTCAGGATACACCCTGCTGCTGTTCGTGGGGTGGGCAGCCCTCGGCTTGCTGGTGTATTTCGCCTATAGCCGTGGTGCCAGCCATGTCGGCAAAGGCCATGTAGAGGTGCATGAGGATGATGCCGATGCGCCGCCAACTTCGGTGCCGCCAATCAACTGAACGGCACGAAACTGAAAAAGAAAAGGGAGGCTGCGACCTCCCTTTTTTTGTCCAACTACATCGGTAGATGTTTGGTCGTTCCCGGTCGCGTGAACAGCTTGCCGCGTTCGCCATATAGTATCAGCGTGAAGGCGGTGAGGCCGCATGCTAGAAATCCCAACGCGACCGGCGTGACCGCTCCGTTGAATTGCTGACCGATGATGGCGCCAATAAAGGCCGCCCAGATGGTGCGTACGAAATTCTGGAACGATGATGCAGTGCCTGCGATTGCGCCAAATGGCTGCATTGCGATCGAGGAAAAATTCGATCCGACAAAGCCGATCATCGCCATATTTGCCGTAATCAGCACAAGAAACAGCGGAAGAGACGCAGGCGCAAAAATTGCGGCGAAGGCCTGCAAGATCGCGATGAAGATGAAGGCAATAAGTGCAGTCTGCGATACCCGCCGCGCACCAAAGCGCTCGACAATGCGGGCGTTGGTGAAATTCGCACACGCTATCCCGATGGCGATGATCGCAAAGCCAATCGGGAAGAAATCGGGCGCTCCGAATGTCCGCTCGAATATTTGCTGTGACGAATTGAGATAGCCGAAGAGCGCGGCTTGGGCTGTTGCACCAGCGATCATATAGCAATTGGCAGTGCGGTCGCTGATAACCTGTTTCCACGAAGCGGTCAGCGTCTTGGCCTTGATTGGAACTACATTTTGCGGGTCCAGCGTTTCGGGCAATCGCAGAACGACCCAGACCAGAACGGCGACCGCCATGATAGCGATCAGATCGAAAATCGAGCGCCAGCCGGCAAAAATCAGCACCACCGAGCCGACCAATGGCGCCACGATGGGGACCGCCATGAACACAAGGAAGATGGTCGACATGCGCCGCGCCATCGCATCGCCTTCAAACTGGTCGCGAATGATAGAGGTAACCAGCACACCCAAACCAGCGCCAAACAGCCCTTGCGCGATGCGCATTGCAATCAGCATGTCAAAACTCGTGGCGAAGCTGCAGGCAAGCGCGCACACGATATAGCCTGCAATCGCGCCGAGCAGGATAGGACGGCGGCCGTAGCGGTCGGATAATGGCCCATGGACGAGCGAGCCTGCACCCATCCCGAGCAAATAGGCAGTGATGACAAATTGAACACGGTTTGGATCGACAAGGCCGAGACCGGCGGTCATGCGCGGGAATGCGGGCAGCATGGCATCGATAGCCAAGGCGTTCAACGCCATCACGGCTGCCATCATGACCGTCAGTTCGAGACCACCGAGCTTGGGCTGTTTTCGGGGAGAATGCATCACCGCCTTATGCGGATAGGTGGTACGCATGGCCAGCCCGTTTTCGGTCGCTTGGCAAACATTCGAATGTTAATGGCTCACATGGTTCATCGCTGGAGAGTTTTATGCGGCAATTCGTCGGGTTGAAGTGGATGGCCGTGGTCGGTTTGGCAGTCGGTGCCATAGTCCCAGCTACCGCCAGTGCAAAAACGTGCCAGGAGGTCTTGAGCGAGCCCGATTTGATCGAAGAAGGCGTTACGCCAACCAGCGAATTTGGCTCAGGATTGATTGATATTGACGGTACCAAAATCACCACGCCCGAAGCCTTGCGTGCGGCACTGGCCAACAACAGGGGCAAGGTCCCGATTGTAAAAGGCGGTGACTTCAATGGCTGGAATTTTGCGCGCATTGGCTTTCCCGTTACCAATATCTGCTTTTTCCAGAGCAAGCTGGCGCGCACTGTTTGGGATGACGGCTCTTATCCCGGCATTGGTTTTGTCGAAGCCGATCTGGCGTCGGCAAGTTTTCGTAACGCACAGCTTGAGAATGTATTGTTGCGCGAATCTTTCCTCACCGACGCAGACATGCAGGGCGCGCGTCTGGATAGCGGGCTTTTCGACGGTGGCTGGGGTGGTGGCATCTCAAACTGGAATCTAAGCGGGGCTAACCTGCGAGGTTTTCGTTTCGAATGCGGGCTGACCCTCAGCGATGGCTGCCCTCTCGACCGGTCGGGTGTTAAATTCACAAATGTCGATTTTAGCGATGCCGATCTGTCGACCTATCCATTTTGGGGGCAGGCCGATTATTCCGGAGCGATGCTTGCAAATACCAAGGTCAGTCCGCGTCATTTGACCGACATAATAGGGGCAAAGGTCAAGGGATCGGTTATTCTGAAGGGCGGAGAGTCCGAAGTCCTTCTGTCATCTGCCGAATTTGGTGAATTGCAGCGTCAGGCGTTCGTGGCAAAAACTGCTGGCGAGGGGCCGTCTTTCCCATGTGCGCGGGCAGAGTCAGATGTTGAAAGGCTGATTTGCCGCGAACAAGCCTATGGCCTGCACGGATGGGACAGGATGCTTGCGCAGATTTACGCAGACCTGAAAGCGCGTAACCCGTCAATTGCGCAGGATCAACGCAAATGGCTGGCGGGTAGAAGCGTTTGCAAAGACGAAGTGTGTCTTTCACTGCTTTACGCTGCCCGCGTGAAGGAACTGCGGCTAAAGATGGGTGAGCCCGAGCTTTTGAAGCGCGGCGAAAGTGCATTATTCATATTTGAGACTGTCGATTTCTCTGATGTCTTTCGCCGGTCCGAGTTGTTCAAACGAATAGTTCCGGTTCTGGTCGGTGCCAGCTTGGGTGAAGCCGTGGTGGAAAGGGCGGCGAACGGCAGTTATTCTATTTCTGGGGAGAGCATCGCAGCGAACGCCCATATGTGTTCGGTGTCGGGAGAAAATCTGCGTTTCGATCGCAAATCCGGCTGGTTCAGTGCGTTTGACCTGAAAGCCAAGCAACCACCCGCAGCTGTCTTTCAGGCATATCGCGATCAAATCGACTTTCCCGCAAGCGGTCACCCCACTGAGGAGGAGTTTCCCGGCAGCAGCGACTTTGCCAGTTGCGGCGCGCGGGCATCGCTGATGCAGATGCGCAGGATTGATGTGCCGATTGAGCTTATCGCAAAGAAAAAGGGGACATATAATGAAGGCTATTGATCGGCGCGGCTGATGACGGACGAAGGGCCCCCGGTTCGCAAAATCATCCATGTCGACATGGATGCCTTTTACGCATCGGTCGAACAAAGGGACAATCCTGCGCTGAAAGGCAGGCCGGTCGCCGTAGGCGGATCTTCGAAACGCGGTGTGGTGGCCGCTGCCAGCTATGAAGCCCGGAAGTTTGGCGTGAAATCTGCCATGCCCTCGGTGACGGCGCAGCGACGCTGTGCTGATCTGATATTCATCAAACCGCGCTTCGAAGTTTACCGCAGCGTGTCACGCCAGATCCGCGAGATATTTGCGCGGCACACTGACCTGATCGAGCCTTTGGCGCTCGATGAAGCCTATCTCGATGTTACCGAAGACAAGCAGCGCATTGGCTCGGCAGTCAAAATTGCCAAATCAATCCGCGCTGCGATCCGCGAGGAAACCGGACTTACGGCAAGCGCCGGCGTCAGCTACAACAAATTTATCGCCAAACTGGCGAGCGACCAGAACAAGCCCGATGGCCTATGCATCATCCTGCCCGAGCAAGGAGCCGATTTTGTTGCAACCTTGCCCGTGCGCCGCTTCCACGGCGTTGGCCCACGGACGGCAGAAAAGATGGAGCGTCTGGGCATTCGCACCGGTGCCGACTTGCGCGCGATGAGCGAGGAATGGTTGCACCGCAATTTCGGCAGCTCGGGCGGTTATCTTTTCAACGCGGCGCGCGGGATTGATAACCGACGCGTCAACCCGTTGCGCGAACGCAAGTCACTGGGTGGGGAACTGACCTATTTTGAGGATAAACGCTCCAACGAAGAACTGCGCACTGCACTGGACGAGATTGTCGACATTGTTTGGAGGCGGATTGAAATGAGTGGCACCCAGGGACGGACCATCGTTTTCAAAGCGCGCTATGCCGATTTCCGCACGATCACCCGCAGCAAGAGCCTGACGCGCAATGTACAGGATCGGGCAGAGTTTTCAGCCATTGGCCATGCACTGCTCGAACAGATACTGCCTGCCGAAATGGGGGTGCGGCTGCTGGGGTTGACTTTGAGTGGAATTGACCAATCCGGCCAAAACCTTCGGACTGACGCTGCTGCAGAACCTTTCGTCTGTGCGCAGCCGGTGCTGCCCTTCGACGACGTTGAAAAATGAAGCTTTAATACGCATAATCAGAAAAGCGTTTTAACCGGGCAATACAGGGAAGGTGTTATGGCTCGTCCGCAAACGGATATCGAAGCCGGTCGGCAGGAATTGCTCGACATTGCTGAAGAGCTCGTGCGCAAGCGCGGCGGTGTCGATCTGTCGATGACAGAGCTGGCTGCAGCTGCCGGCATGTCACCGGCAAACCTGTATCGCTTCTTTGAAAATAAAGAGGCCTTGCTGGAGGCAGCGGCAGGGCGCTGGTTCGCTCCCAAAATCGCGATCATGGAAGAGGTGATTGCTGCCGAGTTGCCGTCGCGGGAAAAAATGTACCAGTTTTTCGCGCGCCGCTTTGTGCTGATGCGGGATCAGTTTCGCGAAGATCCCGATATGTTCAAAAGCTACCTCGAACTGGGCGACCAGCATTTCGAGGTGGTGAAGGGCTATGTCGATCTGGGCGATCACTATCTGTCTGAAATTGTCGTGCAGGCGATGGACGAGGGTTATCTGCCGGATCTGTCGATCGACGATGCAGTATCACTGATCAACCAGATGGTTCAGGTGTACTGCAACCCGGAGGCGCTGCTATATCTCGATCACAAATTGTCCGAAGAGAAACTGGGTCTGATTGTCGACACAATATTCATCGGGCTGGGCCGTGATTTCGAAGAGCAACCGGGTTCGAGGGAGCCGCATATCAAGATTGTAACCTGACGGGATAATCGCTTGCGCAGGGGTGAAAGCTCTGGCAAAGGCGCGCTCCTGTTTGGCAGAGTGGGCGATTAGCTCAGCGGTAGAGCACACCCTTCACACGGGTGGGGCCACAAGTTCGAACCTTGTATCGCCCACCATTTCCTGCAATCCCAGACACATCAGTATAAGCCAAAGCGAAGCAAAAATCGCTGCTTGCCATTTTTAATCGCACGATTAAACCTTGTCTCCGGAGTGAGAGGAGGAGCGAAATCATGCAAGTGAACAATGCCGTATTTCCGCCGATGGAACAGGCAATGGCGTTTTTCGGATCGGGTGATGACGGTGCGTTCGTCATGGTCAACCTGCTCAAGTTCAAACCTAAGGCCGAATATGAAGACGGCTCGGACCCGCATCTAACCGGTGCCGAAGCCTATGCGCGATATGGCGCGGCGGTGCAGGCATGTCTCGCCGCTGTCGGTGGGCGTCAGGTTTATGCAGGGCCGGTCACCGGCCTGCTGCTGGGTGAGGTTGAGGAACTTTGGGATATGGTAGCGCTTGCCGAATATCCCTCGCTCGCCGCCATGCAGCAAATGGTGCAGTCGCCCGAATATCAGGCGATTGAAAAGCATCGCAAGGCCGGGCTGGCCGGCCAACTCAATATTCGCACCAAGCCTGTTGGTCGCTGATCCACATCGGCGCATGCAATGGACAATCCTTTCCTCGACGACGGCCCGGATCATGCGAACCGGCTGGCCGATGTTGCGGGCATCACAGCAATCCTGCAGCAGGCCGCGCGCGAGGGGCGGGCTATGAGTTATTCGGAAATGCTGATGACGCTTGGTTTCCGCTTCACCCGGCCCAAGATGCGCGCCTTGTGCAAAACGCTAGACGCCATTGATACAGAAGCCGAGCAGCACGGCGAACCTGCGCTGGCCTGCCTTGTTGTCCGCGAAGGCGATGGCTTGCCGGGGCAGGGGTGGTGGGTTTCGCGCCACGACTATGCTGGAGCATGGGAAGGCAGTGAAGCACGCACCTATCTTGCGCAGCATCAGCAAAAGGCATTCGACTATTGGAGTAACAAATGAGCTTTCGCTTGCCATGACAGACGCTGCGCCTATCAAAAATCCCATGTATGAGTTCCAGACCAAGCTGGCTGCCGTAATGGACCGCATTGTCGGCGATGGCGCCCCGATTGAAAATCTCGGCCGCCTTTCGGGCGGTGCCAATATGGAAAGCTGGTCGTTTGATAGAGCGGGCAAAGGCTATGTCCTGCGCCGTGCACCCTCCGCTGCCTTCATGGAAGGGCGTTCGTTCGGCCATGATGTCGAGGCAGAGCTGGTACGCACCGCGCATCGCGGGGGTGTGCTCGCGCCCGAGGTGGTTGGCGAACTTACCGCTGCCGACGATATGGGCACCGGCTATATCATGTACCGCGTCGAGGCGGAGGTGAATCCGGCGAAGATCCTTGCCGATCCGCCCGCATCGCTGGTCCACGATATCGCGCGCGAACTGGCGCGTATCCACGCGATCAAGCCGACCGCGGACATTCCCATTCCCTATATGGATACCGCCGCCGCGCTTGGTGAACTCAAAAAGCGTTTCCTGACCTATGGCGGTGACCGACCGGTCGTCGCGCTGGCGCTGCGCTGGTGCGAGGATAATCTGCCCCCGCCAGTCGAGCCGGTGCTGGTGCATGGCGATTTCCGCATGGGTAATGTGATGGCCGATGCAAATGGCCTTGCTGCTGTTCTCGATTGGGAATTGGCGCATTGGGGCGATGCCCATGAAGATCTGGCCTATGGCTGCATGGCGGTGTGGCGCTTCGGCCATTTCGATAAGCCCGCGTTCGGTGCCAGCGATCTTGATACCTTATTCGCCTCCTATGAGGCTTCGGGTGGCGGCAAGGTCGATCGTGCGCGGTTCCGTTTCTGGCTGGTGTATCGCACGCTCTGGTGGGCATTGGGTTGTATGCAGATGGCGGAAATCTGGCGCTTGGGCGCAGACCGCAACCTCGAACGCGCGGTCATTGGCCGTCGTACTAGCGAGAATGAAGTCGACCTGTTGCTGTTGCTGGAAGACGATGCCCCCGAAGCAGAACGTGAGCGGATTAGCCTGCCGATAGTCGCTCCCCCGCGCCGTGCAGGCGAGCCGTCTGCAGTCGAGTTGCTAGAGGCGATCCGCGAGTGGGTGGATACTGGCGTGAAGGCAAAATCAGCAGGGCGTGAAAAATTCATGGCGGCGGTGGCCATGAACGCGCTCGGCATGTTGGTCCGTGAGGCAGAAAATCCGGTTGATCCGCATGATGCAGCGCTTTCGGCCGATCTGATGGCAGGCAAGGCATCGCTCGCCACACCCGGTCTGCTGCCCAAGCTCCGCGCGACTATGCTGGCCAAACTCGCCAATGACAGCCCCAAATATGCCTCGCTTGCCGCTGCCAAGGCACGCTGGCTGAAGGGCTGAGATGCAGCACAGTGCGGGTCAGGCGATAGTTTGCGCCGTACGCCCGCATGGCGAGGTCGGAGCGATAGTGCGCTGCATGACCGAGGAGCATGGCTTGCTTGCCGGCTATGTGCAGGGGGCGCGCGGGCGAGTGCTACGGCCGGTGCTGATTCCGGGCAATGTCGTCAAAGGCGATTGGCGCGCGCGCGTCATCGGCCAATTGGCATCGCTTTCGGTGGAGCCGGTGCACAGCCGTGCGCATTTGCTGGGCGAGCCGCTGGCGGCGGCGGCAATCGAATGGGCCTGCACATTGACAGCCAGCGCGGTTCCCGAAGCTTATCCCTATCCGCGGCTGTTTTCGGCGCTCGATGGCTTGCTGGCTGCGGTTGAGCTCGCTCCCGCAGCGCGCGGCTGGGCCCCGGCGATGGCGCGTTATGAGGCTTTGTTGCTATCCGAACTCGGCTATGGCGGTGAAGACCTTGTCGCGGGCGAAGGAACAGCCGCTGCGCTCAAGGCGATGGCTTCGCAACGCGAGGCGTTACTCCTGCATGTTCTGGGAGAAAAGCGCGCCGATATAATGGCTGCGCGCGAAAGGCTGGTCGACCGGCTGAAAAGGGCGGTTGCCTAAACAGTCACGCGAAGGCTAGGGGCAGCGCAGCCTTTTGTCGGAGTCTCGCATGCTCATTGCCTTGTTGCCCGGAGACGGGATCGGTCCCGAAGTCATCGCCGAAGCGCGCCGCGTGCTGGAGGCGCTGTCGCTGCATGGGCTGGTTTTCGAAGAGGCGCTGGTGGGCGGTGCGGCTTACAAGGCGGGTGGTCACCCGCTGCCGCAAGCCACTCTCGAGCTGGCGAAGCGCGCCGATGCCATATTGTTCGGTGCCGTGGGCGATCCAGATTGCGATGTGCTCGAGCGCCATTTGCGCCCCGAACAGGCCATTCTTGGACTGCGCAAGGAACTGGAATTATTCGCCAACCTGCGCCCCGCCAAACTGTTCCCCGAACTCGCCGATGCCTCGGCACTGCGCCACGAAGTTGCCAGCCAGATCGACATGGTGATTGTCCGCGAACTGAACGGCGACGTCTATTTCGGCGAAAAGGGTATGCGCCAAACCGCCGATGGCAAGCGCGAAGGCTATGACATCATGTCGTATAATGAAGACGAGGTGCGCCGTATCGCCCGCGTGGGTTTCGAGACTGCGATGGCACGCGGCAAAAAGCTTTGCTCGGTCGACAAGGCCAATGTCCTCGAAACCAGCCAGCTGTGGCGCGACGTGGTGATTGAAACGGCGAAGGAATTCCCGGAAGTCGAATTGAGCCACATGTATGTCGACAATGCAGCGATGCAGTTGGTGCGCAATCCCGGCCAGTTCGATGTCATCGTGACCGGCAATTTGTTCGGCGACATCCTGTCGGATCAGGCGTCCATGTGCGCAGGCTCCATTGGCATGCTGCCCAGCGCTTCGCTCGATTCGAACCAGAAAGGTCTGTACGAACCCATCCATGGCAGTGCGCCCGACATTGCAGGGCAGGGCAAGGCCAATCCGCTGGCGACGATCCTTTCGGCAGCCATGATGCTGCGTTACTCGCTCGGGCAGCCCGAAGCCGCCGATCGCATCGAGGCGGCGGTAGCCGCAGCGCTCGCCGCTGGGGCACGCTCGCCGGATCTGGGTGGCAGCCTATCCACTCGCGAAATGGGAGATGCCGTCCTGGCGCAATTGCGCTAGGCTGCTGCCATGGCCGACGCCGAAACAAGGGATAGCTACCACCACGGTAATCTTGCCGAGGCGCTGATCGCTGCCGCCATCGATTGGATTGACGAGCACGGTCATGAGCGATTGTCGATGCGTGAGCTGGCGAAAAAGGTTGGCGTGTCACCTGGGGCGCCGTTCCGGCATTTCAAGAACAAGACCGCGTTGATGACCGCGATCGCGGAACAGGCGATGGCCCGTTTCCTGAAATCGGTTTTCGACGCGGTGGCGCAGGCCGATCCGGATGATCCGATCGCAGGGCTGCAGGCGATCGGCAAAGGCTATGTCGATTGGGCGCTGGACAACCCGATCCATTTCCGCATCATCAGTACGCGGACGATCATCGATTTTGCGACATCCTCCAAGTTGCAGGCGGACAATGATGCCGTCAGAGACCTGATGATCAGATTTTTTGAAGCAGGCCTGGCAAGTGGCAGGATCGCTCCCGATCAGTCGCTCGAAACCATGCTGCTCGCTAGCCGGGGCCTTGCTTATGGCTTGGCGCGCATGTGGAGCGATGGCCACTTCCCCGAATGGTATGTGAAAGGCGAACCAAGAGAGGAAATGCAGGCCGCCATTCGCATGTTCATTCGGTCGCTCGAGCGTCGTTGAGCGAAGATCGCCGCCGAAAGCGTGCGAATATCCGCAGCAAGAAGGCAAGAGCGACAAGCAAGGCAAAGGGAATGTAAAAGCCCGATTTGGCTGCTCTGCCACCATAAGCGACCATGAAGGTTATCAGCACCGCATAACCACCAAGCCAATGCAGCCAGCTCCATGCTTTGGCCCCGATCGCTTTGGCCGTTCGGTCGACTGAGGTCGCTGCCATCGCAAAGATCAGTACATAGGTGATCGACGGTCCGATAAGACTACGAGGTGTACGATCTGCCCAGAAAGTGGCAGGATCGACCTTTGCGTAAATGAAAATGAAGATGAGATGGACCAAATGGGAAAAAGCAAAGGCGACGCCCAAATAACGTCGATTTTGCTTGAGCCGCTTGGTCATCGGGTGCGGGAAAAGTTGCGCAAGTGCCGATGCCGTGAAGGCGCCCAAAAACAGTATCAAAGATGTTCGTGCGGTAAGACGCGTGGCCGCATGTACACCCTCCACACCTCCCGGGATGGCATACTGAATTAGCGATGCTGAAAGCACGAGAGTGGATAGCCAAATCGTCACGCCCCAGCGCGGTCGAGTATTAGCTTCGAGCATTTGCGAATCTCCTTGATTATGTAATCAGTGATTACATAATGTTTTCGTGTCAGGCAACGCAGGAATTTGCGCAAAGCGATTGACGGGTGCGCCTGCTGCACTGCAAAGCAGCGTCCATGAAGAAAACCACCGGCCTCAATCGCGAAATCACATCCAAATGGCGGCCTGCCACACAGGCTGTGCGCGGCGGCACTTGGCGCAGCGAGCATGGCGAGACGTCGGAGGCGCTCTTCCTGACTTCCGGCTATACCTATGACGACGCCGAAACCGTCGCCGCGCGTTTTGCCGGCGAGCAGCAGGGCATGACCTATAGCCGTCTGCAAAACCCGACCGTGGCGATGGTCGAGGAGCGCATCGCGCTGATGGAAGGGGCTGAGGCTTGCCGGATGCAGGCGACGGGCATGGCGGCAATGACTACGGCCTTGCTGTGCCAGTTGAGTCAGGGCGACCATGTGGTGGCCGCACGCGCGGCCTTCGGGTCGTGCCGCTGGCTGACCGACAGTCTGCTCCCGCGCTGGGGCATCACCACCACGACGATCGATGCGCGCGACAATGACGCCTGGAAAGCGGCGATTCAACCCAACACAAAGGTCTTCTTCTTCGAAACCCCGGCCAACCCAACAATGGACATTGTCGACATGGCCTATGTCTGCGGGTTGGCAAAGGAGCATGGAATCACCACCGTGGTCGACAATGCCTTTGCCACCAGCGTTCTGCAGCGCCCGATGGATTTCGGCGCCGATGTGGTTGCCTATAGTGCAACCAAGCTGATGGACGGGCAAGGCAGGGTACTGGCCGGTGCAGTCTGCGGTTCGGAAAAGTGGATCAACGATGTGTTGCTGCCCTTCCAGCGCAACACCGGGCCCAATTGCTCACCCTTCAACGCATGGGTTGTTCACAAGGGATTAGAAACGCTAGAATTGCGTGCGATGCGCCAATCGGAAAATGCGCTGGCAGTGGGCAAATTCCTCGAAGGCCGCGTGCCCAAGATGCTGCATCCGGGACTTGCCAGTCACCCGCAGCACAATCTGGCGATGAGCCAGATGAAGGCTTGCGGGCCGATTTTCAGTTTCGTCCTTGATGGCGGGCGTAAACAGGCCATGTCCTTGCTCAATGCGCTTGAGTTGGTCGATATTTCTAACAATATCGGTGATAGCCGCAGTCTGTGTTGCCACCCCGCCTCGACCACCCATTACAGTGTCTCTGCCGAGCAGCGTGAAATCATGGGGGTTGAAGAAGGCATGCTGCGCATCAATATCGGGCTGGAAGATCCGCAAGATTTGATAGAAGATCTGGATCAGGCATTGCGGAAGGTTGGCCTTTGATTCTCGACGCGCTTTTTGACGAACATGCAACGACCGAGGGCGTAACCGTCCGCGTGGTCACCAATTTTCTTGATGAGCAGTCGAGCCCTGCGCAAAATCGCTGGTTCTGGTCTTACCATATCCGCATCGAAAACCATCGCGACGATCCCGTCCAGTTGCTGACGCGGCACTGGAAAATCACCGATGGCCATGGCGGGGTAAACCATGTCGATGGCGACGGCGTGGTGGGGGAGCAGCCCTTGCTCAAGCCCGATGGCAGCCATGACTATGTCTCGGGCTGCCCGCTGCCGACGCCGTCGGGTATTATGGAGGGGCATTACCGCTTCATCCGTGCCGATGGCTCGACCTTCCTCGTTGAAATCCCGCGTTTCAAGCTGGTCGCGCCTGCCACCGCCCGATGAAGCGCACGCACCTTCCCCTGAACGGTCTGCGCGTTTTTGACGCAGCAGCGCGGCATCTGAGCTTCACCAAGGCGGCTGATGAGCTTGCGGTGACGCCTGCGGCGGTCGGCCAGCAAATCCGTGCGTTGGAAGATATGCTCGGCGTCGTTCTGTTCCGACGCACACCCAAGGGGCTCGAACTGACACCCGAGGCTGATAAGGGTCTTGATGCCCTGCGCGCTGGTTTCCTGCAGTTTGAGGAATCGGTGCGGGCGATGCAATCCGGGCAGACTTCGAACTCGCTCACCATCGCCGCGCCGCGCGATTTTACGGCCAAATGGCTGACAGCTCGGCTGGCCAAATATGGCGCAAACAATCCCGATTTGCAGTTCACGCTGATTGCTGCAGATAGCGAGATCGACTTCACCGAAGCCAATCTCGACCTCGCCATTCGCCTGACCGACGGGCCGGGCGAGCATGAAGGCGTGCAGCTTGCGACGGGTGCCTTTGTATCGGTCGCGGCTCCCGATGGTGGGGCAGAAACGCCGATCGGATGGCCCGGCTGTCCGCTCGAAGAGGGCACGGCTGCGCTTCGCCTAGGAGATGCGGGATTGGCCATTGATGCCGCTGCAATCGGGCTGGGCAAAGCCTGCGTCCCACATTTGCTGGCGGAAGCAGATCTCGCTGCCGGACGAGTGCGCGCATTGGACAATGCTCAGGAACATCGCCTCGCTTACTGGCTGGTCGCACCCTTGCCGCAATGGCGGCAGAAAAAGGTCAAGGCGCTGGTCGAGGCGCTTACCGGTTGAATGGAGGATCGCATGCGAACCATCGGCTTGGCCTTACTCGCATGTACGATGTTCGTTGTCGCTTCGCCGGATGTAGCATTTGCAGCCAAAGTCGAGACATGCGCCCCGCTTGGAAAGAGTAAGGCAGCGCTTCAGGCGCTGAAAAGGGCCGGATGGCAGATTGATGACGAAGCCGAGCGCCACCGCTTTGTCCTTGCACTTGCGGATTGTAATGGCGCGCCCGATCCGGAAATTCGCGACGGCCTAGCATTCGAGGCGACACAGCATCTTCTGCGCAAAGGCC
This sequence comes from Sphingorhabdus pulchriflava, assembly GCF_003367235.1. GTDB lineage: Bacteria > Pseudomonadota > Alphaproteobacteria > Sphingomonadales > Sphingomonadaceae > Sphingorhabdus_B > Sphingorhabdus_B pulchriflava. Next base: position 661,428 of record NZ_QRGP01000001.1, read on the forward strand.
TTATCAACGACGCGACATTGGCGCAGCTTTCGGGCAAGCTGCAGGCGCAATTGGTCGAGCTCGATAAATCCGGATTCCGCCGATCATTCGCAGCGCTCAACCTCTCCGAAATCGCGCGCACCGATCGGGTGAAGGCGTGGATGACACCGGAACAACGGGCGCAAATGGTTACTGCAGCGGTCGACTATATGCGATCAATCAAGGATTATCGCGGCTTCGACAAGGTTGGCGGCTATCGCCACGCGGTTGCCCATACGGCGGACCTGATGATGCAGTTGGCGTTGAATCCGGCGGTCGACAAAGAGGATCTTGCCCGCATGCGCAATGCGATAGCGGTGCAGGTTGCGCCTGCGAGTGCAAGTTATATTACCGGTGAGCCGGAGCGACTGGCGCGCCCGATCCTGTTCATGGCGCAGCGCGGTGCTTTTACCGATCAGGAATGGACCCAGTGGCTTGCACAGTTTGCCGGTCCGGGCGCGCTGGGCAGTTGGGATAATGCATTCCAGTCCGAAGCAGGTCTGGCGCGGCGGCATAACGTGACGGCCTTCCTGTCCGCCATCTATGTCAATGCGCAAGCCAGTGGCGCGGATGCTCTGAAATCGCTGGCTGCTGGTGCGATGGAGGCGCTTAAAAAGCTGCCCTAATTGCCAGCTACGCTGTCAACAAGCCGGGTCATCAGTTGCGCAAATGCATTATTGTCGACTTCCTTCGCCGGATCATTCCAGCTTCCCGAAATCGCATACCATTCGCCAGCCTTGGATTGTGCCAGAAAACTCATTGAGATCACGCCGGGCTCTGACCCGCCCTTATATCCGAAATAGCGCCATTTACTTGCCGCGGCAGGGCCAACTCCGCTGTTGACCGCCATGATGTCGCGCGCGGTCTGGCTGTCGGTTCGGCGGAGATTATTGAGCAATAGGGCGGTATCTTTTGGGGAAGCGGACCATTCGATCGTGTCGATGGCGATCGGTCCCGAGCCAAGTTGCGACATGTCGATAGCGCCATAAGAAAGCGCGGTGCGCTCGTTGGTGAGCAATTCCCGCTGGTCCGCTTCGCTGGCTTTCTCGAAACGCTGGCGCAGCGCCGGATTGCTCTTCAGAGCAAAGGCTTCAACTGTCGTCAGCATCGGCAATGCCTTGTCTGGCGCACTATGCCCGATGGCTGCCAGCTTGCCCTCCACCGCATCGCGTCCGAGTTCGCGCATCAGCGCGTCGGTTGCCGCATTGTCGCTTACCGAGATCATCCATGTCGCCAACGTTTGCAGCGTCACCGGCGTATCGAGAGGCCAGTTTGTTGTGCCGGCGGAGCTGTGGTTGCGCACGCCCAACGGCACGACATCCGACCAGCGCCGTTGCCCGCCAGCCACCTGGCTCGCCAGTTCGGCAAGGACGTAGAGTTTGAAAGTGGAGCCGGTGGCGAACTGCTTATCGGCGTTGACTGCGTGTAACGTAGCGACGCCGTCATCACTCAGTTTCTGGACAACAAAGCCGCTGGAACCGGGAAGGGCGGTGAAGTCTGCCTTTATCTTCTCTATACTGTCACCCTTGACCTCAAAGCCCTTGGCGAGTAGCCCGGCAACCTTGAATGGCGACAAAGCTTCTGTTGTTATTTCGATAGTTGCAATAGATTTATCATATTCTACCTTAAGTATTGCATTGTTCGGCCCACTTCGTTCGACCGATGCGACAGCCAGGGCTTTGCCATATTGTTTCGCGAAACTCTCAGATATCGCCCTGATCTGATCAGGCGGAATGGCGGCAAGGAAGCTTGGCGTGAAATAGTCTTCAAGCGACATCTGCCCGTTGAGGACGGAAACCAATTGTTCGACTCGCAAGTCGAATAGTGTTGCCGGTGTTTTCTGCGTGGTTGCAGCAGCAGGTGCAGCGGCAACCGGCGTGGTACCAATGGCTAAAATCGCCAGCATAACCAGTTTCAATCGCATGATGTCCTCCTCCAGTGGGGGCGAAAGTTGTTGTTTCTATTGTCCGCTATTCGATCGGGCATAGTCAATCGCGTCGATCTTTCGCTGCAACCGACGGGCACCCCGCAGGTTAAGCAGCAAAATTCCGGTAAACACAATGACCGGAAAGCCAAGTTGCAGCAACAGTGAGAGCATAGTGACCTCGTCTTGTTCTTTCATCTCGCCGAATGAGAATAACAGGAACCCCGGAACAAAGGGGGCGACGTACCACCATCCCACAGATGCCAAAGCGTCGCGTTCGGTTGCCAGCCTTTGACGATAATGGTCGATGACGCTTTCGGTCGCGTCGGCAGACTGTGGCCGGGAGGTACGCATGTGCAATTGCCACATCACCAACGCCGCCGCTGCACAGGTCAACAGACTTCCTGCTTTCAAGAGCATCGACGGCAAAGTCAAAGCGTAGATACCGAAGATCAGGATAACCAAAAATCCAGCGACATATTCACGCATGTTGCGCTTGCCGATAGTGTTTGAAAACTGCTCTGCACGGGCATGGATTGCTTCAAGCGGCATGAGCTCTAATTCGGATTGAGCAGCTTGCCACGCGGATTTGAGATTGGTTTCGGTCATACTTCCTCTCCGCCTACCTTGAATTGTCGGGCCAGTAGCGATTTGAATCGACTGATCTTGGTTGCGACTGTCGCAGAGGCAACACCGGCCACTTCGGCGATTTCGGCACCACTCAAATCCTCCAGATACAAAAGCATGATTTGCCGATCTGGAGGATGCAGCGCGTCAACGATCTTGCGGATGGCGGTCAAGGCCCGCTGCTCGCCAACAATGGTTTCAGGATTGGGATCAACAGATTCGAATTCGAAATCTTCGATATTGCAATGGCGACTGGCGGCAATGCGCTTCTGGTGCATCATATGCGTCGTCGCGCGGTTATGCGCTACGCGGTACACCCAGGTTTTTAGCGAGCAGTCGCCTTTATAGGCGGCAAAACTGCGCCACAATGCGATTTGAATGTCCTGGGCAAGGTCAACTTTTCGTTCCGCATTGGCTTCGTAGGCATTGACAATTCGTCCCAGGGCAGCGCCGAATTGTGCAGTTGCTTGCGCAAACAGCCTGTCCTGATCTTCCTGCGCCTGCGCCACGCCAATTCCCTGTGCTACGTTGATGTAGCTATTAGTCCAAGGATCGAATGCTTTCTTACAGGAGCCGAGAAAAAATCCGTTCCTCAGGCGTCGATGGCGGCTTCATCCACCGTTGTCGCATGTTCCTGAATGAAGCGGAAGCGGGCTTCGGGGCTTTTGCCCATCAGCTGTTCGACCCGTTCCTTCACCGCGACCTGTTTCTGATATTCGTGCGGTAGAGTGATGCGGATCAACGATCGGGTTTTGGGATCCATTGTCGTCTCGCGCAGCTGGCCCGGGTTCATCTCGCCCAGCCCCTTGAAGCGGCCGACTTCGACCTTCTTGCCCTTGAACTGGGTAGCTTCCAGTTCGGCACGGTGCGCGTCGTCCTGCGCATAGGCACTCTGGTTGCCGCTGGTCAGGCGGTAGAGCGGCGGGCGGGCGAGGTAGAGATGGCCGCGCTCGACGATGGCGGGCATTTCCTGAAAGAAAAAAGTCATCAGCAGCGTCGCGATATGCGCACCGTCGACATCGGCGTCAGTCATGATGATGATGCGGTCGTAGCGCAGATTGTCGGGGTCGCAATCCTTGCGCGTGCCACAGCCTAAGGCGAGACCGAGATCTGCGATTTCTGCATTGGCACGAATCTTGTCATTGGTGGCCGAGGCGACGTTGAGGATTTTGCCGCGAATGGGCAGGATCGCCTGCGTCTTGCGATCGCGCGCCTGTTTGGCGCTGCCGCCGGCGCTGTCGCCTTCGACGATGAAGAGTTCGGTGCCGTTGGGATCATCCGACGCACAATCGGTCAGTTTGCCCGGCAGGCGGACCTTCTTGCCGCTGGTCGCGGTCTTGCGCTTCACTTCGCGTTCGGCCTTGCGCTTCAGCCGGTCCTCAACCTTTTCGAGGATGAAGCCCAGCATCGCCTTGCCGCGCTCCATATTGTCGGTGAGGAAATGGTCGAAATGGTCGCGCACCGCATTCTCGACGAGCCGCGCGGCTTCAGGGCTGGTCAGCCGGTCCTTGGTCTGGCTCTGGAATTGCGGGTTACGGATGAAGACCGAAAGCATCAGTTCGGCTTCATTGAAAATATCGTCAGCGGTGATCTGCGCCGCTTTCTTATTGCCCACCAGCTCGCCAAAGGCACGCAGGCCTTTAGTCAGCGCGGCGCGAACACCCGCTTCATGCGTGCCGCCATCGGGAGTCGGGATGGTGTTGCAGTACCAGCTATAGCTGCCGTCCGAATAAAGCGGCCAAGCCACGGCCCATTCGACGCGGCCCTGATCGTCCGGAAATGTCTGGTTGCCGTGGAAGAATTCGCTGGTGACGCAATTGCGCGCACCCAATTGTTCTTTCAAATGATCGGCAAGCCCGCCGGGGAACTGGAACACCGCCTCTTGCGGCACGTCCTCGCTCGCCAGTTCGGGGTCACATTTCCAACGGATCTCTACACCTGCAAAGAGATAGGCCTTTGATCGCGCGAGTTTGAAAAGACGCGCGGGCTTGAACTTTGCGTCAGCGCCGAAAATTTCCGCATCGGGCGTAAAGGCAATCGTTGTGCCGCGTCGGTTGGGGGTCGGGCCCAGTTCTTCGAGCCCGCCCAGTGCTGCCCCACATGAAAAGCGCTGGCGGTAAAGCTGCTTGTTGCGTGCCACTTCGACGACGGTGTCGGTCGACAATGCGTTGACTACCGAGACGCCCACACCGTGCAGGCCGCCCGACGTGGCATAGGCCTTGCCCTCAAACTTGCCACCCGAATGGAGCGTGGTCATGATGACTTCGAGTGCAGACTTGCCGGGAAATTTCGGGTGCGGATCAACCGGAATGCCGCGGCCATTGTCGCTGATCGTCAGTCGGTTATTCAACCCCAGCGTGATTTCGATCCGGTTCGCATGCCCCGCAACTGCCTCGTCCATGCTGTTGTCGAGCACTTCGGCGGCAAGGTGGTGCAGCGCGCGCTCGTCGGTGCCGCCAATATACATGCCGGGACGGCGGCGAACAGGCTCAAGCCCCTCGAGAACCTCGATCGCCGAAGCATCATAACCGCCAGATTCAGAACCAGCGGGCATCGCGCCGCCGAACAGGTCTTCACTCATGCGGGCTGCTATAGGCGCGGCGGAGTCTTCCGCGCAACTGCAACACCGCGTTCGGCTGTGGAAATCGGCGAAGTCAGGCTTTTATCGGCGGTGCCGCCAATATGGCGAAGCTCCCCGTCGCCAGCGCGACCAGCTTTCCGGCTTGTTCGATCCTTGACGTGAGGTGCGCGATGCTGCGGCCCTTATTGTCGATCTGCGTCACACAATGGATTTCACCACTGTCGACAGGACGGAAATAACTAATTTTGATTTCGATTGTCGCGCAAGCCTGACCGGCACCGAGTGTCGGGTAGAGTGCGGCACCCATCCCGGTATCCGCCATCGCGTAGATAACAGCACCATGCACTACGCCGTGCGGGTTCATATACTTATGTTCGGCGGTGAGGGTTGCTGTGCTGCCGCCCTTGCCGTCAGGGGTGACGGCAAGATCTATCAGGTCAGCAAAGGGATGTGGGCGACTGGCCACGCGGCCCAGCTATCAGCGCCGGCTATCAGCGGACGCGCGGGCCGCCAAAGGGCATCGGCGGCGGCGCGCGGCGGACGCCACGCGGCAATTGTGCCTGGTAGGCACGGCCGCAATGTTCGACGCAATAAGGGAAGCCGGGGTTCACCGCTTCGCCGCAGAAATGGAAATCGGGTTCGCCCGGATGACCCATCGGCCAGCGACAGACTTTCTCGTTCAGATCGAGCAGGCTGGTCTTGTCGGCGATTTCGGGGCTCGGCTTGGCCGGAACCAGACGGCGCGGCGGGGCAGGGGGGATCGGTGCCTGCTGGTCGCCGGGGCCCTGGCGCATGAAGCCGCCGGGTCCGATCGAGACGATCTTGGGCATGTCGGTACGCGGCTGCGGGACGCTGGGGGTCGCATAGGTCGGGATAACCCGCTCGGTCGGTGCGGAAGATGTGGCCGCCGCACGCGGCGCTGCTGCTTTTTCAACCGGCTTTGCCTTGGGCTTGGGCGCTGGCTTGGCTTCGCCGTCATTGGCCTTCACCGGCGACGGGCGTGATTTGAGACCAAGGCGGTGCGCTTTGCCGATAACAGCGTTACGGCTCACGCCACCCAATTCGTCAGCAATCTGGCTGGCGGTCAGGCCCTTTTCCCACATGGTTTTCAGGCGGTCGATCCGTTCGTCGGTCCAGGACATCGAAAACTCCAAACATTCTGCCAAGCAGCGTGAACGCGGCGCTTGTTGCAATTAGATATAAAAGCGCCTTGCCGCGCAAGGGGCAAGCCGATAGTCGATTGTGCGATGACTATCCAGAACAATTCAATCGACCCTGTCTCATCTAGTGCGACACAGGCCGAAATTCAACCCGAACCGTCGGTCCGTTTGATCCGCACAGTCAACTGGATCGGCCTGAAAACGCTGTATCTGAAAGAAGTGCGCCGCTTCATGAAGGTGCAGTTGCAGACCATCTGGGCACCCGCGATCACGACGCTTTTGTATCTGATTATCTTCACCGTCGCACTGGGCGGCGTGAAGCCTTCGGTGCTGGGCGTGCCCTTTGCCGATTTCATCGCGCCGGGGCTGATCATCATGGGAATGATGCAGAATAGTTTTGCCAATAGCAGCTTCTCTTTGCTGGTGGGCAAGATCCAAGGGACGATCGTCGACTATCTGATGCCGCCCTTGTCGAACCTCGAATTGCTGATCGCGATGGTCGGGGCGGCGGTGACCCGTGCGATTATGGTGGGCTTTGCGGTCTGGCTGGCGATGGCGCTATGGCCTGGGGTGGGGGTTACCCCTGCCCATTATGGGGCGGTGATCTGGTTCGGCCTGATGGGATCGACATTGCTCGCCCTCATCGGTGTAATCACTTCGATCTGGGCTGAGAAATTCGACCATGCAGCGGCGATTGCTAATTTCGTTGTCGCGCCTGCTGCCTTGCTGTCGGGTACATTCTACTCGGTCGACAAGCTTTCACCCGCATTTCAGGCAGTCAGCCATGCCAACCCGTTTTTCTATGCAATTTCGGGCTTCCGCTATGGCTTTATCGGCACGGCTGACAGCCCGGTGTTGTTTGGCGGTCTGTTGCTGCTTGGCATCAATCTGGTTCTTGGCATTATCGCCTATGCATTGCTCCGCTCGGGCTGGAAGCTGCGGAGCTAGCAAATGTCCGACATCATCCTGTTCGATTATTGGCGTTCCTCCGCCAGTTACCGCGTTCGCATTGCGCTGAACCTGAAGGGCGTGGCCTATACCGCCGTTCCCACCAACCTGCTCGATGCCTCGCATAAGAAACCAGACTATGTCGCGCGCAACCCGCAGGGGTTTGTGCCGATGCTGTCGATCGACGGGCATGATCTGACGCAGAGTCTGGCGATTATCGACTATCTCGATGCCAAATATCCCGATCCGCCGATGGTATCCTCTGACCCGGCAAAGCGCGCGAAGACGCTGGCGCAGGCGCTGGTGATCGCGGCGGATATCCACCCGCTGAATAATCTGCGCGTGCTGGGGCGGCTGAAGTCGCAATTTGGTGCGGATGATACCGCAGTGGCGGAATGGTATCGCCATTGGATAGTCGAGGGTTTCATGGCGCTGGAGGCGATGGCACCCGAGACCGGCCTGTTTGGCGGCACGCAGCCCAACCTCGCCGATGTCTGCCTTGTCCCGCAAATGGCCAATGCAAGGCGGTTTGATACACCGCTGCAGGGTTTTCCCAAGCTGGTGCGGATTGATACTGCGCTGCGGGGGATAGAGGCCTTTGCCAAGGCGGCACCGGAGGCGGTGAAGCCGGAATGAAACATATATTGCCGCTACTGTCGCTGCCACTGGTGGCGCTGACGCAGCCTGCTTATGCGCAGACATGCGATGCAGAGTGCGAGGAATTGGACAGGATCGAGCGAGATCTGGTTCATTATGGGCGCAGGATCGAGCGGCCTGCCGATTTTCCCGTTTCCATCATTTCAGCGGATGACCTCATCGTGGTAACTGGCGGCTTGCCGAACCCGAAAAGCGACATCACCGAAGATTCCGCTACCGTCAGACTGCCTCAATTGCCGGGCGAACGGCTTGAAAATGCACTGCTTGCGGTCAATGGTCTCCAGCAGTTCCGGCGCTCCGATGCGCGCTCTGCCAATCCGACCAGTCAAGGCGTCACATTGCGCGGATTGGGCGGCAATGCGTCGTCGCGCGCACTCTTGTTTCTTGATGATGTGCCGCAGGCTGACCCCTTCGGTGGCTGGGTCAGCTGGCCCGGTTATGATGCGCTCAATCTTGCGAGTATTCGCGTCCGCAAAGGCGGAGGCCAACCCAGCGCCGGGCCCGGTGCGCTTGCGGGCGTGATCGAACTCGATAGCGTTCAAAATCGCGAGGCCGCCAGTCTGGCGCTTGCTTATGGCAGCCGCAACAGCATCGACGGCAAGGCGAACTATTCGGGCAAGCTCGGCGGTGGATCGGTTACGGCAGCGGCAAGCTATGCGCGTGGTGACGGCTTCATCCCGATCCTGGCCAGCCAGCGTGGATCGGTTGATCGCCGTGCACCTTATGAACAGGCAGGCCTGTCGTTGCGCGGCGTGGCGCCGCTCAATGCTTCGATCGAGTTGCAGGCGAATCTGCGTGCATTCACCGACACGCGCGATCGCGGGGTCGATTTCAGCGATAACAGCAATAGCGGCGTAGACGCCAGCCTGCGGTTGGTCGATCGACCTGGCGATTGGCAATGGTCGGCGACTGGCTATGTGCAGGTTCGCGAGTTTTCCTCAGAGTTTGGCGCGATTGCGGCCAATCGCAACAGTGTAACCCAAACGCTGGACCAATTTGCAACGCCGTCGACCGGGCTGGGCGCGCGCTTTGAGGTGCGTCCTCCCGTGGGAGAACAAATTGAATTGCGCCTCGGCGGTGAATGGCGGCGGACGAGCGGGGAGGTGCGAGAGTTTTTCACCTATGTCGCGGGCGCTCCCACGCGCTTCCGAACCGCAGGGGGGCAGACCGACAGCTATGGCGGCTTTGCCGAATGGAGTTATCAGCCTAGCGATACACTCACGCTGTCCGCGGGCGGCAGGCTTGATCGCTGGACCATCACTGACGGCTTTCGGCGAGAGGTCAATATTGGCGGCACAGTCCGTTCCGATGACCGCTTCGCCGACCGCAGCGGCACCGAATGGACCGGGCGGGCAGGTTTTGGCTGGGATTTTGCTGATGGCTTCACCCTGCGCGGCGCGGCCTATCGCGCTTGGCGCCTGCCAACGCTGAACGAGCTATATCGTCCTTTCCGTGTCGGTGCTGATGCCACTGCTGCCAATGAAAATCTTCAGCCCGAAACGGTCGAGGGGTTCGATGCGGGGCTGGCTTATACCAATGGTAGCGTCGATTTTGGAATCACGCTTTTCCGCAACCGGCTGAATGACGCCATCGCCAATGTCACTTTGGGGCAGGGGCCAGGCAACTTCCCCGGGGTCGGTTTTGTTGCGGCAGGCGGCACCTATCGGCAACGGCAAAATCTCGACGCGATCGTTTCCAGGGGGATTGAAGCGGACGCACGGTTTGACCTGACTGAACAGTTCGCGCTGAAACTTGGCTACGCTTTTGTCGATGCCGAAGTGCGCGGATCGGGGCCTTCGGCGGCGCTGGACGGGTTCCGTCCCGCACAGGTGCCTCGTCATTTTGGCAATGCCACTTTGGCCTATGCCGCCGATAAGGTCTCTGCGTCGTCCACTTTGCGTTATGTCGGCGCGCAATTTGAAGATGACGCCAATGTGCGCGCTCTTGATGACGTGCTAACTCTCGATCTCGATCTGGGGTTCGAACTTGGCGACGGATTGCGCCTGCAAATGCGCGGCGAAAATCTGTTCGATGCAAGGGTGGAGGCGGCGGTTTCGGGTAGCGGCATCATCGAACGCGCAAACCCCCGCACCCTTTGGCTTGGCGCAAGCTGGAAATTTGATTAGCGTCGGGTCATGTCGCAACGCAAACTGACCCTTGGCGAATTCCTGCCCTATCAGCTTTCGATTACCTCGAACGCGGTAAGCGACCTGATTTCGCGCAGCTATCGCGGGCGGTTTGGTCTCAAAATCCCCGAATGGCGCGTGATGGCGGTGCTCGGCGAACGCGGTAGCGCAACACAGCGCGAACTGGTCGCGGCGACGCAGATGGACAAGGTTACGGTCAATCGTGCCTCCAAAGCACTCGATGATCGGGGGCTGATCGGGCGGGCGCCGAATGAAACCGATGGCCGTTCGCACCACCTTGCGCTGACCGCGGTGGGCAAGGAGCTTTACGATCAGATCGTCCCGCTCGCGCTTTCGGTGGAGACCGAGATCGAGGGCATATTGGGCAATGAAGAGGCAGCGCAGCTCGCCGAACTGCTCGCTAAACTCCGCGCCCGGGTAAGTGAGATGGAGCGCAAGGCGGACTGACCGCGCCACGGGATGCGCGCTTGCGCAAATTGGTTTCAATTGATACTATATGCCAGATTCGGGATCCCCGAACATAGCTCAGTTATCTCTGGATGAATTCTCCATGCCCGATCTCTTTGAAAACCCTCTAGGCCTTGATGGCTTTGAATTTGTCGAGTTTTGTGCGCCCGAAAAAGGCATCCTCGAACCTGTCTTCGAATGCATGGGCTTCACCCGCGTAGCCCAGCATCGCTCGAAGGATGTGCATCTCTGGCGGCAGGGGGAGATAAATCTGATCGCCAATTACGAACCGCGCAGCCCCGCCGCCTATTTCGCCGCAGAACATGGCCCCAGCGCCTGCGGCATGGCCTTCCGCGTCAAGGATGCGGCCAAGGCGTATAAAGAAGCGATCGAGCGTGGTGCCGAACCGGTCGAAAGCAAGACCGGCGTGATGGAACTGCGTATTCCCGCGATCAAGGGGATCGGCGGTGCGTTCATCTATCTGGTCGATCGCTATGCGACGCTCGAAAATCCTGATGCGTTGTCGATTTACGATATCGACTTCGTCTTTTTGCCGGGTGTCGAGCACTTCCCTGTCGGCGCAGGTTTCAAGTCGATCGATCACCTGACGCACAATGTCTATGGTGGTCGCATGGCGCATTGGGCGGCTTGGTATGAGCGGATTTTCAACTTCCGCGAAATCCGCTATTTCGACATCAAGGGCGAATATACCGGCCTTACTTCAAAGGCGATGACTGCACCCGATGGCAAAATCCGCATTCCGCTCAACGAAGAGGGCAAAGCCGGCGGTGGGCAGATCGAAGAATATCTGCGCGCTTATAATGGTGAAGGCATCCAGCATATTGCGCTGATCTGTGACGATCTGGTTGCCTGCTGGGACAATCTCAAGAAACTTGGCGTGACTTTCATGACCCCGCCGCCTGACACTTATTATGCCATGCTTAGTGAGAGACTCCCCGGTCACGGCGAACCTGTCGATGCGCTCAAATCGCGCGGCATCTTGCTCGATGGAACTACTGAAGGCGGCACACCCCGTTTGCTGCTCCAAATTTTTGCACAGCCCGAAATCGGCCCCGTCTTCTTCGAATTCATCCAGCGTCGCGGCGATGAAGGCTTTGGCGAAGGAAATTTCAAAGCGCTGTTCGAAAGCATCGAGCGCGACCAGATCGAACGCGGTGTATTGGAGGTGACCGAATGACCGTTCCATTCAAAACCGATAGGATCCACCACGTCGCCTATCGCTGCAAAGATGCGAAGGAGACGGTGGAGTGGTATGCCCGCGTGCTGGGTTTCACCTACACCACGGCCTTTGCCGAGGACCATGTACCGTCGACCGGCGAATATGATCCCTACATGCACATCTTCCTTGAGTGCGGCGGCGGCAATGTCCTCGCCTTTTTTGAACTGCCCAATCAGCCCGAAATGGGCCGCGATGAAAAGACCCCGGCCTGGGTTCAGCATCTGGCGTTCAAGGTTGCCGATTTCGATACGCTGAAGGCGGCGAAGGCGCATATTGAGGCGCTGGGTATCGATGTGATTGGCCCGACCTATCACGGCATCTTCCGCTCTATCTATTTCTTCGACCCCAATGGCCACCGGCTCGAACTGGCCTGTGATATCGGCACTCAGGAACAATATGCAGAGCTGAAGCGCGTAGCCCCGATGATGCTTGATGATTGGAGCAAAACAAAGACCGCACCGCGCCACGCCGAATGGCTGCACAAGGAACCGATCGAAGCGTCCGAATAAAAGTGCGGTCAGGTGGTTTCGTTAGCGGCGCGCCCGACCTTGGGCGTCTCGGTCTTGGGCATGCGCGCCTCAAGCGCATCGAGCCAGACACGCGCCTTATCGCCGACGAAGATTTGCGGGTCGGAGGGAACCAGCCCGCGACCGGCCTCCCACAACAGGATCAACGAACGCGCCTCGTCATTAGCCTGTTCCAGGCTCTGCGGTTTGCGGAGCGCGGTGTTGATCAAGGCATCACCAAAGAAAGTCCAGTCGTTACCGGGGTTGCAACCGAACGAGGTTCGCTGCGACGAAGCTGCGGTGATGACCACAGACTGATCGCCGTTGAGTGCTGGCACGAAAACGCCGGAAAAGCAGGCAGACAGGATGATGAGACGACGCTCGATGCCCAGATCATCGAGCAATTTCGCCAGTCGCTTGGGCGCGATCATACCGACCGCATTGTTCCCATCACGATAGACCAGCCCCAATCTGGGGTCTCCATGTGTTGTCGCAAAGAGGACAAGAACATCCTCCTTCACATTCATCTTCGCAGCGACCGCAGCCAGCGCTGTGGCCAGATTGGGTGGCGAACCCTGCGGGGTTCCAACGGTTTCGTTGCCCGCACCTGCGGCGAGAAAAATCGATCGTCCGGTGGCACCATAGCGCCGCGCCAGCACTTTCTGCGCTTCACCCGCTTCGCGGCCAAATACAGGGTCGGAATCGAGCCCGATCGAGACTATATAAGCATCGATGATGCCTTGCCTTTGGGGCTGAAGCGTGCCGAGAGCGGAAGACAGACGGCGATGCTGCGCATAGTGCCAGCCCGCACTGCGGTTCTGCTCCATCGACCAGCCATTTTCCGCCGCCTCGCGGTTGTTGAAACCAACCTGACTGGTCGAAGGACCGGCCATTGCAGTTGCAACAAGAAGTGCGGCGGAGAGCGTTTTCCATCGCATAGCCACTGTCTCTCCAACTTCGCTAATCTAGGCAGGATATTGCGATTGCCGCAAGCCCGTAATCCAGCCATGATGAAACACCAAAACAGGATGCCCTTATGAAATTAGCTTCACTGAAATCCGGTCGCGACGGGAAACTGGTGGCCGTGTCGAATGACCTCGCTTGGTATGCCGATGCCAGCCATATCTGCCCTACGATGCAGGCCGCGCTTGATAATTGGGAACGTATCGCGCCCAAGCTCGACGCGCTGGCAACCGATCTTGAACATGACGTAATCCCAAAAGAGCGCTTTCACGAGCATGATGCCGCATCACCCTTACCGCGTGCATATCAATGGGCCGATGGTTCTGCCTATGTGAACCATGTCGCGCTTGTAAGGCAGGCACGCGGTGCGGAGATGCCGGAGAGTTTTTGGCACGATCCGCTGATGTATCAGGGCGGATCGGATGGTTTCCTCGGCCCGCGCGATGATATTCCGCTGGGCGATGTTGCCTGGGGTTGCGACATGGAAGCGGAAGTTGTGGTCGTCACAGGTGACGTGCCGATGGGCGTAAGCGCAGGTGAGGCGAGGGACTATATCCGCCTTGTCGGCTTAACCAACGACGTGTCGCTGCGTGGCCTCATTCCTGAAGAATTGGCCAAGGGCTTCGGCTTTTTCCAGTCCAAACCTGCGAGTGCCTTTTCACCGGTGTTCGTCACGCCTGCGGCGCTTGGTAGCCGCTGGGATGGAGGCAAGCTTCACGGTGCGCTGTGCGTCGACTTGAATGGTCAGCCATTGGGCCGCGCCGATGCGGGTATCGACATGACGTTCGATTTCGGTCAGCTCATCGCCCATGCCGCCAAGACGCGAAACCTGACGGCGGGTACGATCATCGGCTCGGGCACGGTTTCTAATCGTGATGCCGATGGCGGCCCTGGCAAGCCGATCGGGGAGGGTGGTCTGGGCTATAGCTGCCTGGCCGAGGTCCGGACGATCGAGACTATCCAGCGCGGAAAGCCCGATACTCCCTTCATGAAACCGGGCGACACGGTTCGTATCTGGATGGAGGATGCGAAGCACCACCCGATATTTGGGGTTATCGAGCAGCAGGTGGTTGTGGCCTGAAAGAAAAAAGGCGGGAAGTAACTCCCGCCTTTCTTCTTTGTCTGTTTGCGCCGTTTAGCGTTTCGAGAATGCATCGCCGATCGAGCAAGCTGCCGGGCCAAGGATCACGATGAACAGCGTCGGCAGGATGAAAAGGATCAGCGGTACCGTCATGATCGCTGGCAGACGAGCTGCTTTTTCTTCAGCACGCATCATGCGCTCGTTACGGAATTCTGCCGAGAGCACACGCAGAGCTGAGGCCAAAGGCGTACCATATTTCTCGGTTTGAATCATAGTTGTCACCACGCCCTTTACCGAGTCGAGATCGACACGATAGGCAAGGTTTTCGAAAGCCATGCGGCGTTCGGTCAAGAAACCCAGTTCAATTGCGGTGAGTGCAAATTCATCGCCCAGTTCGGGAAAACCGCGGCCGAGTTCCTTGGCCACGCGGTTAAAGGCAGAGTCAACTGTCAAACCTGCTTCGGCGCAGATGACGAGCAAGTCGAGCGCGTCGGGAAGGCCCTTGCGAATGGCATCTGTGCGCTTCTGGATAAGGTTGCCGAGATAAATATCGGCAGCCTTATAACCGAAAATGGTCATAGCCGCGAATGCGCCAAACCGCTTGAACGTAGTCCAGTCGGCCAAGCCACCCATGCCGTAAATCCACAATGCAGCACCGCCGCCGAGTAGAACCGGTCCAATCAACCGGCTGAAGATGACAACCACGGCAAGTTCTTTGCGGCGGATGCCGGCTTGTGCCAGCTTTTGCTGCGCCACCTTGATCTGATCGTCCTGAAGAACCTGCAGCGACAGCAGGAACTGGCGCATACGATCGGTTGTTTCGGTATTGCGAACAAGTTTGGCGCGCTTTTTCGCGGTGGATGCCGAGATACCGGCCTTCAACTGCTCGCGGCGCTCATTCAGTGCCTTGACGCGCTTCGCCATCGGGTCGCGAACCGTAACCGCGGCGTAAATTGCCATGATGACCGCAAGACTGGCGACAAGCGTCAGCAGCGTAGCAATCCAATAGACGTCGACACCCATGATTGAGGGACCTGGAGGTGCGGGGCTATTCATAAATCCGTTTCCTGACCCTTAGATTTCAAAGCTGACCATTTTGGCCATGATGGCGACACCGATACCCATCCAGATCAAGCCGATCCCGCCTGCTATCATCAGCCGCGTTTCGACAAAAAAGCCGCCGAGATAGCCGGGGTTAACAGACCATACGAGCCCGAAGACGACAAATGGCAGCGAACCAACGATATAGGCAGACGCCTTGGATTCCGAGGACATTGCGCGAATCTTGAGCTTCATTTGCGCACGTTTGCGCAACACATCTGCCAGATTCGAAAGTGTTTCGGCCAAGTTGCCGCCGGTTTCACGCTGGATGGCGAGTGTGATGACGAAGAACTGGAATTCGGGCGTGCCCAAGCGGTCAGCCGTGTCCTGAAGCGCATCTTCCATGGTTTTGCCGATTTTGATCTTTTCGACGACCATTTTGAATTCTTCGCCTACGGGACCGGGAATTTCGCGTGCAACTACACCCAGGGTTTCGCCGACAGGCAAACCCGATTTAAGACCACGCACCAGCAGCTCGATTGCTTCCGGAAATTTGGTGGTGAAATCGGTAACCCGTTTCTTGATAAGAAAACCGACGGTAAAATGGGGAACTGCCAGCGCGAGAAAAGTCGATACGCCAAGGGCGAGAACCAAAGGCGCTCCGCGGAGCATCAGCAAGCCGACGCCAACAACGAATATTCCGCCCATTGCAGAGAAATATTGCTTGATCGTCCATTTCTTGCCGGTCTGCTGCAAGCGCAAGCGCAACCGGTCCTTAACAGACATCTTCGTGCCGGCCGTAAATGTAACAGGTCGGCGCGAAGCAACCGCTTTGCGCATCTGCTGTTCGAGTTTGACGTCGACCGAATCCGAATGGCGCATCTTCACGGCACCAAGGCGACGATTGACTGCCTTGCCGGTTGCCGGCCCCATTACCGCGAATGCGATCAGACCGAGAGAGAGCAAAGCACCGAAAATGAGCACCAGATTGTTCATGCCATACCGCCAAACTGTGTCGGAGTGGCTATCCGGAAATGGATAGCCCTCTCGTTATTTTGCGCTTATTTCTTTGCGAGCAGCGATTTGAAGCCGCTCATCATCGATTTCTTCGGCGCACCTTTTGCTTCTTCAACCGCTTCGATAGCCGCACCAGACGAATTAATGAGTTCGACAAGCGAAACGATTCCCGTCGAAACCTTGCTGGAACGCATCGCATCCACAACCGGCTTACCCAGTTTGGCAGACTGTGCTGTCGCTTTGGGATCATAAGGGATCAAAAGATCGATCTTGCGTTCGATTGAACTTTCAAAATCCTTGCGCGAAATCTCCAGTCCACCGGCTTGGGCCTTGTTGGCAACCACGATGGTCTGGCAGGATGGTGCGTTGGATTTCAGCCAAGCGAGCAGGCGAATTGCATCACGTGCCGAAGCTAGCGTCAGTTCACAGACCACAACAGCGACATTTACGTCAGCCAGCAAATGCGGATACGCGATCAGCATATTGCGCGGAAGGTCGATGACCGTGTTCTCGAACGCGGCGCGAAACTCTTCCTGTAGCTGGAAGAATGCCGAGCCGTCAGTCAGGATCGGACTGTTGATAGGTGCCTCGGCCGACAGGATCGACAGCTTGTCATTTGCCTTGATCATCGCACGCTCGATGAAAAGACCATCGATGCGGCTGGGATTGTCGATGGCGTCAGTCAATCCGCGACCGGGTTCCAGATCAAGCGCGAGTGCGCCCGTTCCGAAATGCACGTCGAGATCGAGAAAGCCGGTAAGATGGCTCATCCGCTCCGAAAGCAACCATGCAATCGACGTTGCGATCGTGGAGGCACCGACACCGCCGCGCGTACCGATAATCGCTGTCGAAAGATGCGGATGATCTTTGACGCCGTCATCATTTTTCGGGGCATTCAGGATCATTTGGGCATGCGTTACCGCATCGCGCAAAGCATCCGGACTGACCGGCTTCAGCAGATAGTCCTGCAAACCGGACATCATCAGGTCGCGGTACAAACGAACATCGTTCACCTGACCCATGGCGATCACGACGGTGCCCGGCTCGCAAACCTCAGCCAATCCATTGATATCGTTGATGGGATCGCCCGATTCCGAAAGATCGACCAGCAGAACCTGCGGGCTTGCCGAAACCGACAGTGATTGCACAGCATTGCGCAAACCGCCCTTGAAGGCTTTTTCTTGCGGCCAGCCCATTTCGTCGCACACGGTACGAACGACTTCGAGCGTCAGATCGTCACAGACATAGGCTGTGAATGGATCACGCGTGCCGGCATGGGCACCAGTCCAGGGAGCGTTCATCAGTTCGTGCCTCCAGCTTTCTTGCGCGAACCACCACGGCTGTTTTCCGGGGTGGATTCACGACCGCGCACCAGGTCTTCAGGATCGGCGACCATTGCCGCCAGATTGCTGTTGGTGGCGCAGCCGTAATTGGGATGATTTGCCGAATTGAAGTTTGACTCCGTGGTCTTCGACCAGTTCGGACAATTGGGTACGCTGGCCGTTGAGCGCGTCACAACGACGCGAACGGTGCCGGGTACTACCGCACCAGTTGTTACCGGTGCAGTTTCGCTAAGCAGCATACCATATTTGGCGGCCAGATCGGAAACGGTCTGCTTGGCTGAAGCCGAAGTGTAGCCATCTCCGAAGTCGAGCGCGACACGGTCACCAAAGCCCAGCTTCATCGCCGAAAACCATTCCGAAATGCGGTTTTCTTCGAATGGCGAAATGCCGCTTCCACCGTCAACGTTGACGTCGAGCGCATAGTTGGTGCGCTGAACGACCGGCTGGTTGGTGGAATACATTGATGTATTCGCACCCATCGAACCGCAGCTGGCGAGAGTGAATGCTAATGAGGCAGTCAGGATAATTTTTGCACGCATTGCTATGTTCCTCTCGTCAATCAGTTGAAGCTGAAACCAGGGGCCGAATTCGCATCAGCAGCACCGGCGTTCTTGGCTTGTTTTTTGCTGACCGAAGGTGCCGCCTCGCTCACCGATCCAAAATCGGGACCGGTAGCTTCGGGGGCAACTGTCGGCATCGGTCGCTCTGCTTTGCCTGCATCCGAACCAATGGTCTTGTTCAACAGGACACGCTCCAGATCGGTAGGCGTTGTCAAACCATCAGTAGGCAATTTGATTTCGGCTTCCGAAACGGGCTTCACCAGATAGGGCGTAACAACGATTACCAGTTCGGTTTCGTTGCGCTTCCAGCCATTCGATTTGAACAGCGCGCCCAATACTGGAACGTCGCCCAGGCCTGGATATTTGTCGACGGAGCTGCTGGCCGCATTGGACAGCAGGCCGGCAATCATGAAGCTTTGGCCTGAGCCAAGTTCAACGGTCGTTTCCGCCATACGGGTGGTGATTGCCGGAATTTCCGTGCCAGCTATACGTACGGCACCCTGCGACGAGATGTCCGAAACTTCTGGGCGAACGCGCAGAAGAATACGGCCGTCGGCCTGCACGGTTGGCGTGTAACGCAGACTGACACCAAAGTCGCGGAACTGGACAGTCACCGCTCCAAAATTGTCAGCTACAGGGATCGGAAACTGCCCGCCGGCCAGGAATTCAGCCGTTTCACCAGAGATTGTTGTCAGATTGGGCTGCGCCAGGGTCGATGACAAACCGCTACGCTCGGCAAAGTCGAAAGCAGCACCCACATCGAGTCCGAACAATCGTCCCGCAATGTTGAGTGCGTTGTTGCCGGTGTTTTTGAAGGTAAAGGTTGTCCCGACATCGGTCAGGAACTGGCCGGTCTGAGGGTTGAACGGCAGACGCAGGCCGCAGTCAGTCGGCAGACCGAATGCAGTACATGCATTGATGACCGGTAAACCCGAACCCAAAGCGGTATTGCTGATATCAACAGCATCACGGCCGCGTCCAACACCGAACAGGAAGTTGTTGCCGTCATTGTCGCGGGTCTTGAAGTTCGAAGCGATTTCCTTGGCCAGCGAGCGGCTGACTTCGGCAATCCGGACCTGCAGGTTAACCTGCATTGGAACAGCCGTTTTCAGGCGGCTGATGACCTTGGTCTGGTCGCCGACAAATGCCTGGACCAGCTGTTCTGCTTCGGTGACGTCTTCGGGTTGCGCAACCGTTCCCGTCAGCAAGACGACACCGTTCATTGTGGTCGTTTTGATGTCGGCTTCAGGCATGGCGAGCAGCAACATCTGGTCAACTGAGTCAAGATTGTTACCAACCCGTACCGTTGCCGAATAAATGGTGCGACCATTACCATCGGTTGCGTAAACCGTAGTCTCACCGGGACCCTTGGCGAAAATGTAAAGCTGCTTGGGGCTGCGGACATCGACGTCAACCACATTGGGGTTGGCAACCACGACGTCGCTGACACCTGTGGGCAGATTAACCTGTTCGCCGCGACCGATTGAGAGAACCATCAGCTTACCTGTCGGCTTCGCGCTGGTGGCGTCCGTGCGTGCCGGGGCCGCACTTAGCGGTGCACCGATGGTAGCAGCCAGAAAGATCGCGGCAGAACCGGATTTCAATATGTTCTTGATAGTCATGGCGATTACCTCCGGTCCACGTTGACTTCTTCGACAGCACCGCCTCGCGAGACGCGAACCACACTGCCACGACGGACTTTTTCGATTTGCTTTTCAACCCGGACCGCTTCAGTTGCGATCTGTACCGGGGTTGTTGCGGGTATGCTGGTGCGCTGGAAGCGGGAAACATCACCACCTGTGGCGTAAGAGCTGGGCCCGGCGGTCGGCTGTTTGGTGACCGATGCCAAGATCTTCTCTTCTTCCTCAGGTGTCGCGCCATTGGGCAATTTGACAGATCCTGAAGCAAGTGCCTGTTCCAGTTCGGCGGCATTGTCAGCCAGCGAGCGGAGCGAAAGGCTGAGTGTGCCAATGGTCTGCGCAACTGCAATCTTTTCCGCAATGCGCGGAGTTACCTCAATCGTCACCAACTTATACTTGGACGGGACCTGGTTGCCCTTGTCGTCCAATGTGGGCGAAGAACGTTGATCGGTTGCCAACACGCGCAGGTTGCGGATGATGGTTTCGGAAACCTTGAGCGGCTGGCCGGATGCGCCGCCAGCAACATTCTGGGTCAGGACGAGGTCGACCCGGTCACCCGGAAAGACAAAGCCTGAAACACCGGTCAGTGCGGAAACGGGGACAGACACGGCGCGCATGCCGGGGCCAAGCGCCGCCGCAAGGAAACCGCGATCACCCGGGGCGACAATCGACCCCTGCGTGATTGGCTGTCCTGCGGTAATTGGGGTGCGTACGACCGTACCTACCAAAGTCTCGCTTTGATCGCCTTCGCCATCTTTCTTCATGAAATAGGCTTCTTCGATCAGCTCGGCGGGCCAGGGCTGATACCGGATGGAGTCAGCCGTGATGATTGTGCCGACAGGAAGGGCGCGCGTTGCTACCATAACCTGAGGTCCCGTCGGGACCGGCTTCTGTGCGACAGCATTGGGCGAAGCCCCTCCGCCGGTAAACATGCTGCGTGCCATGAAGGCAGTGACGGCGGCTATCATTAGCGCGCAGACCAGCAATATGACTTTTTTCCTGTCCATGACGAATAAGCTCCTGAACGGTCCCCTGAATGAGACAGCTAATCACCCAAAATGGTTAAAAAAATGTTCACCTGCATTCCAAAGACCTGCCAGTGAAATTGCCACGCCATAGGGAATTCGCGGCTGCCCAGGGGCTTTGCGAATTTTGTGCGTGACGATGAAAGCTATGGTTACCAAGGCGCCCAAAAGGCTCGCATGGAAGATGAAGCGGAATGCGATCAGTGGCGGAAACCACAGCACGACCGCGGCGAACAATTTCACATCGCCACCACCCATCATCCCAAAGCGGAAAAACACGGCAAACAGTGCGAAAGTGAGAAAACCGGCCGCCAGATAATAGCCAATCTGCGGCCAGCCAAAGGTGCCATTCGCGTACCAGAAAATCGGTGCGGCAAGCGCAATCGCAGCGGTCACTTTGTTGTAAATAAGCCGGTGCTTGATGTCTGAATAAATCGAGATCAGCAGGCCAATTGCCAAGCCGCCGAGCAGCGCGTAAGCGAGGATAGGTTGGTCCATAATGACCAAGTCTTAACCTTAAGAGCTTTCCAAAAAGTAACCATGTCCAAAGCCAAAAGTGAATTTAACCGGCGTGCGATTCCGGAAGTCGCACGCGAAACGCACTGGATTGCACCGGACGGTTGGCGAATTCGCCGGATCGACTGGCCTTTAAGGGATGATTCTGGTGCGGGTGCCGCGGAACCACGCGGATCGCTGCTTTTCCTGCCGGGCCGGGGCGATCATTATGAGAAATATCTCGAAACGCTGCAGCATTTTGCCGATACCGGTTGGCGAGTAACCGCTATCGACTGGCGCGGGCAGGGTGGTTCCGGGAGGCTGCTTCCTGATGCCCATGTCGGGCATATTGACGATTTTTCGACCTGGATTGCTGATTTGGGGGCTTTCTGGGCGGAATGGAAGTCGAATAATCCAGCTCCCCACGTTATCGTTGCGCATTCTATGGGGGGGCATTTGGTGATGCGCGCCCTGGTCGAAGGGGCCGTCGATCCGCAAGCTGTCGCACTTTCGGCGCCTATGCTGGGAATATCGACCCAGGGGCTACCCTATGCCGCACATCATGCGGTTGCACGCATATTGAGCGCTTTGGGTGATCCGACTCGTGCGGCCTGGAAAGAAGGCGAAAAGCCGATGTCCCCGCTCAACGTGCGCGGCAAGCTTTTGACCCATGATCCCGAACGCTATGCCGACGAAATCTATTGGTGGGGTGCTCGTCCGGAGGTGCGTCTTGGCCCACCGAGCTGGCACTGGGTAGAGCGGGCAATCGCCTCTACCCGCGCCCTGAACGAACCCGGCATTCTCGAAAAGGTCTCCACGCCGATATTGTTGATGGCCACCACAGCTGACAAGTTGGTCGATCCAAAGCGCATAGTTCGCGACGCAAAGCGGTTGCCGCATTCCGAATTACTGCTGTTCGGTGCAGAAGCCGCGCACGAACTGCTGCGCGAGACTGATCCGGTTCGTGACCGCTGTGTTGCGGCAATAGACACTTTCTTTGCCACGCACGCGCCAACCGTATGAGTGTTTATGATGTCGCGATCATTGGAGCAGGAATAGCGGGCGCAAGCCTGGCCGCGATGCTGCCCGCTGAAATGCGGGTCATCCTGCTCGAAGCAGAGAATCATCCCGGTGTGCATTCGACAGGTCGATCCGCGGCATTTTGGAGCGAAACCTATGGCGGCCCGTCCATCCAGCCGCTGACGTCGGCATCCAAGGCATTTCTCGAAGCGCCCCCGTCCGGCTTTTCCGAAACCGGATTCCTGTCACCACGCGGTGCGCTGCATCTTGGCACATCTTCTGATGCGGCTTCCGCCAATGCCATGTTGTCAGAATTTTCGGGGTCGCCGGTGCGACTGGATCAACTGATCGATGCTGACATCGACAAATTTGTAACTGGCCGGAAACCCGGATGGAATGTCGCTTTGTGGGAACCGGACTGCTGCGACATCGATGTCGGCAGCCTTCATGGCAAATATCTGGCGCAGGCGGGCCGACATGGTGTTGATCTGGCTTGCCGTTCGCGGGTGCACTTGTTGCAATGGCGACAGGGGCGATGGCTGGTCGAAACGCACACCGGATCATTCGAAGCCCGATTGTTGGTCAATGCCGCCGGTGCGTGGGCAGACGAAATTGCCTTGCTGGCAGGTGTAAGCGCGGCGGGTATCCAGCCCTATCGAAGGACAATCGTGCAATTGGCCGTCAATCCGCCTGCGGTTGTAACGCTTCCGCTGGTGGTTGGCCTTGATGGCAGCTTCTACTTCAAACCCGAAGCGGGCGGAAAATTATGGCTCAGCCCGCATGATGAAATTGCGACGCCGCCATGCGATGCAGCCCCGGAAGAGATCGACGTTGCGACGGCCATCGCCCGATTTGAGGAAGTGGTTGATTGGCAAATAGTCAAGCTGGAACGTAAATGGGCGGGCTTGCGAAGTTTTGCACCAGACCGGCTGCCGGTTATCGGCAGGGATCCTGCAAATGAAAATTTCTTCTGGCTGGCCGGGCAGGGGGGATTTGGGATCCAGACCGCTCCCGCTGTGGCAGAGCTTTCTGTGGCCTTGATTAGCGGAAGAAAAACCAAGATTTCAGCAGCTAATCCAAAAGCTTACGCGCCTGACCGTTTCAGCTGAATTTTACTTCTGGTGGCTGGAAGTCGGGCATTTACTCTGTTAGAACTTCCCATGCTTAGTCTGTCCAATCGGGAAAGGGTTTAGAATGGCGCACTATTTTGAAATCAAACAAAACAAGGCTGGCGAATATGTCGCCTATTTCAAGTATAACAGTGAAACGATTTTCTGGACCGAGGGCTACAAAAGCAAAGCGTCGGCAAAAAATGCTATCGAGTCAGTTCAGAAAAATGGTCCAGGCGCCGAGACGCGCGAAGCTTAGTTTCGAAAATTGCTCAAGCGCTGGCTGCTTCGGCAGCGGCGCTTGCCAAACGATCAGCCCGTTCATTTTCGACATGGCCATTATGGCCCTTGACCCATTGCCAATCTATTTGATGCCGAGCACTGGCCTCAATTAATTCATGCCACAAATCCGCATTGCGAACGGGTTGCTTCGACGCGTTTTTCCAGCCGTTGCGCTGCCATCCGCCTACCCATTTGGTGATCCCGTCGCACACATATTTACTGTCGGTGTGGAGGGTGACGCGGCAAGGCTCGATCAATAAATTCAGCGCGCGAATTGCTGCCGTCATTTCCATCCGGTTGTTGGTGGTGTCGGGATCGCTACCCGATATTTCCTTTTCATGCGGGCCGTATCGCACAATTGCCCCCCAACCGCCGGGGCCGGGATTACCTTTGCACGCGCCATCTGTGAAAATCTCGACATGCTTCATGTCAACGGCCCAATATGATCACAGGAAAAGTCCCAGACCTTCAACACCACTATAATATTCCAGGCGCTTCAGGAAAGCCAAAGGGTCCTTTCGCGTTACCATTGCATCGGCGGGCGTATTGATCCAGTCGTAAAGCCGGGTCAGCAAGAAGCGCAACGAGGCACCACGCGCTAGCACTGGCAGGGCATGCCGTTCTTCCGCTAGCAGTTCACCACAGGATGCATAACCGTCCAACAGCGCTTTTCCGACTTCAGTGTTACAGCTCCCGCCATCGTTCGAAAAACTCCATGCCGCATGTGTTACGGCTAGATCATAGGCCCGCAATTCAGTGCACGCGAAGTAGAAGTCGATAAGTCCCCCAACGCGGTCCCCATTGAACAGGACATTATCGGGAAAAAGGTCGGTATGCGATGCAACTGCGGGAAGATCTGTGGGCCAATTGGCATCAAGCCAGTCCAGTTCCCGTTCAATCCGCGACGAAAGTCCGGGCTGGAATTGTTCGGTCGCGACAGCGTCACACTTGCCGAACAAGGATCGCCAGCTAGCCTGACCCAATGGGTTGGGCTTGATCTCGGTAAAGCTTTTCAATGCATTATGCATTTGGCCCAAAGCCATCCCAACTGCGGCAGCACGGGCTTCAGTCGGCTCGCTTACCGAAATACCTGGCAGGAATTCAATCAAACACGCCTTGCGACCGGCCACGTCCTGCAGCCATTGCCCTTTCCGGTCCTCAATAAATCGTGGAACCGGGCAACGCGCTTCGTGCAGATGGGCAAGCAGGCGATGGAAATAGGGCAAATCATCCGGATCGACCCGGTTTTCATAGAGGGTCAGGATGAAACGGGCTTGGGTTGTTTCGAGCAGGAAGTTGCTGTTCTCAACACCCTCTGCGATGCCTTTCAGCGAAACAAGACTGCCAACGTCATATAGCCGTAGCAAGGCTTGCGCTTTTTCGGCGCTGACTTGGGTATAGACTGCCATCAGGCCGAAACGGTTTCCGACAGACCGCGCGGTAGTTTGAACGTAATCGATTCTTCAGCGGTAACGACCTGCTGTTCGTTGACTGCAAAATTTTCCGAAATGCGGGCAATAAACTGCCTGACCAAAACTTCGGGCGCCGATGCGCCAGCGGTAATGCCGAGCGTTTCGACGCCGTTGAACCAGTCAAAATCGATGTCTTCAGCGCGCTGAACCAGATAGGATTTCGTGCCGCAGCGCTCGGCGACCTCGACCAGACGAAGCGAGTTGGAGCTGTTGGGGGCGCCGATGACCAGCACCAGCTGACATTTGTCGGCGATCGCCTTGACCGCAGCCTGGCGGTTCGATGTGGCATAGCAAATGTCTTCCCCCTTGGGCGCTACTATATTTGGAAAGCGTTGCTCAAGAGTCGAGACAATATCATGCGTATCATCGACCGACAGCGTGGTCTGCGTCAGATAGGCCAAGCGTTCCGTGTCGGCAGGTGCGACATTCTCTGCGTCGGCGACGGTTTCGATCAGGGTCATTGAGCCTTCGGGTACCTGACCGAATGTGCCGACAACTTCGGGATGGCCGCTATGCCCGATGAACAGGATGTGGCGACCCGTTTCCACCTGGCGTTCGGCCTGGCGATGAACTTTGGACACCAGCGGGCAGGTAGCATCCAGATAGTCCAGACCGCGATCTTGTGCATCGAGCGGAACCGATTTCGGAACACCATGGGCTGAAAATATGACATGTGCGCCGGATGGAACTTCGTTGAGTTCATCAACAAAAATCGCGCCCTTCGCACGCAGGCTGTCGACAACAAATTTATTGTGGACGATTTCGTGCCGCACATAAACTGGTGCGCCATGCTGTTCGAGTGCAAGTTCGACGATTTTAATCGCGCGATCAACGCCCGCGCAAAAGCCGCGAGGGGCTGCGAGCAATATTTGGAGGGGCGGGCGGGAATCCGTTTGTTCAGTCATGTGCAAGGTCATTTAGGTAATGTCGAAGCTAAGGCCAAGGCTTTTCCCTTGTTGCAGTTGGCAAGTCGGGCCGATAAAGACGCTGCGAATGGCAGTTCATGCCAATGCCTGATGAGGATTCAAGCCTGATGAAAGTGACTGTAATATCCGTTTCCCTGTTGGCGCTGGCTCTTGCCGGTTGTGCTGGGGATGGCGAGCTGGATGTATCGTCAGGCGTTGGAATTACCGCAACACGAACTGGCTGCCCCACGGTTGCGGTTGCAGAAGGCACAGGCGACATCACCTTGTTTAACCAGGCTGGCAATCAGACGTCAGACGCGGTCGATGTGGTGGCAACCATCACCAAGGTTCGTCCTTCGTGCAACAGCGGTGGAGAAAAAATATACTCGGTCGCTGATTTTGAAGTTCAGGCGCGTCGCGCAGTCGCTGGGCCTGCCCGCAGTGTTACCTTGCCTTATTTTTCCACTATCGTCCAAGGCGGAAGTGCTGTCGTTGCCAAACGTATTGGTCAGGTGACCCTGAATTTTGCTGATGGCCAGACGCGTGCTTCCGCTCCCGCCAAGGCAGCGAGCTATATCGACGCGACATCAGCTGCATTGCCGCCTGAGATCGTCGCGAAGCTGACCAAAAAGCGCAAAGCCGGCGACGTCGACGCCGCGCTTGACCCGCTTTCAGATCCGGAAGTGCGGGCGGCATTGCAGCGCGCCAGCTTTGAATTGCTGGTGGGCTTCCAACTGACCGAAGAGCAGCTCCGATATAATGTGACCCGATAGACGGGTGCCCATCCGGGGCGCCTGGCCCCCTTTTTCTTTTCCGTGGCATGGACTAGGGGGCAGCACATAGTGCCGCATCAGATCCATTCCGGGAAATTACAAAGTGACCCTATTCGTTCAATTCGCCGCCGCCATCGACGGAGCGCTCTCCACGCTTGAGCAAAATGGAGTGTTGCCAGTCGGCCTGGACCGCAGCAACGTAACCGTTGAACCGCCGCGCGACCCGTCGCATGGCGATCTGGCGACCAATGCGGCCATGGTTTTGGCCAAACCGGCCGGAACCAATCCGCGCGCTTTGGCTGAAGCGCTATCGACCGAATTGGCAAAAGTGGAAGGCGTGTCAGCCGTAGAGGTTGCAGGGCCCGGCTTCCTGAATTTGCGGCTCGATCCATCCATGTGGATTGATGAACTACGCGCTATTGCGACGAGCGGTGACGATTATGGCCGTTCTTCAATCGGTGCAGGCAAGATCGTCAATGTCGAATATGTTTCCGCCAACCCGACCGGACCAATGCACATGGGGCATTGCCGAGGCGCAGTCGTCGGCGACGCGCTGGCCAGTTTGCTGGAATTTGCCGGTCACAAAGTCATACGCGAATATTATGTGAACGATGCCGGCGGCCAGGTCGACGTTCTCGCCCGTTCGGTGCATCTGCGCTACCGGGAGGCGCTCGGCGAAGCCGTCGGTGAAGTTCCGGAGGGCCTGTATCCGGGCGACTATCTGGTACCGGTTGGTAAAAAGCTGGCAGCCGAACATGGCGATGCCTTTGTCGGCACGGATGAAAGCGCCTGGTTGGCGCTCTTCCGCGAGACAGCAGTTGCCATGATGATGGACATGATCCGTTCGGACCTTGCGTTGCTCGGTATCCATCACGACGTGTTTTCTTCCGAAGCCGCCGTGCAACGCGACAAGAAGCCGGAAGCAGCAGAAGCATTTTTGCGCGAAAAAGGGCTGGTTTATGACGGCCAGTTGGAACCACCTAAGGGTGAACCCGATCCGGATTGGGAACCGGTGACACTGCCGCTGTTCAAATCGACGCAATTTGGGGATGACCAGGATCGACCAATCAAGAAATCGGATGGCAGCTGGACTTATTTTGGTGCCGATATGGCCTATCACTTCCAGAAGTCCCAGATGGCCGACATGCTGATCGACATTTGGGGTGCCGACCATGCCGGAACTGTCAAGCGTATCAAAGCAGCTGTCGCGGCCTTGACCGAAGGCACCAAGCCTTTTGATGTCAAATTGGTCCAGATGGTCCGCTTGCTACGCGGCGGCGAGCCCGTCAAAATGTCAAAGCGGGCGGGCAATTTTGTAACGCTAGCCGATGTGGTGCGCGAAGTGGGCAAGGATGTGGTGCGTTTCACGATGCTGACGCGCAAAGCCGACGCGCAGATGGATTTCGACTTTGCCAAGGTGGTCGAGGCTTCAAAAGACAATCCGGTTTTCTATGTCCAATATGCCCATGCCCGGATTTGTTCGACGCTACGCAAGGCCGAGGCTGAAGAAGGGTTCGCACCTTCGGTTGAACATATAGCTCTGTTGGGAGCCGAAGAAATCGCACTCATCCGCGATGCGGCAAATTTCCCGCGCATTGTCGAAGCCGCAGCGAAAGCAGGGGAGCCGCATCGCATTGCCTTTTTCCTCGGTGATTTAGCTGCGGCATTTCATGCCTATTGGAATTTGGGTAATGACCAGCCGGACAAGCGCTTCATATTGGCACAATCGCCGGAATTGAGCGCGGCAAGGCTTTTCTTGGCTGCCAATATCGGGCAAGTTATCCGCAACGGGCTGCGTCTGATGGGGGTCGAAGCTGCCACCCAGATGTAAGCCGGACCAGGAAGGAATGGGTATGACCGACGACAACCGAGACGAGGACCTTGGCCTGGACGATCCGGATCGTTTGCCTTGGCTCGAAACTGCCGATGGTTATGAATATGAGGAAAGTGCGTCCCCGCTCAAGGTAGCCGGACTGGTGCTTGGCGGACTTGCCCTGCTCGCTGCGATAGTTGGCGGTATTTACTGGTTGCAACGCAGTCAATCTGACGGCGCGTCGGGCAATGGCGAACTGATCGCGGCGCAGGAAGGCGACTATAAAGTCGCGCCTGCGGATCGTGAGGGCAAAAGCTTCGAAGGCGAAGGCGACTCCGCTTTCGCCGCGAGTGAGGGCAAGAAGGTAGGCGCGACGATCGATCCCGCCAAGGCCAAAGCTGTAGAGGCTGCGCCTGCTTCTCCTGGCGCGGCACCTGCCAAAACCGGACCCGCCCCTGCGGGGTCAGGCTTTGTCCAATTGGGTGCGTTCAGTGATGCAGCTGCGGCCGATCAAGCATGGGCTGCGATGGGCAAGCGCTTTGGTTTTTTGTCAGGCCTCAATCGCCGCATCGCAGAGGGCGCTTCCGAAGGTGGACGTAAGGTTTATCGACTGCAAGCAGTCACCGCCAATCCAGCGGCTGCTCAGCAATTATGTGCCAAACTCAAGGCAGCTGGCGAGAATTGCATGGTGGTCAAGTAATCGCCGAAAGGCGGATCTGCCTTCAATGGGGGATGAAGGCATTTTCGGCCGTGGAGCGGGGCATCGCTCCACGGCCTATTTTTTTTGCGGTTTTGCACAGGATTCGCGGCCATTCGCAGGTACCGCGCTTGTCAGTAAAGCCAAGCTGACCTAGCTTGATAAATGAATTTTCGGAGTTCGGTCCAGTAATGAAACCTGTCATCTTCGGGCTGTCCGGCGAAGAACTGACCAGCGATGAACGCGCCTTGTTCGCTGAAGTTAATCCGGTCGGCTACACATTTTTTAGACGCAACATTCGCGATCGGGAGCAATTGCATGGGCTGACGGACTCATTGCGTACGCTCCACGGACGTGAGGATGTGCTGATTTTCATCGACCAGGAAGGTGGCCGGGTGATGCGGATGCAGCCGCCGACCTGGCCGGACTTTCCGCCTGGTTCGGCCTTTGACGCATTGTACGACATTTCAGCCATGACCGCGATCGAAGCGGCACGGGTAAACGCCGAAGCGCTGGGGTTGATGCTGAATCAAGTTGGCATAACAGTGAACTATTTGCCGGTGCTGGACGTTCGCGTACCCGATACGACGCCCGCCATTGGTGATCGATCTATGGGATCTGACGCGATGCGCGTTGCAGCGCTTGGCCGCGCCGTGCTCGATGGCCTGCACAAGGGTGGCGTGGCGGGCGTAATCAAGCATATGCCGGGGCATGGGCGCGCAGTGGTCGACAGCCATTTCGAGTTGCCCCACGTTCATGCGACACGAGAGGAGCTCGAACAGGACATTGCGCCGTTTCGTGCGCTCAATACAGCGACTATGGGGATGACGGCGCATCTGGTCTATGATGCCTGGGACGCGGAGCGCTGTGCGACAATGTCGCCGACCGTTATTCACGACATCATTCGAGGCGAAATCGGCTTTGACGGTTTGCTGATGAGCGACGATCTGGAGATGAAGGCTCTGAAAGGCGATGTACCTACCCATGCGGTCGATTGCATCGCGGCAGGCTGCGACGTCGCGCTCAATTGCTGGGGGCGGTTCGACGAGATGGTAGCGATTGTGGAAAGGCTGCCGGATATCTCGGATGAGGCTCGTCGACGGTTCGATGCGGCGACTGCGGCTTTGCCTACCGTCAAGTTCGACCAGCAGCGGCTCGACCATCTATTGGCCAAGCGGGACGAACTATTGGCCCTTGCTGCGCATCTGGCGGATGAAAAGGCCACCAAAGCTTCCACAGGTGCGTCATGGGCCTAGACGACGACCTGGAATTTGACGCTCCGGATGCGGTTCTGGCCGTTACCGACGACGGTGACGAGCGGCTAACCATCGAGATTGACGGATGGGAAGGTCCGCTCGATTTGCTGCTCACGCTCGCACGCACACAAAAGGTTGACCTCCGCCAGATTTCGATCCTTCAGTTGGTCGAACAATATCTCGGGTTTATTGAGAATGCCCGGGCGCTGAAGCTGGAGCTTGCTGCGGATTATCTGGTGATGGCGGCTTGGCTTGCCTACCTCAAATCGGCGTTGTTGCTGCCTAAGGATCCGGAAATCGATCCGTCGCCAGAAGAATTGGCGCTGCGCCTGCAGTTGCGCCTCGAGCGATTGAATGCGATGCGGGAGAGCGGGGCACGGTTGATGGCGCGTGACCGGATCGGGCGCGATATCTTTTTGCGCGGCGCACCAGAAGGGCTGCGCGTCGTTCGCACCACCGCTTGGGAAATCAATTATTTCGAGCTGATTGCCGCTTATGGCCAGATTCAGGCACGCAACGCTCCTGTCATGCACGTCGTCAAACGCCGTGCGGTCATGACATTGGAAGAGGCACTGGATCGGGTTTCGGCGATGCTGGGTCAGGCTCTCAACTGGACGCAGTTGGAGGCATTTTTGCCAATTGGGGCTGAGCCCGCGTTGCGCCGCTCGGCCCTGGCCTCCAGCTTTCTGGCAATGCTTGAATTGGCAAAGCAGGGTAGGGTGGAATTGCAGCAGGAAACGAGTTTCGCGCCTTTAATGGTGAAGGCGCGCCAAGTGGCAGGAGCATGATGATCGAGCATGATCCATCTGTCCGCGCTGTTGAAGCGACACTGTTCGCATCCGATGCGCCCATGACGGTCGAACAGATTCGCGCTTATGTCGGCGAAGAAGTTGATGTCCCGGATGCGCTTTCTAAGTTGGAAGAGCATTATCAGGGGCGCGGCATCGAACTCGTCAAGCGTGGAAAGACCTGGCATTTCCAGACTGCCGCCGATCTGGCACATCTGTTGCGCCGCGAACGTGAGGAGAGTAGAAAGCTTAGCCGCGCGGCGGTCGAGACGCTGGCAATCATTGCTTATCACGAACCCGTCAGCCGCGCGGAGATCGAGGCAATACGAGGCGTACAGATTTCCAAAGGCACGCTTGATGTATTGATGGAGGCAGGCTGGGTTCGCCCCGCTGGACGTCGTGAAGTGCCGGGGCGGCCGCTCATCTACGCGACGACGCAAGAATTTTTGGCGCATTTCGGACTGACAAGCCGTCGCGATTTGCCGGGTCTTGCAGATCTCAAAGCGGCCGGCTTGCTGGATCCGGTCGACCTTGCATTGGAAGGGCTGCAAGGCCTTTCGGCGGTTGAAAGTGGTGATTTGCCAGAAGATGGCGACGTCGAACTGGAAATTGGTGACGAAAGCGCCTAAATCACTTCTATAACATCGCTGCCGCTCGTGCAGCCAGCCGGGGCTGTCCCCCGCGTGAGGAGTTTGGTCATGGGTAGTTTCAGCATCTGGCATTGGCTCGTCGTCGGCATCATCATCCTGCTGTTGTTCGGCAAGGGTCGTTTTTCCGACATGATGGGCGATGTTGCCAAGGGTATCAAAAGCTTCAAAAAAGGCATGGCGGAGGATGATGAAGCCAAGCCTGCACCGCGTATCGACGCTGCACCGGGAACCGTGGCCGATGCTGAAAAGCAGGCGGAAAAGATCAACTGATCTTTCGGTTTCAGGCTGAACCCGAATGTTTGACATCGCATCAGGCGAATTGCTGTTGGTTGCGCTGGTTGCCTTATTGGTGATCGGACCCAAGGATTTGCCACGCGTGCTGCGTTACGTCGGACAATGGGTTGGCAAGGCGCGTCGGATGGCTTCGCATTTCCGCAGTGGCATCGACGAGATGGTCCGCCAGTCAGAGCTTGAAGAGCTTGAAAAGAAATGGGCAGAGGACAATGCTCGCATCATGCGCGAGCATCCTCCGGTGCGTGAATACGACTCGCTTCCTCCGCCTGATGCAGCCTCCAAGCCGACCGATCCAATCGATCCCAAAGCAGAGCCGCTGCCATGAAGGATATTGACGAAAGCAAGATGCCTTTGCTCGACCATCTGGTCGAACTGCGCAACCGCTTGCTCTGGTGCGTGCTGGCGCTCGCGATATCCTTTGGTGTTTGCTTCTATTTTGCCGAACTCATTTATGGCTGGCTGGTCCAGCCGCTCAAAAATGTCGGGCAGGATAAGCTGATTTACACCGACATTTTCGAAGCCTTCTTCGTGCAAGTGAAGGTTGGACTGTTTGCTGCTATGATGGTCAGCTTTCCGGTGCTGGCAACGCAGATCTGGCGATTTGTTGCCCCTGGGCTCTATAAAAACGAGAAAAAGGCGTTTCTGCCATTCCTGATGATGACGCCGATCCTGTTCGGGCTGGGCGCCAGCCTCGCCTATTTCGGTGCGATGCCGGTGGCGCTCAAATTTCTGCTTGGATTTGAGGGTGATGTCGGCGGTGTGACGCAGGAGGCGCTGCCTGGCGTCGGCAATTATCTGAGCTTTGCTACCACCTTCATCTTTGGTTTTGGCGTCGCATTCCAGTTACCGGTTTTGCTCATGCTGCTCGAAAGGGCCGGCATTGTGACGCGCGACCAGCTTAAGGCTGGTCGGCGCTATGCGATTGTCGGTGCGTTTGCGATTGCGGCCGTTTTGACGCCGCCCGACGTCGTGTCGCAACTGCTGTTGGCGGTACCGCTATGCTTGCTCTACGAACTGGCGCTGGTTGCAATCTGGTTCACCCAGCGCCGTCGTGAAAAGGCTATCGAGACTGAAAGTCCAGCGACCGAAGAGCCTGAAACGGTCTAAATCGCCCGGTCGCCAGCTTCTCCCACCGACTCAATATCTTCACCAAGGCCCTTGACCGTGTTGCAGGCAGACAACAGCAATGTTGCTGCAATCAACGATGTAGCAATCAGTTTCCGCATAGATATTTCCTCAAAAGTGACGTTCAGCTACCTTTGGGAAGTGTAAGCTGAACGTCCGATGAGTCAAACCGCAATCAGAAGCTAAAGCGAGCCGTAAGTCGGAAATCCCGACCGGAAAGTGACACATAATCCTTGGTGAACGAAGCAGCGCGCCGCGCGGTCACGTCGAACAGGTTGTTTGCGGACGCGATCAGCGAAATATTGCGGTTGCGCCCAAATGGCCGCCAGCTTGCAGAGGCATTGACCATCGTGAAGCCGCTGGTTTCGGTTTCGAACGCAGCGTTACGTCGTTGGTCGTCGGACCATTCAACTTCACCGCGCAAATCAACGCTACCGCTTTGTAATTCCAACCCACCTAACAAGCGGAGCGGCGGGATACGGGGTACCGGTCCACCGCCATTCGAAATCGACGCGCGGGTATAGTCGGCGACGCCATCAAGCACGACATCGAATCCACCGACATGGCCCAGCCTTGCCGAAACATCGGCCTCAAAGCCCCAGAAACGAGCGTCACTCTGGAAATATTGGAAGACGGGAAGGTCGTCTTCCTCGGCTCCGGTCGCGTCTTCATAAATGAAGCCATCGAACCAGTTGGAATAGACGGTCAGCGTGGCGTCGACATTAGTGCTGTCATACCGCGCATAGATCTCGGCATTCCACGCTTTTTCACTGCGCAAGGAAGGGGCGCCAATCTCATAAGCCTGCGTCGCGATATGCGGGCCATCGGAGAACAGCTCTTCGACCGAAGGGGCGCGGCCAGTGCGCGAGGCGTTGATGCCGATCTTGAGGTCGCCGATCAGATAGGCTGCGCCCAATGCCGCTGAAACATTGTTGAAGCTGCGATCGATGCCGAGCGTCTGTGCTTCCTGACTGACCCGGTCATAACGCAGCGCGGCTTCAAGATGCACGCCGCCCAGATCAAATTCCTGGAGTGTAAACACGCCCAATTGGCGGGTGCGATTGGGTGGGACAAAGGCCTCTGCACCAATCGCCTCAAAATCGCGTGACATATATTGGATGCCGCTTGCGCCGCGCCAGCCATTGCGATTGGCCTGCACCGCTTCGGCACGGCCTTCAAAGCCCTGGCTTTTGAAGACGGTTCCGATTTCGTCGCCTTCGAATTCGGTATGCTGATAATCGGCAAAGCCTGCGCGGAAGGTGAGTTTTTCGAGGAAACCGCTACCGGTTTCAACTTCGCCGCGCAGGTCGGCGCGATATTGGCGCAGGCCGATTGTGACGGCTTCCTCGCCGCCTTCGGCCATCGCAACCTTTTCGCCAGTGCTGACCGCTTCTTCATGGTGGCCAACGCCCGGGCGACCCGGGATTCCATATTTGGTATCGTAGATGCTGAACGAAACGCCCAGATTACCGCCATCGTCAATGAAGGCGGTGCCAAGTCCTGCGGTCCAGGTTTCAACTGCGCTATTGGGCACCCGGCCCCGGTTTTCGGCCGCTTCGCGCAATTCATCTGCTTCGTCGAGATTGCCTTCGCCTTCTTCCTCGTCTGCCAGGTCAAGGATTTCATCGCGTAGGACCGGCGATAATTGGTAACCGCCAATGCGCAAATCGTCGCTCTTGCGATAGCTGCCGTCGGCGTGGATCACGAAACGGCTGGCCAAAGGCACATCGATCGACGCACCGCCTGACCATTCATCCGTTGCGCTGCCATAGCCTGCCAGCGCATCGATGTGGACGGCCTCTGTCGGCACGGCACGCGGGATGCGCTTGTCAATGGCGTTGACCGCGCCGCCTACAGCCTGTCCGCCGAACAACAACACGGCCGGGCCGCGTAGCACTTCGATCCGCTCAGTGGTGAGCGATTCAATAGTGACGGCATGGTCGGCAGAGGTATTCGAGGCATCGATATTGCCGATGCCATCGGTGAGGACCGCCACGCGATTGCCCTGAAAGCCGCGCAATACGGGGCGTGACGAGCCGGGTGTAAAGCTGGTGGCCGAAACCCCGGGCAGCGAGAGCAGGGTATCGCCGATCTGACCACGCGATTGCTGCGCCAAATCTTCGCCCGACAGGGCAGAAGTGCCTGCCAGCAGATCTAGCCGTTCGAAATATGGGGCAGTGACAACGATTTCGCCGGTGCGGTGAAAATCATCGTCATTGGCATCTGTATCTGATTGTTCTTGGGCGAAAGAAGGTGAGGCAAGCAGTGCGCATGCAAGTATCGAAGCAGCCGCGCTTTGGCGGAGAAGCGTTTTCATATTATTCCCTATGGCCTTGTTTTGGCGTCTGTTAGATGAAATGATATAGTATAACAATACCCGATCGAACGGTTTCGGCAAATGGCGTTTGAGCTGCGACGAATTGTCGCCAATTGGCAAAGCCCTGCTTTCATCACCGCAAGTCGCCATCGCTTGCGTCTTGTTGCATCCGAAACTACCTGTGGTGTCATGAAAACTATGCCATCGACATTGGACCTTATCGGCAACACCCCGCTCGTCCTGCTTAAGGGGCCCAGCGAGGAAACTGGCTGTGAGATTTACGGCAAGTGCGAATTCGCCAATCCGGGCGCCTCGGTGAAGGATCGCGCGGCGCTGTTCATCGTGCGCGATGCGGAGGAGCAGGGGATATTGCAGCCGGGCGGCACTATAGTTGAGGGCACGGCAGGCAATACCGGCATTGGCCTCGCGCTGGTCGGTAACGCTCTGGGATACAAGACGATCATCGTCATGCCCGAGACGCAGAGTCAGGAAAAAAAGGACACCCTCCGCGCGCTAGGCGCCCAGTTGGTGCTTGTGCCTGCAGCGCCTTTTTCCAATCCGGGCCATTTCGTGCACACGTCGCGGCGGATTGCCGAAGAAACCGATAACGCCATTTGGGCAAACCAGTTCGATAATATCGCCAATCGCCGCGCACATATCGAAACGACGGCGGAGGAAATCTGGGAGCAGATGGACGGACGGGTTGACGGCTTCACCTGTGCAGCCGGAACCGGCGGGACGATTGCCGGGGTCGGCCTTGGTCTGAAGGCGCGGAACGAAAATGTCACCATCGCGCTCAGTGATCCGCACGGCGCAGCGCTTTATAATTATTATGCTCATGGCGAATTGCGGGCTGAAGGCAATTCGGTCGCGGAAGGCATTGGGCAGGGGCGCATCACCGCCAATCTTGATGGTGCGCCAATCGATACCCAATTCCGCATTTCGGACGAGGAGGGCCTGGTCTGGGTGCGCCGTCTTCTGGCGGAAGAAGGGCTGTGTCTCGGGCTCTCTTCTGGCATCAATGTTGCCGGTGCAGTTGAACTCGCCAAGCATATCGGGCCAGGCCATCGGATAGCGACTATTCTGTGCGACACCGGCTTCCGTTACCTTTCGACTTTGTACAATCCCGAATGGATGCAGGCCAAAGGATTGCCGCCCATGCCATGGCAACTGGACAAAGCCGACTGATTGGGCTTAGATTGCGGCATGGCACGTCCCGCGGAATCCGCTATGCAGCGCATACAGGTAGGCCTTGTAGGTCTTCTTGCGGTGGTGTTGTTCGCATGGATTGCGAGTATGGTCATCGACCGGGCCGAACAGAAAGCCGCGCAGACAGGACCAGCGGGATCGGCGTCGGTTTCACCATCGGAGCCCATGGTCAAAGACGAGCCGCTTGCCGAACTTGGGGTGACGCCCGCTGCCCCCGAACAGGCCGGTCCGCAAACGGCGCCAACGCAGCCCACGCAGGCACCAACACAATAATCCATGTGGAGTAAGTCAACTCGCACCGCGGCCATCGGGTCGGCATTTGCGATTCTGCTGGTCAGTTTGGGCGCCATTTTATGGTCGATGAATGACTCAGGTGAAGAGTCGCGAAGGACGAAAGTCGCGCTTCTTTCCAGCATTCCATTACAATGGGGCGAGGGCGATTTGAAATCGGTCGTCGAGGGCGAAGGGCATCCTGATCCGTTATTCGAGCGCCTTTTCGAAAAGCGCGATGTGGTTGCAGTCGACAATTTTGAGCAAGTCCAGGCTTCCAGCGTAAAAGTGGCTGTTCTGATCCAGCCAAAGGCCTTTTCGCCCGAAGATCTGGTGCGACTGGACAACTGGGTTCGCGCCGGAGGTAGGCTGGTCTTCTTTGCGGATCCAGCGCTTGACTGGCCCACGTCGTTGTCGCTGGGTGACGCGCAACGACCGCTGTTCACCTCGCTGCACTCCCCATTATTTGCGCATTGGGGTCTAGAGCTTGTTTTGCCCGTTGATGCTGAACACGCGCATAGTCAAATTGATGCAAAGCTAGGCAAATTCAACCTAGCGCTGAAATCGCCTGGTTCATGGATACCGACTGCGACAGGGAAAACAGACTCGCAACCTTGCAGAATCGAGCGCAGTGCATTGATCGCCGAATGCCGTCTCGGAAAGGGGCAAGCGATTCTGGTGGCCGATGTTGACATGTTGAACAGCGATTTTTGGGAATCCGCAGTTCCGGGTGTCACCAAATCATCGAATATCGAATTGGCCGAGTATCTAATTGCATCCGCTGAAGATGGGCAACGTGTAGTTGGGTCAGCCTGGGATTTTCTGGGCAACTAGGGGTGCGACGACCGGCCGCATAATAAAAATACATATAATACAATTAATTAGTATGTATTCGAATGATGTTCGCCATCATGTTGATTGGGGGCATTGGCGTGCGGATTAACTTTTGAACTGACGGAATTGCGCCCATTCGCCGTAAAATAATTTACGATTCCCATAGAATCCCTCTTTTCATCCATAAATTCCCTTGATATGGAGTTGTCCAATCGGGGTGGAATCCAATTTGTTGCGTTCTTCAGAACGTCGACGTCGAAGCAAGGCGCTTCTGCGGCCAGTGGATTTTACCCGAAAGAAAGGGGGAATGGGGTTCAGTGTCCGCACTCGTTGTCTATGCCGGTTCCGGTTTATCGACGATCGATGCCAAAGGGCGCGTGACCATTCCTGCCGAGCTGCGCGACACGGTTTCTGAATCAAGCGGCGAGAACATCGTATGCATATCGCGCCACCCGACATTGCCCTGCCTTATCGGCTATGGCCGTGCTGAACGTCAAAAGCTTCGCGCAGACATTGAAGCCCAATGGCAGGCCGCAGTGCAGCGCGGCGGCGAATTCGACCGCGAAAGCGCTGGCGTCGTGGCATCTTCGATTTTCGAAACTGCATTTGAGGTGAGCGGGCGTTTCGTTCTTCAGCCTATGCTTCGCCATTTCGGCAAGCTCGGCGATCGGGCCTTTTTCTTCGGCGCGACGACGCATTTCATGCTCTGGAACCCTGATGTGTTCCAGGAGTCGGCGCCGCCGGCCTTCGCGCACGTCCGCGAAGAGCTCGACTATTGGCTCAACGATCATATGAGGCGCGGCAAATGACCGGCGCTTCGCCCCATATTCCAGTTTTGCTGGATGAAGTAATTCACGCACTGGCCATCACCCCTGGTTCAGTCGTTGTGGATGGTACCTTTGGTGCAGGCGGATATAGCCGGGCTATCCTGGCTGCCGGTGCGCGCGTTCATGCATTTGATCGCGATCCCGATGCGCTTGCCATGGGTGCTGAACTTGCAGGTCGGAGTGGCGGTGCCTTGCGCCTCCACTCCGCCTGCTTTTCTGAAATGGACCGGCGCCTTGCTGAAGAAGGTGTCGGGCAGGTCGATGCTGTGGTTTTCGATATTGGCGTTTCGTCAATGCAGCTCGACCGTGCGGATCGCGGTTTTTCGTTCCAGAAGGATGGCCCCCTCGACATGCGGATGAGCCAGTCGGGCGAAAGTGCTGCCGATTTTGTCAACACGGCCGATGAAGGCGACATTGCCAATGTCATCTATCTCTATGGCGAAGAGCCAAAGTCGCGGCGCATCGCGCGTGCAATTGTTGCGGCGCGCCCAATCGACAGTACATCGAGCCTGGCGGCGATAGTTCGAAAGGCGCTCGGTCACCGCCCCGGGGCCCCCAAGGATCCCGCGACGCGGACATTTCAAGCGCTACGGATCCACATCAATCGCGAGCTTGACGAGCTCATGCTTGGTTTGGAGGCCGCTGAACGCATTTTGAAGCCCGGTGGCAGATTGGTTGTGGTCAGTTTTCACAGCCTTGAAGATCGCATCGTTAAACAATTCTTGCGCGATCGTAGTGGCTCAGGCGGCTCAATGTCGCGGCATATGCCGGAAATGGCTCCGGTGAAGCATCCGACCTTTCTGAAACCCGCAAAGGCGGTTCGTCCGTCGGCCCGCGAGCTGGCTGCCAACCCGCGGGCGCGGTCCGCGACGTTGAGGGCTGCAATACGTTCCGATGCTACGCCCTGGAACCAGCAGGAGAAGGCCGCATGACGCTTGCCATGAAACGCCTCAAAAATATCGGCTGGCTGGCGCTTGTTTTTGCAACGGCTGTGTTGCTCTATCCTCTGTCGCTCAATGTGGCAGCACTCCATAGTGATTTGGCGAAGGTCAACAGCGACATTTTGGAAACCGAGCGCGAAATCCGTTTCCTGCAGGCCGAAATCCGAACCCGGGCGAGCGTGGCGCAATTGGAAGAGTGGAACAGCCTGCTCTATGGCTATGCCCCGCCAAGCGCGGAACAGTTTATCGATGGCGAACGTGGTCTTGCAAGTCTGGGTGGTCAAGAGCAGGTGGTGAAACCTGTAATGGTTGCCGTGAACGATATCGACGGCGTTGCCCCTGCAGGGGAGATCGGTACGCCCGGTGGAGCGCCTTCTCTGATAGTTGACGAAAAGCCAGCCAATCGGGAACAGGTGCGCGAAGTGAAGGTTGCGCTGGCAACGACGGTCAAGGCGTCGCCCGAGCCAGTTCGTTCTGCGCCAAAGGGACGAACCGAACGTTTGGCAAGCATTGACGACAAGCTGCTTTCCGATAGCGTGCTTCGCGAAATCCAGTCCGCTGCCGAAAAGGAAAATCGCCGCAAATGACCACCTTTGTCGTCCGCCCGCACAGCCGCCACGCGATCAACGCGGTGCGCGTCCATGCGGCGATGGCATTTTGGCGGCTGCTCATATTGGCCGGCTTCTTCGGGCTTTTTCTGATCCTGATTCTTGGGCGGCTCACGACGCTGGCCATCTTCGAGGGTAGCAGGGCCTTCGGAGCGACCGGCGGCGCCTATGTACCTGAGCGCGGGGATATTGTTGACCGCAATGGCGCCCCGCTCGCCCGCACTATCCAGGGCTATGCGATTTGGGTGAACCCTGACCGTCTGGTAAATGATCCAAAGGAACTGGCGGCGGGTCTTGCAAAAATCTTCCCTGACACGCCGGAAGCTGAATTTTATGCCAAGCTGACGGCTAAGGAAGCTGGCTATCTGCGCAAAAGAGCGATTCCTGAAGAGGTGCGTGCCGTGCACGATCTCGGAGAAATCGGTATCGAATTTCCCCGCGAAAGCGAGCGGTTGTATCCCCAACACGATATGGCGGCTCATGTGCTTGGTTTTGTCAGCCGTGACGGCAAAGGCGCGCTCGGAATGGAGCGTGTAATGGACAAGCATCTGCGTGCTCCCGAAACGCGCGGTAAGCCAGTGGAGCTATCTCTGGACGTTCGTGTTCAGGCTGCTCTTGAAATCGAACTCGCAAATGGAATGAAATCGACCAATGCCAAAGGCGCCGCAGGAGTCATCCTGGATGCGCGCACCGGCGAGGTGCTGGCCATGGCATCGCTGCCGTCGTTCAACCCGAACCGCCCGGTATTTGCCAATATTCCGGATAATGGCGAGGTAATTGTCGACGGCCGCTATCCCATTAGTCGCCAAACCAATTTTGTAACCAACCGCGTGTTCGAGCTTGGCTCTACATTCAAGCCATTAACAGTGGCTGCTGCGCTTGATGCTGGAACCGTCCGCAATCTTGCTATCCGCTATGATGCGACCGCACCTCTGCAAATTGCCGGTTTCAAAATTCGGGATACACATCCGGCAGGGCGCTGGCTCAATGTGCCCGAAACACTGGTGCAAAGCTCCAATATCGTCACGGCGCGCATTGCCGACAATCTCGGTCGGGAACGTATGGAGCAGATGGCGCGCAATCTGGAGTTTGACGGACGACCGTCAATTGAACTTGCCGAGCGTTCGCACTCGATCTGGCCGCGAAATTGGGCGCGAATTACGACCATGACCGTCGGCTATGGTCACGGCATGGCTGTGACGCCGTTGCACCTAGCGTCAGCTTATGCTGCCATGGTGAATGGCGGAATTTGGCACCCTGCAACGTTGAAAAAGATGAAGCCCGGTCAGAAGCCGGTGGGTCGGAGGGTGTTTAGTGCCGCTACAAGTGCCCGGATGCGCCAGTTGCTCCGAATGATTGTTGTGGATGGCACCGGAAAGAAGGCCGACGCCCTTGGCTATCGCGTCGGCGGCAAAACGGGCTCTGCAGAAAAGCCAAATGCCGGGGGTTATGCACGGAATCTTGTCGTCTCGACCTTCGCAGCGGCTTTCCCGATGGATAATCCGCGCTATATCATAGTCGCAATGGTAGACGAACCTAAAGGATCCGCAGAAACCGGTTTTCAGCGTACAGCTGGCTGGACGGCTGCCCCCATCGTACGGCGTACGGTTGAGCGGATTGGCCCGCAATTGGGAATCATCCCCGACACACATCGCGATGTCGATGTATCTGAACTCATGCCGTTGTTGTGGTCGCCCAAAGGGGGGCATTGATGCGGCTCGATAGTTTGATAGGCGAAGCAGCTGGTGTTTCCGGCGGCGAGCACGTTACCGGTTTTGCGATCGACCATCGAAAAATAGCGCCAGGTACAATATTTGGTGCATTTCAGGGCGCTGCATTCAATGGCGAGGATTTCATTTCCGCTGCGATTGAGGCAGGTGCAGTTGCGATTGTTGCCCGACCTGAAGCACAGGTTGATGGAGCGGTACACATTGCAGATGCCAATCCACGCAAGGCCTTCGCTATGTTGGCCTCGCGCTTTTATGCACCATTTCCGGCGCATGTTGCCGCAGTAACCGGCACAAATGGCAAGACTTCGACCGCCGAAATGACGCGCCAGTTATGGCGGATGGATGGGCATAGTGCAGCGTCGATAGGCACGCTCGGCATCACGACAGCTGATGAGCAGGTCAGGACCGGTTTAACTACGCCCGACATCGTAACCTATCTTTCCAATATGGCCGGCCTCGAACGCGAAGGCGTGACCCACGCGATCTTTGAAGCATCGAGCCATGGTCTGGACCAGTATCGTATTGCCGGGGTTCCAGTATCGGTTGTGGCGTTCACCAATCTCAGTCGCGACCATCTCGACTATCATGGCTCGATGGATGCCTATTTTGAAGCCAAGATGCGGTTGTTTGATGAAATCGCGACGGACAATGCAACCGCGGTAATCTGGGCCGATGATGATTGGTCGGAAAAGGCAATTGCCCGCGCAAAAGAACGTCCGCTTCGGCTGATAACGGTGGGAGCAAAAGGGCACGGCATCCAACTGCTTTCGCGTGAACCAACCCAGTTGGGACAGACTCTCGAAATTTCGATGCAGGGAGAGGTTAGCAAGGTTAAACTCCCACTCATTGGTGGCTATCAGGTCGCCAATGCTTTGCTGTCTGCGGGCATCGCGATAGCAAGCGGTTGTGATGCCGAGGCGGTTATTGCCAATCTTGCCCGGTTACAGCCCGTGCGTGGACGGTTGGAACGCGCGGCGATCAGCCGGAGCGGAGCGCCCGTTTATGTTGATTACGCGCATACGCCAGACGGGCTCGAGGCTGCGATTGCCGCGCTGCGTCCGCATACCAAAGGCAAGCTGATCCTGGTATTTGGCGCGGGTGGAGATCGTGATGCGGGCAAACGTCCCTTGATGGGTGAAATCGCCGCGCGCGATGCTGATGTGGTTATAGTAACCGATGACAATCCAAGGACAGAAGACCCGGCCTCCATTCGCCAACAGGTGATCGCAGGTGCATCTGGTGCGCACGATATTGGAGATCGTCGTTTGGCGATTGCCGCCGCCATTCGTCAGGCGGAGGCCGAAGATATCGTGATGATCGCCGGCAAAGGGCATGAGCTGGGCCAAATAATTGGCGATAAAAGCTATCCTTTTGACGATGTCGAAGTGGCACGCGAGTGCGCGGCATGACCGATCTTTGGACTTCGGACGAAATCGCCCAGGCAACGGGTGGCCAATTGAGCGCGCCCTTTGTCTGCAGCGGCGTTGCATTCGATTCCCGTGAGATTGGGCGCGGCGACCTGTTCTTCGCGATGAAGGGTGAGCAGGCAGACGGGCACCGTTTCGTTGAAAATGCCTTCGCTAGTGGCGCAGCGGGGGCCGTTGTCAGTAAACCGGTTGCGCACCCCCATATCCTTGTGCCTGATAGCTTCCGCGCATTGGAACAACTTGGGATCGCTTCTCGCCAAAGAGTCGATGCGAAAATCATTGGCGTAACCGGATCGGCGGGAAAAACGGGGACTAAAGAGGCGTTGTTTGCTACACTCGAACGCTTTGCTCCCGGCAAGGCGCACCGTTCCGTCAAAAGCTACAACAATCATGTCGGTGTGCCGCTAAGCCTGTCGCGCATGCCCCGGGCAACGCGTTTTGGTGTATTCGAAATGGGTATGAACCACCCGGGCGAATTGCGAACGCTGACTGG
Organism: Sphingorhabdus pulchriflava; assembly: GCF_003367235.1. Taxonomy (GTDB): domain Bacteria; phylum Pseudomonadota; class Alphaproteobacteria; order Sphingomonadales; family Sphingomonadaceae; genus Sphingorhabdus_B; species Sphingorhabdus_B pulchriflava. The sequence goes on from NZ_QRGP01000001.1 coordinate 705,688, forward strand.
CTTTGTACGACCGCATGTCGCCATCGTCACAACCATTGCTCCGGCGCATATCGAATTTTTCAAGGACGAAGCCGCCATTGCCGATGCGAAGGGCGAAATTTTTGAAGGCCTCGAACCGGGCGGCACGGCTATCATACCTGCGGACAGCCCGCATTTTGAACGCCTTCACGCCAAGGCTATGCAACATACCGACACGGTCTTGAGTTTCGGCTTTTCAGCGACAGCGGACGTTCGGTGCGAAGATTTTATCGAAAGTGCGAATGGCGGTTCGATTGTAACTGCCCGCTTGAAAACGGGGATGTTGCAATATGAGTTGTCGCAGCCCGGGCGTCACTGGATAGCCAATTCGCTCGCGGTTTTGGCTGCTGTCGAGGTGGTTGGAGGCGACCTGGCGGTCGCCGGGCTGGCGCTTGCTGATTTGGCTGGCCTGAAAGGCCGGGGCGCGCGCCACATGTTAAAGCTGGCGGAGGGATCGGCGCTACTGATTGACGAAAGCTACAACGCCAATCCGGCATCAATGGCCGCCACTTTGGCCAGCTTGGGACAAACGTCAGCTGATCGACGCATTGCCGTTCTGGGGGCCATGAAGGAATTGGGTGAACAGTCCGCCACCTTTCACGCTGGTTTGCGTATGCCACTGGAAGCGGCAACAATAGATTATGCAATGCTTGTCGGTGAAGAGATGTTTCCTCTCGCTGAAACGTTGGCGGCAGATGTTGCTTGGGCGGGCAAATTCGCCCATTGCGCGAGCGTTGGGGATGCTATCGAACGATTGTCTGGAATGATCCGGGCTGGTGACGCGATCCTGGTCAAAGGATCCAATTCGGTGGGACTTTCCCGGCTTGTCGAGGCCATGCTCGGCGGAGGGTATTGATGCTTTACTGGTTGGCCGAATATCTGGATTTCCCGGGATTTCTAAATCTCGTTCGTTATCTGACCTTTCGCTCTGGCGCTGCCATTGGAACCGCGTTTTCGCTCGGTCTGATTATCGGGCCGCGCTTTATAAACATGCTTCGGGTTCGGCAGGGCAAGGGACAGCCGATACGGGATGATGGCCCGAAAACTCATCTAGCCAAGGTCGGTACGCCGACAATGGGTGGATTGATGATACTGACGTCGATTATCGTATCGATGTTGCTGTGGATGGACCTCAGCAACAGCTATGTCTGGGCGTGTCTTGTCGTCATGGCAGGCTTTGGCATTGTCGGCTTCCTTGACGATTATGACAAGGTGACCAAGCGCAGCACCAAAGGCGTTTCGGGCAAAGTACGCTTGCTTGCGGAATTTGCGATTGCAGGCATTGCCGTCGCATTGATCGTCCACCAATCGGGGGGCAAGCTTTATATCCCATTCTACAACGGGCCTGTAGCTGATCTCGGCTATTGGTACATCCTGTTCGGCGCATTTGTAATCGTTGCTTTTGGCAATGCCGTGAACCTGACAGATGGCCTTGATGGATTGGCGACGATGCCGGTCATCATCGCGTCACTGGCTTTCATGCTGATCGCGTATCTGGTCGGTAACGCCAAATACGCGGCATATCTCGGTGTGCCATTCATTTTGGGTGCTGGCGATCTGGCGATATTGTGCGGAGCGATCATCGGGGCCGGTTTGGCGTTTCTATGGTTCAACGCGCCCCCTGCTGCCGTGTTCATGGGGGATACCGGCAGTCTTGCACTCGGCGGGACGTTGGGGGCCATCGCGGTTGTTGCACATCATGAATTTGTTCTGGCGATTATCGGTGGGCTTTTTGTCGTCGAGGCGATGTCTGTCATCATTCAAGTCTTCTGGTTCAAACGAACTGGTAAGCGCGTTTTCCGGATGGCACCAATCCACCACCATTTCGAACAACTGGGCTGGCCAGAATCGACCGTTGTCGTCCGATTCTGGATTGTTGCATTCGTTCTGGCCTTAGCCGGGCTTTCGACGCTCAAGCTGCGGTGATTGTTTCTGAAGCCTTTCGCGGAAAACGCTTTGCGGTTTTGGGGCTGGCCCGATCGGGTTTGGCTGCTGTTCGGACGCTAGTGGCATCTGGGGCCGACGTGACGGCATGGGACAATAAAGCTGATGCCAGACTGAAGGCCTGTGAAAGCGTCACACTTGCCGATCCGATGGTTATAGACCTGTCCGGTTTTGATGGGGTGGTCGTGTCACCTGGCGTGCCGCTGAACAACCATCCCATTGTTGACAAGGCCCACGATGCGAATGTGCCAGTTATTGGCGATATTGAACTGTTCGCGCTAGCCCGGCCAACGCTGCCGATGCACAAGGTTGTCGGTATTACCGGCACTAACGGGAAGTCGACAACCACCGCACTAATGCTCCATATTTTGCAGCAGGCAGGTGTGCCCAGCTTGATGGGCGGCAATATAGGGTTGCCAATCCTCTCGCAGGATCCGTTGTCCGAAGGCGGAGTCTACGTGCTTGAGCTATCGAGCTTCCAGATAGACCTGACCTACAGTCTGGATTGTGATGTTGCGGTCTTGACCAACATCACACCGGACCATCTCGATCGTTACGACAGTTTTCTCGATTATGCCGCGTCGAAGGAACGGTTGTTCCATATGCAGCATGCTGACAAGGTATCGGTGATCGCGACCGACGATGACCCTTGCCGGATGATAGCCAGCCGGGTGCATCATCGCCTGATGCGGGTTTCCGTCAAAGATATCAAAGATCAGTCGCGCTGGCCGTCGCTGCAAGGTGCGCATAATGCGCAGAATGTCGCCTGTGCCATTGCCACTTGCCAGGCACTAGGATTGTCTGACGACGTAATAGATCAGGGCTTACAGAGCTATCCCGGACTTGCGCATCGTATGGAACGAGTCCGTGAGCTGCACGGCGTTTTATATGTGAATGATAGCAAGGCGACCAATCCGACCTCAACCGCACCCGCACTGGGTGCTTATCCCGCGATACACTGGATATTGGGCGGTCAGGCAAAAACGGACGATCTGGACGCATGCCTACCTTTTATCGGGAATGTGAAGGCCGCCTACACTTTTGGGGAGGACGGCGCGATGCTGGAGGATATTTTGCATCCGCATGTGGTTGTCCATCAGCTCGATACGCTGGAAGAGGCAGTGGCTAGAGCGCGTGCCGCTGCTAAAGCAGGTGAGGTTGTGCTGCTTTCGCCTGCCTGTGCATCATTTGATCAGTTCCGCGATTTCGAACATCGTGGAGAAACGTTTCGCGACGCTGTAATGGCTTTGGGCTGACGGGGGCGATATGTTCGGAGGACTGCAAAATTCGATCGGACCCAATCCGCCGGGCTTTGGCGGAAAGCGCGACCTATCCAATCGACTTGGTCGTGGTGATCGGTCGCCGCTGGGCATCTGGTTTTGGGAATTGGACCGCGTTTTGCTCTCCCTCATTCTCGTGCTCATTGCGATTGGATTGATTGCGGTGGCCGCAGGTTCACCTGCGACCGCACGGCGTCTTTCGACTGATACTGCGACGCTGAGTCCACTATATTTCTTCTATCGCCAGGTGGCGTGGGTGGCGCTTGGTTTACCCTTGATGTTCGTCATCTCGATGTACCCGCGCGAGCAAGCCAAGCGGATAGCTATTGGCGGCTTTGTGGTTTTTCTGGTGCTGCTTTTGCTGGTGCCGCTGCTGGGTAAGGAAGTGAATGGTGCGCAGCGCTGGTTCGGATTGGGCCCAGCCAGCTTTCAGCCTTCAGAGTTTCTGAAGCCTTGCTATGCGGTGACAATGGCTTGGATTATTTCGTGGCGTCAGCGCGATGCAACAATCCCGGTGCGCTCGATAACCATTGTTTTCACTGCAATTATTTGCGCAGCTCTAATGTTGCAACCTGACCTTGGACAAACCATCCTTTTCTGCGGAATTTGGTTTGCGTTGATGATGGTATCTGGCGTTTCGTCGAAGTTGCTCTGGTCCAGCGCAGCCGGCGGCATTGTCGGCATAGTTGCAGCGTATAATTTCTATTCGGTGGCGCAACAGCGTATCGACGCCTGGATTTTCGGAACCGATGGCATCACGCATGACAAGCTGGCAATGGCGACGCTGACTGCAGGAGGGTTGGTTGGCACCGGCCCGGGCCTCGGCACGCGCAAATTCGCGCTGCCGGAGGCGCATACCGACTATATTTTCTCTGTGGTGGGTGAAGAATTTGGCCTGCTTGCCTGCATGGTAATTGCCGTGCTGTTCTTCGCAATCCTCGTCCGCGTCGTTATCCGCATGCTCGATGAGCAGGACCAATTCATCCTTCTCGCCGTCACCGGTCTTGCCGCTCAATTCTGCGGGCAGGCGATGATCAACATCGCGGTCAATCTCGGCATTTTCCCTTCAAAGGGTATGACCTTGCCGTTCATCAGCTATGGCGGGTCGTCGACGCTGGCTTTGTGTCTATGCTGCGGATTGATGCTCGCGCTGACACGACGCAACCCTTTCCTTGACCAGTCACCCTATATCGGGAATGGGCGGTAGCCATGAGCGTATCGCGCAATTTCGTCCTCGCCGCAGGCGGCACTGGCGGCCACATAATCCCGGCCTATGCCTTGGGTGCCGAATTGATGCGCCGTGGGCACCAGGTTGCGCTGATCACTGATAATCGCGGGTCGACCATTCCGGGATGCCCCGATGGCATGGAAATGCACATCATGCCTGCAGGCCGCGTAGCAGGCGGCCCGCGCGGTTGGCTGGCGGCGGCGCGTAACATCTGGCGCGGGCGGGCGATGGCACGCGCGTTGTTCAACGAATTCGAGCCGACCGCGGTGGTCGGTTTTGGCGGTTATCCGGCGCTGCCAGCCTTGCTCGCGGCCTTTGCCAATAAAGTGCCGACAATCATTCACGAGCAGAACGCTGTTCTCGGCCGTGTGAACCGGCTGGTGGCTGGCAAGGTGAACGCGATTGCCACGGCCTATCCCGATGTGCAACGGGTGAAGCCCGGTCATCAGGCCAAGGTGCATTTGGTTGGCAATCCGGTCCGCGCCGAAGTCATCATGCTGCGCGATGAGCCTTTCCCGCCCTTCATCGAGGATGGTGTATTCCGCGTGCTGGTGACCGGGGGCAGCCAGGGTGCTTCGATCCTGTCCGAAATTGTGCCCGATGCTTTGGCGCGCCTGCCGCTCAATCTGCGCCGCCGCCTGCAAGTGACCCAGCAGTGCCGCGCCGAGGATCTGGAAACGGTGCGAAAAATGTATGCCGATCATCAGATTCCTGCGCAGCTCGCCACTTATCTGGAAGACTTCCCAGAAAGGCTGGGCTGGTCGCATCTGGTAATCGGGCGGGCAGGGGCTTCGACCATTGCCGAGCTAACCTGCGCGGGCCGTCCTGCAATCCTCGTTCCGCTGCCCTCTGCCATGGACAATCATCAGGCGTTCAACGTCAGCGAGATGATTAAGGCCGGTGGTGCGCGCGCCATCAAGCAGTCCGCCTTCACCCCGGTGGAACTGGCCAAGCAAATCCAAAAAATGGCGCTGATTCCTGAAACGCTGCAGAATGCAGCGCGCGCAGCGAAAAGCTGCGGCCGACCGGATGCGGTGCACGATCTGGCTGATCTGGTCGAATCCTTCGGTCGGGCGCCGTTGATGCACACCATTACCAACACAGAACATTCAAGCCTTGGTTTCGGCAGTGCCGAACCGGCCCTTGCACGGAAAGCAGTTTCATGAAGGGTGTTGGCACCGACATCGGCACCATCCATTTCGTAGGCATCGGCGGCATCGGCATGTCCGGCATTGCCGAGGTGATGCACAATCTTGGCTATTCGGTGCAGGGCAGCGACATTGCCGAGGGCTATGTGATCGAAGGGTTGCGCAGCCGCGGCATCAAGGTGATGATCGGCCATACTGCCGAAAATCTGGGCGACGCGGCGGTCGTGGTCACTTCGACGGCGGTGAAGCGAGGCAACCCTGAGGTTGAAGCTGCATTGGAACGCCGTATCCCGCTGGTCCGCCGGGCTGAAATGCTCGCCGAACTGATGCGCCTCAAATATACCGTCGCAGTGGCGGGCACGCATGGCAAGACAACGACGACGTCGCTGATTGCCGCGATGCTCGACGCCGGCGGCCTAGACCCGACCGTAATCAATGGCGGCATCATCAACAATTACGGCTCGAATGCGCGTCTGGGCGACAGCGACTGGATGGTGGTCGAGGCTGACGAAAGCGACGGCAGCTTCTTGCGCCTTGATGGCACCATCGCGGTGGTCACCAATATCGATCCTGAACATCTCGACCATTATGGCGATTTCGATACGGCCAAGGCCGCCTATATCGAGTTCATCGAAAATGTGCCCTTTTATGGCGTCGCGATCCTTTGCCTGGATCATCCCGAAGTGCAGGCGATCATCCCGCGCATCCGCGACCGCCGCATTCTGACCTATGGTTTCTCCGCACAAGCCGACGTGCGTGCCGACAATGTACGTCCCGAATTGGGGGGCAACACCTTTGATGTGGTGATCCGTGCACGCGATGGCAGCAAGCGCGAGATCAAGGATGTGTTCCTGCCGATGTCGGGCCGCCACAATGTGCAGAATGCGCTTGCGGCTATCGCTGTCGGCCTGGAACGCGGGATGACCGACGAGCAGGTGCAGGCGGGCTTTGCCAAATTTGGCGGGGTCAAACGGCGCTTTACCAAGGTCGGCGAAGTCGATGGCGTCACGATCATCGACGATTATGGCCATCATCCAGTCGAAATCCGCGCAGTGCTCTCGGCCGCGCGTGAGGGCGTCAAAGGCCGCGTGATCGCGGTGTGCCAGCCACACCGTTATTCGCGCCTCGGCAATCTGATGGAAGATTTCGCCACTGCCTTCAACGATGCCGATACGGTCTATATCACGCCGGTTTACGCAGCGGGCGAAGCTCCGATCGAAGGCGTCAGCAGCGCCGAGCTGGTCGGCAAGATCAAGCGACGCGGGCACCATAATGCGCAGGAAATTGAGAGTGCAGAGGCGCTGGCGAAAGAACTCGCCGCTACCACGCGCGAAGGCGACCTTGTTGTCTGCCTTGGCGCGGGTGACATCACCAAATGGGCCGCAGGGCTGGCCGAGGCAATCAAAAAGGCACGTGGATGAGCGTTTGCTACGCCTTGCCCCCGGTGCGTGGAAAGCTGACGCATGACGCGCCTCTTGCGCCGCTCGTGTGGTTCAAAAGCGGCGGTTCAGCGGAATGGCTGTTTGAGCCTGCCGATGCCAAGGATCTCGCCGATTTCCTATATGCGCTCGATCCGTCGGTGCCGGTGATGACACTGGGTCTCGGTTCCAATCTTATCGTCCGCGATGGCGGTGTGCCGGGCGTGGTTGTGCGGCTGGGTAAAGCCTTTGCCAAGGTTGCCAAGGTTGATGATGTAACGCTGGATTGCGGGGCGGGGGCTAGCGGGATCCTCGTTTCGTCCACCGCGCGCGATAATGGCATCGCCGGGATGGAATTCCTGCGCTCGATCCCCGGAACTGTTGGCGGTTTTGTCCGCATGAATGGCGGCGCATATGGCGGAGAGGTGAAGGACATCCTCGTCGATTGCGACGTGGTTTTGCGCAATGGCGATCTGGTGACATTGCCGGTAGAGCAACTGCACTACAGCTATCGCCACAGCGAATTGCCCGAAGGTGCGATCGTCGTCGGCGCGCGCTTCCGTGGGAAGCCCGGCGAACCCGAAGCCATACAGGCCGAAATGGACCGCATTTCGGCCAGCCGCGAAGCATCGCAGCCGCTGCGGTCAAAAACCGGCGGCTCGACCTTCAAGAACCCCGATGGCGGTAAGGCATGGCAATTGGTTGACGAAGCCGGCTGCCGCGGTTTGCAAATCGGCGGCGCGCAGGTTTCGGAAAAGCACACCAACTTCCTGATCAACACCGGCGATGCCACCAGTGCCGATATTGAGGAACTGGGTGAAGAAGTCCGCCGCCGCGTGAAGGCGAAGTCGGGCGTCGACCTGCATTGGGAAATTCAGCGCGTGGGAGTGAAGAAGTGAGCGAGCCGATCCATGTTGCGGTATTGATGGGTGGCTGGTCCAACGAACGACCCGTGTCATTGATGAGCGGTAATGGTGTTGCCGATGCGCTCGAAAAGGTGGGATATAAGGTCAGCCGCGTCGATATGGACCGCAACGTCGCGCAGGTGCTCGCCGGAATACGCCCCGATGTTGTATTCAACGCGCTGCATGGCGTTCCGGGAGAGGATGGCAGCGTGCAGGGCATGCTCGACCTCATGCAAATTCCATATACGCATAGCGGGATGGTGACCTCTGTGATCGCCATCGACAAGGAATTGACCAAGCAGCGGCTCGTGCCTGCGGGTATCCCGATGCCCAAGGGGACAATTGTTGAAAGCGAGAGCCTGTATGTGGCTGACCCACTGCCGCGCCCCTATGTGCTCAAACCCGTCAACGAAGGCAGCTCTGTCGGCGTTGCCATCGTCAAAGCCGACGGCAATTATGGCAATCCGATTGCACGCGATGCCGTGGGGCCGTGGCAGGAATTTGACACGCTGCTCGCTGAACCCTTTATCAAGGGGCGCGAACTGACGGTTGCGGTGCTCGGCGGCAAACCGCTGTGCGTGACCGAGCTCAAGCCCAAAAGCGGCTTTTACGATTTCGACGCCAAATATACCGATGGCCTTACCGAGCATGTCTGTCCGGCCGAAATCCCCAAGGATATCGAAGACTATATGATGGAACTGGCGCAGCGGGCGCATGAACTGCTCGGCTGCAAAGGCGCATCGCGCACCGATTTCCGATGGGACGATGAACTGGGTCGTGATGGCGTATTCGTATTGGAAACCAATACCCAGCCGGGCATGACTCCCTTGAGTCTCGTGCCCGAACAGGCGAAGCAGATGGGTATCAGTTATGAACAACTGGTCGACCTCTTGGTGAAGGAGGCGCTGGCATGAAAACCGCCACCGCACGCAAGGCACCAGCCAAAGCCCGCAAGGCGGCACCGCGCAAAAAGGTCCGGCAAATCGGCATCATGGATCGCCTGTTGCGCATCCTTCCCGTCACCGAACAGGATATCCAGCGCGTCCTTACCTGGGGCGTGCTTGCGGTGTTGCTGCTCGTCGCACTGATTGTCGCTAACTGGTTCGGTGTGCCGCAGGCGGCTTACCAGCAATATGCACAAGTCGCCGCCAAGGCCGGATTCGAGGTCAAGCGTGTTGAAATCACCGGCATGGACCGTGTTGACCAGCTTAAGGTCTATGACATAGTGCTCGCAGAAAAAGACCGGGCAATGCCGCTGGTTGATATCGACAAAATCCGCACTGACCTGATTGAATATGGCTGGATCAAGGATGTGCGGGTAACTCGCCGTCTACCGGATACGCTGGTGGTCGACATATTGGAGCGCAAGCCGACTGCTGTCTGGCAGCGCGGTGGGGTTTACTCCTTGATCGATGACCAAGGCACCGAACTTGAGAAAATCAGTGCAGCCGAAATTGGCAGCTATCCGGTGATCAATGGCGATGGCGCCAATCAGCGGGTCGTCGCTCTCAACAAACTGCTCGACAGGGCACAGTCGTTGAAGGATCAGATAGTCGGCGCCAGCTGGATCGGAAATCGCCGCTGGGACCTTCGTTTCAAAACCGGTGAAACCCTGGCCCTGCCAGAAGGGGATCAGTTGGCGGCGGAGGCGTTGGTTAACTTCACGCGTATGGACGGTGTTCACCGCCTGTTGGGCCGCGACATCATTCATTTTGATCTTCGCGATCCGGAGCGTGCCTATATGCGGCGGGCGGCCAAACAAAAACCGCAACCGGTGACGCAACCGGTGTCAAATTCAGATTCCGAGGAACAGAAAGAGGCTGGAGAAGCCGCCTGATGTCTGTCCGTTACGACAAAATCATTTCCACTCTCGACATCGGCTCATCCAAAGTATGCGCGATGATAACCGGTGTAGATGAGGCAGGGGGGCTGCATGTGCTCGGGACTGGTCAGCGCGAGAGCAAGGGGGTTGTTCGGGGGTGCATATCGGACATGCAATTGGCCGAGTTGTCGGTGCGCCATGCCGTCGAACAGGCCGAACGGATCGCCGGAATCAACATCGACAGGGTGTGGATCGGTATGTCGGCAGGCGGTCTTGATAGCCTGCTTTCTCCTGTCGAAATCGATTTGGGCGGTGACCGTATCGAACAGGCAGATGTTGATGATTTGCTGACTGCCGGTCGTGACAATATCGATACGCGCGGTAAAGTTGTGCTGCACGTCAGCCCGACCCTATACGCGCTTGACGGCAATGGTGGCGTTTCCAATCCGCTAGGGCTGCATGCCGACCGGCTTGGCGTTGAAATTCATGCCGTGCTGGCTGATCCGTCACCGGTTCGAAACCTCGACATGACCGCACGCGCATCGCATCTGGGCGTCGATGCGATCGTCGCATCGCCTGTTGCTTCCGGATTGGCCTGCCTAACAGCAGAGGAGCGTGAACTCGGCGTGGCGCTGGTCGAAATGGGGGCTGCGATCACCAATGTTTCTGTGTTCATTGGCGGAATGCTGGCTGGTCTGGTCACACTCAACCATGGCGCCGCCGACATAACAGACGAGATTGCATCTGTGTTCGGGATTCGGCGTGCCGAGGCAGAACGACTGAAATGTTTTCACGGTTCTGCGCTGACTTCTCCCCGCGACCATCAGGAAAGCCTTGATACCGGAGCCCCCGGAGAGGCTGGCGCGAGCGAGCGCCCCAAGATAACCCGGGCACAGCTGAATGCCATCATCCGCCAGCGGATCGACATCATGATTACGGAAATCGGCAAGGCTCTACGTGATATGGGCTTTTCATCACCCGGCAAACACCATGTCGTGCTGACCGGTGGCGGCGCTGAATTGCGTGGACTCGCCGATCATATGCAAGCATCGCTTGGACGCATTGTCAGGGTCGGGCGACCAACCGAGTTGCAGGGTTTGCCCGAAGCGCATTCGGGTCCCGCTTTTGCGACCATGGCGGGACTAGCACTCTACGCACACAGCAACCCTTCCGATCTGCGGTTGGGACTACAAGGCACTGATTCAGCTAATAAAAATGCGAATAAGGGCGTTGTCGCTCGGATCATGCAGGCTATCCGCGAGAACTTCTGAACTGCACCGGTCAAACCCCTTTGGCCTGTGGGTAACTTTTGGGTGTCTTGAGGGTTAATTTGTGCCACAAGACCGCGATAACGGGGGTTTGAAACCACATTTTGTGATGCCTGACTGGCCAAGGGAGTGAATAGGAATGAGCATCAACATCGGTCCGCCAATCGTCGATGAACTGAAACCCAAAATTGCGGTGATCGGTGTCGGTGGGGCAGGGGGCAACGCCATAGCGAACATGATCAATGCGCGCGTAGAGGGCGTCGATTTCATTGTCGCAAATACCGACGCGCAGGCGCTAAATGCTTCTCCTGCTGAGTATCGCATCCAGCTTGGTCCTGACATCACGCAAGGCCTTGGAGCCGGTTCACGGCCTGAAGTTGGCCGCGCCGCTGCCGAAGAAACAATGGAGCAGGTGAAGGAAGCGCTGCGCGGGGCACATATGTGCTTTATCGCAGCGGGAATGGGTGGAGGCACCGGCACCGGCGCTGCACCTGTGATTGCTCGCGCTGCCCGCGAAATGAATATCCTGACCGTTGGCGTCGTTACCAAACCGTTTCTTTTCGAAGGCTCGCGTCGCATGCGTTCGGCGGATGCAGGTATTGACGAGTTGCAGGCGCATGTTGACACGCTGATCGTCATCCCGAACCAAAATCTGTTTCTTGTCGCCAACCCGAATACGACTTTCAAGGAAGCCTTCCTGCTTGCAGATGAAGTATTGCAACAGGGTGTTCGCGGTATCACCGATCTTATGGTCATGCCCGGCCTCATCAACCTCGACTTTGCCGACGTGCGTTCGGTGATGCACGAAATGGGCAAGGCGATGATGGGTACTGGCGAAGCTGACGGCGACGGTCGCGCGCTCGAGGCTGCCGAAAAAGCAATCGCGAACCCGTTGCTCGATGGCGTTTCAATGAAAGGTGCCAAGGGCGTAATCATCTCGATCACCGGCGGTGAAGACATGCGTCTGATGGAAGTTGATGAAGCGGCTAATCACATCCGTGAACTGGTCGATCCCGACGCAAATATCATTTGGGGTTCGGCCTTCAATGAAGGCCTCAACGGCAAGATCCGTGTGTCGGTGGTGGCAACGGGCATTGACCAAGACGGCCAGGCAGCCGTGGCACCGGCGCGCGCTTATTCGTTTGAAAGCAGGCCTGCTCCGGTAGTGCCCAGCTATGAGCCGGTTGCCGAACCTGTCGCGGAACCGCTTGAACTCGACACCGCAGACTACGCCTCGGAAGAATTTACACCTGCTGAAGAATCTGCGCCTGAATATGGCGAACCTCATACCTACGCTTCGGGTGAGGCATATGCCGAACCGGTGGCGACAGGTAGTGATGATCTGCTTGAGCTTGGCGAAGCGCATGTTGCCGACGAACAGCCACAGCCAGTTGTTTATGGTTCAAATAGCGATAGCGACCAGGATTCGGAATCACTTCCGCCTGCGCCGCGCGTCAACAGTGGCGGCGGTACCCTTTTCGAACGCATGTCGAGTCTCTCGCGCGGCTTGACTCGTGGAGACGAAAAGGAAGAGGAAGAGGGCGATACCGGAATCAACATTCCACGCTTCCTCGATCGTCAAAGCAACAATTGACGCAATTTTGACAGTGCCGCCTGCCGCTCGTCGAGCATGCGGCACTGTTTGCCGACCAAAACACCTGCGCGTTTGCAATTTATCGGGTCAACCCCCAGTTGCGTCGGCATGAATGTAATGTTGTTACGTCTTTCTATGCTGGCGACTGTTGCACTGGCAATGCCACTTGCGGCGCAGGACGCCGACGAAAGCGCACTTGAGGCGCTGGACAAGCAGCCTGCGCCAGCGTTCAAGCCACCTGAAGCGCCTGGTTCGGCCGAACTGCGCGATGCCGTGCGCCGGATGGCGCAGCGGCCGACCGATCCATTGGCGCTCACTGACGCAGGCTATGCCTCGTTAAAGCTGGGCGACGCGCAGGCGGCGCTCAATTTCTTCACGCGCGCAAACGGTATTCAGCCGGGCAATGCACGCATCATTGCAGGTCTCGGTGCGGCACATGTTCGCACAGAAAATCCGTTTGAGGCTTTGCGCTATTTCGACGATGCGCTGAAGTTGGGTGCGAACGAACGCTCAATAGCGTTGGACCGCGCGTTGGCGTTCGACCTTTTGGGTAATTTTGAACGGGCGCAGCAGGACTATAAACTCGCCCGCAGTTTTTGGGACAATGATGAAGCCGTGCGGCGGCAGGCAATGTCATTGTCAATGGCTGGAAAAGCCAACGAAGCGGATGCGATGCTTGTTCCGCTATTACAGAAAAACGATCCCGAGGCTTGGCGGGCACGAGCGCTGATGCTGGCATCACGGGGTGAAACGCGCGAAGCAATGCAGATAACGCAAGGGTTTCTAAGTGCGGATTCGGCTCGCCGTTTCGAACCCTATCTGCGCCAAATGGTCCGGCTAACCGATGCACAGAAAGCTGCAGCGTTCCATTTTGGGCACTTTCCGGTGGGCCGTATTGGCGAAGACAGTGCCGAAATCCGCCAAATAGCGGCGAATGGTCCGGCGCCAAAACCGGCTGGCGCTGCTAGCGGACAGGATCGCTTGATCCCGTCGGGAGAACCGTTGGGAGCAAAGGGGCGAAAAACAACCGCCGTAAAGCGCGATACGGAAAAGGTAGTGAAGCCAGGCAAGAAGGGTGGGCGGGAAACGGCTGCGCCTGGGTTCTCAACTGAAACCGCGCAAGCTAAAGTCGCGGAAGCTAGCAAATCCAAGCCTGTTGTTCTTGCGACCGGGTCATTGCCTCCCCCCGATAGTGCCCGCGCTCCGGTGAAACTGGTGTTGCCGCCGATTGAACGGCCAAAAGCGGCAGTGACAGCCTCGCCTGTTGCAACTCCGGCCGCAACTCTGCCTCCTGCGGCACCCAAGGTTGTCGCATCCTCGGCTTATGACCAGACGATAGCGCGGCAAGCACAGGCAGCATCGCCGCCCGCCATGGAATCTGCGGGTAAACCGCCTCGAACGCCTGCTGAAGTAGCGGCTAAGGTTCAGTCGACCAAGATTGCGGTGGCTGAACCTGTGCAGGTCGCCGCACCTACGCAATCGCCGCCGAAGGCAGTAATATCGCCTGAGCCACAGGGCCCATTACCGGACGGGCGGATTGTCGGCGAACAGGTCGTTATCGTAACAACGGCGGAAAATGTCGGCACGCCGTCGCCGGTTCAAACCGCGCAGCCCGCTCCTCCTGTCGAACAACCACCGATCGCCACGGTACAAAGCCCTGCCAGATCTTTCGATCTGGCCGCAGTGGTTGAATCGATCGAAATTCCGAAAAGCGAACAGGAACGTGCAGTCGCCCCGGTTGATCTGACCAAAATCAAACCGGCCCAGCCGAAGCCGGAAAATGCGGTCGATCCGAAAACTGCCAAAGCAAAGGCAGAACCCAAAGCGCCGCCTCAGCCAGCGCGAATCTGGGTGCAGGTGGCCACTGGTGCTGAAGCAGCCTTGGGTGGAGACTATCGCCGCTTTGCCAAGAAATCGCCAGAACTGTTCAAGGGCAAGGAAGGCTGGACATCGGTCTGGGGCAAATCGAGCCGCTTGCTGGTTGGCCCCTTTGCGAACGCCCAGGCGGCGAAGAAATGGGACACCGATTATCGCAAGGCCGGGGGTAGCAGCTTCGTCTGGAACAGCGAGAATGGCACCGTCGTAAAGAAGCTCGGCGCCAAATAGCGGCTGGTTTTGTTAACGCCTCTGGTGCAAAGCGCATGCCCATGCTCAGCCGCGCAACTTTTGCCTGCAATCCTGAAACCAGTCGCGGAAGGCTCTATCCCGAACCGGGTGGGGAGGCGCGCGGCCCGCGCAATATTTTCCAGCGTGATCGCGACCGGATCATCCACTCGATTGCCTTTCGCCGCCTGCGTTACAAGACGCAGGTATTCATCGCGCCCGATGGCGATCACTATCGCGTCCGCCTGACCCACAGCCTGGAAGTCGCGCAGATTGGCCGCACTATCGCTCGTGCGCTGGGTCTCGATGAAGATTTGACGGAGGCATTGTGTCTTGCGCATGATATCGGCCATCCGCCCTTCGGCCATGCAGGGGAGGATGCGCTGGAGGAAGCAATGGCGCCTTTTGGTGGCTTTGATCACAACGCGCAGACGCTGCGTACTCTGTCCAAGCTGGAATCGCCTTATCCGCTCTGGCCCGGCTTGAACCTCAGTTGGGAACTGATGGAAGGACTCGCCAAGCATAATGGGCCGGTCCGCGATCCCAATTGGGCGCTGCGCGAAATCGATGCCGAGTTTCCGCTCGGACTTACCAGCTTTGCTTCACTAGAGGCGCAGATTGCCTCGATTTCGGACGACATTGCCTATGATAATCACGACATTGACGATGGTATCCGCGCAGGCTTGTTGACGATCGACCAACTGCTCGAGCTGCCCTTTGTCGAACGACGCTGGAGGGCGATTTGCGATCGCTATCCGGGTGCTCGGCATGAAACGCTGCTGCGCGAGCTGATCCGCGAACAGATTGGCGTCATGGTCAATGATGTGATTGAAAACACCAAGCTTCGCATCACCGAAGCTGGCATACAAACGGTGGATGATGTGCGCGCCGCGGGCCACACAATTGGCGGTTTTTCCGACGAGCTGGCCGGGCGCGAACGCACGCTCAAGTCGTTCATGTACGCCAATCTCTATCACCACCCGACCCAGATCAGCGCTGCCGAACGTGCGGCCAAGGTGATTGCAGACTTGTTCGAAGCCTATAGCGGAGATGCCGGATTGCTGCCGCAGGAATGGCACGATAGCCTGCCTGACGAACAGCCTGCACGTGCACGCCATATCGGCGATTTTCTTGCCGGAATGACCGACCGGTTCGCGGTCAATTGCCATCGTGAGATATTCGGCGGCGAGCATGAGGGGTTTGGCAAATGAAACGGATCGTCATTGCAGGCGCGACGGGACTTATCGGCAAGCAGTTGGTGGTAGCGCTAGCAGGGCAGGAGGGCGTCGAACCTCATATCCTTGTCCGCCGAAAGCCAGAGTGTGTGCCAACGGGCGTGATTGTGCACGAAGCGGCTGCCTCAGACTGGCCGATTGAGGTTGCGGCGATCAAGCCAGTTGTTGCCATCTCCTGTTTAGGCACGACCATGCGCACTGCAGGATCAAAAGCCGCTTTCCGCGCCGTCGATTTCGATCTGGTGGCTGAATTTGCCTCGGCCGCGAAAGCCGCCGGTGCTCGGCACATGATTGCCGTGTCCTCGGTTGGTGCATCGGACAAAGCCTCCAATTTCTATCTCAAGACCAAAGGCGAAGCTGAGGCTGCGATGGCGCATATGGGTTTCGACCGGGTCGACTTCCTGCGTCCGGGTTTGCTGACGGGTGGGGAACGCTCCGAAAGCCGTCCAGGGGAGAGTGTCGCAATCATGCTGGCACCGCTCACCGACCTGCTGATGGTCGGTGGGCTCAGCCGTTACCGCTCGATTCCGGCGCTGGCCGTCGCTCAGGCTATCGCCCATCTTGCGCTCGCAGGCGGGCACGGAAAACATATCCACGAAAATGATGCGATCCGCGCGCTCGCCGGTTGACTCTAGGGCAGGCAAAAGCCAAGGCCGACTCAGTCGCTGACGAAACGGGAGAGCGCGGGGGAAGCCCCGCCGCCGAAGGAGCAACCGCCCCGGAATCTCTCAGGCAAAAGGACCGTTTTGGCTTTTGCGACACTCTGGAAAGCGTCCCGTGCAAGGCGGGGCCACCGAAGGGGTAAAGCTCTCAGGTATCCGTGACAGAGGGGGCAGGCAGCGACGCGATCGCTGGCTGAACCTTTGTGCGGAGAATTTATGAGCGACGATACCGACATGCTCGAACTGCCGCTGGGCGATTGGCATCGTACCAAAGGTGCCCGCATGGTGTCGTTTGCCGGCTATGCGATGCCAATTCAATATGAAGGCATCATGGCCGAACATCTGTGGACGCGCGAAAATGCGGGTTTGTTTGATGTCAGCCATATGGGGCAGTTACTCCTGTCTGGCGAAGGTCTGGACGCTGCGGTCGAGGCGCTGTTGCCAATCGATCTTAGCACGCTCAATCTCGGTGATCAGCGTTATTCACTATTGCTGGACGAGAAAGGGGGTGTGCTCGATGACCTCATGGTCTCGCGCTGGCCGAATAAACTTTTTTTGGTGGTTAATGGCGCGACAAAGTGGGACGACATCGCCCATCTGCGCAAGAACCTGACTGAAGCGGTAACGATCAATCATCTGGAGGATCGGGCGCTGCTTGCTCTTCAGGGGCCAAAAGCCTTTGCTGCGCTGGAGCGCCACGTCGTCGGTGAGTGGCCGCTATCAGCGCTGACATTCATGCATTTCGGCCATTTCGAATTGGACGGCGTTCCTGCGGCGATCAGCCGATCTGGCTATACTGGAGAGGACGGGTTCGAGATATCAATACCAGCCGACCAGGCTGAGAAGGTAGCTGAGTTGCTTTGCAATGAGTCCGAAGTGAAACCAATCGGTCTTGGCGCTCGGGATTCGCTGCGGCTAGAGGCCGGGCTGCCTTTATATGGGCACGATCTTTCGCCCGATACCTCTCCGATCGAGGCGGGGCTCATGTTCGGGATCAACAAGCGCCGCCGCAGCGAAGGTGGATTTCCGGGTGCCCAAAGGATCCTCGCAGAGATCGCCGAAGGCCCGCCCCGCAAGCTGGTTGGCCTGTCGGTCGAGGGCAAGATGCCGGTGCGCGAAGGTGCGCCGATTTTTGCGGGTGACACGCAGGTCGGGATTGTCACTTCGGGCGGATTTGCTCCCAGCGTCGGTGCGCCGATTGCCATGGGTTATGTCGACGCCAGCCATAACAGTATCGGAACGCCGCTTGAGGCCGAGGTGCGCGGAAAACGCGTGCCTCTGGAGGTTGCGGCGATGCCCTTCATTCCACACAATTATCATCGCAGAGCGATTTCAAGTCAGGCGAAAGCCTGACAACTCGGAAATCGCGGCAACTAAAAAACGAGGAGCGAGCAAATGACCCGTTATTTCACCGACGAGCATGAATGGATCGAAGTCGAAGGCAACACCGCAACCGTGGGCATAACCGACTATGCGCAGGGCCAATTGGGCGACATCGTTTTTGCCGAAGTTCCGGCGGTTGGCACGACGCTTTCCAAGGGTGGCGATGCAGCGGTTGTTGAATCGGTGAAGGCCGCCTCAGACGTTTACGCGCCAGTTTCGGGCACGGTGACCGAAGGCAATGATGCGCTTGCCGACGATCCAGCGCTGGTCAACAGCGATCCCGAGGGTGCCGGCTGGTTCTTCAAGCTGGAACTCAGCGATCCGTCTGAACTCGACGGGCTGATGGATGCGGCAGCTTACAAGGCATTTGTGGATTCGCTTTGATCAATTTCCCTCCCGCAGGCGGGAGGGAAGAAGGAAGAGATTATGCGCTACTTACCGCTGACTGATACCGATCGGCAGGCGATGCTTGCCACCATCGGTGCGGCGTCGATTGATGACCTGTTCGTCGACGTGCCCGAAGAGGCACGTCTGAAAGGACCGATTCCGGGCCTGCCGATGCATGCGAGCGAAATGGCTGTCGAACGGCATTTTTCGGCGATGGCGCGCAAGAATATGGCGGCGGCGCATCATCCCTTTTTCCTCGGGGCAGGGGCGTATAAGCACCATGTTCCGGCAAGCGTCGACCATCTGATCCAGCGCGGCGAATTTCTGACGGCTTACACGCCGTATCAGCCGGAAATCGCGCAGGGCACGCTACAGATGCTGTTCGAATTCCAGACACAGGTTGCGCGCCTTTTCGGCTGCGATGTTGCTAACGCCTCCATGTATGACGGCTCAACCGCCTGCTGGGAAGCGATCGGGATGGCTGGGCGCGTGACCAAGCGGAGCAAGGCGGTTATCTCCTCGGGCTTGCACCCGCATTATGTCAGCGTCGCAAAGACGATGGCACGCTTTACCGGCGATACGCTCGAACTTGCGGCGCTCGATATGGCGCAAAGCGATACCGGAAGGTTGCTGGCTTCGATCGATGGCGAAACCAGCTGTGTGGTGGTGCAATATCCCGATATTCTCGGCCGTATTGAAGACTTAAGCGCGATAGCTCAGAAGGCTCATGAACATGGCGCGCTGCTGATCGCGGTGGTGACAGAGCCTGTGGCGCTTGGCGCGATCAAGTCTCCCGGAGAAATGGGCGCTGATATTGTGGTTGGCGAAGGGCAGTCGCTCGGCGTCGGCCTGCAATTTGGTGGGCCCTATGTCGGCCTGTTTGCCTGCAAAGAGAAGTTCGTGCGGCAAATGCCGGGTCGACTGTGCGGTCAAACGGTCGATGCCGAGGGCAAGCGCGGCTTTGTGCTGACGCTTTCGACGCGCGAGCAGCATATTCGGCGCGAGAAAGCGACGAGTAATATCTGTACAAATTCAGGACTTTGTGCGCTGGCTTTCAGCATTCATATGAGCTTGCTGGGTGAACGCGGTCTGCGCGAACTCGCAGCGCTGAACCATGCGCGTGCTGTGCAGGCAGCCGACCGGCTGACGCAGATCGAGGGCGTCAGCCTCGTCAATGACAGCTTCTTCAACGAATTCACTTTGAAACTTCCCGTCAATGCCCGTGATGTGGTGCACAAGCTGGCGGCGAAGAAGGTGCTTGGCGGTGTATCGCTGGGTCGCCTCTATCCAGGCGAAACGACCCTCGAAAATGGCTTGCTCGTCGCGGTGACCGAAGTGGTTAGCGAGGAGGATGTCGAAACCTTTGCGGCGACTTTGCAGGAGGTGTTGTCATGAGCACGGTAAACGCAAGCGGCTGGCGGCCGGAAATGGGTGAAAGTGACGTCATGGCGGCAGAAACCTTCACCGGAAATCGCGCGCTGATGCTCGAAGAAGCGCTGATTTTCGAGATTGGCGACAGTCACACCACCGGCGTCGATTTTGATCCCGCGCCCAAGGTGCAATCGCGTCTCGGCGGGCTGGAGCGTAACCGCGAGATCGGTCTGCCCGGCCTTTCGGAACCCGAAACCGTCCGCCATTATACCCGCCTGTCGCGTCAAAATTACGCGATCGATCTCGGCCTGTTCCCGCTCGGCAGCTGCACAATGAAGCACAACCCGCGCCTCAACGAAAAGGTCGCGCGGATGAAGGGCTTTATTGACGTTCACCCGCTGCAACCGCAGGAAACGGTGCAGGGTGCGTTGCAGGTAATCAACGAACTTGCCTTCTGGCTTGTTGACCTGACCGGAATGCACGGCGTTGCCATGTCACCCAAGGCCGGCGCGCATGGTGAATTGTGCGGTATCCTTGCAATCAAGGCCGCGCTAGATGCGCGCGGTGAAGACCGCCCGGTTATCCTCGTTCCCGAGAGCGCGCATGGAACCAACCCGGCGACGGCTGCCTTTGCAGGTTTCAGCGTGGAAAATATCCCGGCGACGCCTGAAGGCCGCGTCGATGTGGCTGCGCTCAAGGCACGCCTTGGTCCCGATGTGGCAGGTGTGATGATCACCAATCCGAACACCTGCGGCCTGTTCGAACGCGATCTGAAGATCATTTCAGACGCGGTGCATGCAGCGGGCGGCTATGTCTATTGCGACGGTGCCAATTTCAACGCCATCGTCGGTCGTGTTCGCCCGGGCGATCTGGGCGTCGATGCGATGCATATCAACCTGCACAAGACCTTCTCCACCCCGCATGGCGGCGGTGGCCCGGGTTCTGGTCCCGTTGTGCTGTCCGAGGCACTTTCGCCTTATGGGCCGATCCCCTTTGTGGCCAAGATGCCCGATGGCAGCTTCAAGCTGGTCGAAGAGGAAGCCGCCGGGGAGATGCATCCCGAAACTTTCGGCCGCATGACTGCCTTTCACGGCCAGATGGGCATGTTCACTCGTGCGCTGGCGTACATCATGAGCCACGGCGCGGATGGCCTGCGCCAGGTGGCCGAGGATGCGGTGCTCAACGCCAACTATGTGTTGCGCAGCCTGGAAGGTACGCTCGAAGCGCCCTTTGGCGCGTCGGGCCCGTGCATGCATGAGGCTTTGTTCACCGACAATGGCCTCGCAGAGGGCTTCTCGACGCTCGATGTCGCGAAGGGGATGATCGACGAGGGCTATCACCCGATGACAGTCTATTTCCCGCTGGTGGTCCATGGCGCGATGCTTGTCGAGCCGACCGAGACTGAAAGCAAGGCTGCGCTCGACCAGTTCATCGGCGCGCTGCGTTCGGTTGCCAATCGGGCGAAGCAGGGCGATCCGGCGCTTAAAAGCGCCCCGCACTTTGCCCCCCGCCGTCGCCTCGACGAAACATTGGCGGCGCGCAAACCTGTGCTGGTGTGGAAGGAAGCCGAATTGCCTATCGCGGCTGAGTGATAGGTCTATTCGGCTTCAATATTACGTTGCAGTTCAACCTTTCGGCTGAACGGGCTTGTCGTAATTTTCTGGTGTAATATCGATGCGTTCGATACGGGGTTGCGGGCTTCGACGCGCGATGCGCGTCCCCGTCGTTTCGTCCATATAGCGTGCGGTATATGTGTAGCGCTCCACCATATAGAAGGCAGGGCTGGCGTCTTTGTCGGTCTTTTTGAGCGGCGCGTAGATGCGGCTTCTGATAGACTCTGATACCAGCTTCGCCCAATCCAGATTGCCTTCGGAGCGCAGTATTTCGACATCGCTGACAAGGCCATTGCTGTTCACCCAGAAGCCCACGTCGAGCCAGCGATCCTCGAAATTACCAGCAGTTAGTGCCAATACATTGCCGCCGACCGATTTGTCGGCATTCATCCGCGGATTGTCAGGCAATTTGATGGGCTCAGCCGATAAGAGGATTGGCCGGTCTGCCCCTCCACTTTCCGCAAAGCGGCGGATGATCGCTTCGGTGCTTTGGCCTTTGCCTTCCTTACGTTCGATGCGGGCAAGCGCCACTTCAGCGACCAACGCCATATCTTCGGCACCCACTATGGGTTTTTGCGCCATATCGCTCAGTCCATCGCGTGCTTTTTGCTTGATCGCGGCATATTGGCCCTCGTCACCGCGGCCATAGTTTAACAGCAGTCCGCGCAAACGGGCGAAGGCAGTCACACGGGGAAGATTCGCTTTCGCGGCTTTGACTTCGACGTCTTTGTAAATCCGGAGCGCTTCATCGGGATAGCCGAGTTTGGCACGGCTATCGCCGACTTCAATTTGTGCGACCAGAACACGGGCATCTTCAGCGGGCAGAGCCTCTTTCAGCGTGTCCCGCATATCGAGAACCGAAAGCTGAAACTGTTTTCCTTCGCCCAGATGCTCCGCAATCCGGCTTGATGCACGAAACAGGTCCGACACCTCGATAGGATATTGTCCGCCATGTTTGCGGTTGCGCGCCGCCGTCTTGTTCAACGTCGTCTTGGCGTCACGATAGTCGCCGGTGATAAACTGGTTCTCAGCATGGGCGAGGGCGGCTCGAATTTCCTCATCGGGCGGGCATCCTCGCGCGATGCAATCGGCGAGCGCCTTTTGAGTATCTTTGAGCGACTGGCCAATGACCACGATTTCGCGATTTGCCGGCTCCGTCGCCGCAATTGCTGAACCGGCGAGCATTATTGAACAAAAAGCAGCTAAAGTACGGGAGAGCATTGATTTCCTTTCGGCCGGAACTGGTCGCTTGGGATCGGTTGGATCACCGATGTTCACATATACCGAACAGCGCAAGTCACTGATCGACAAAGATAGGCGGCTGGTCTGCCAACGACAATGCAGATAAAAGCACTAGTCGGATCTGTGGCTCGGCAGCATTGTACACTCCGCCGACGCTTAAAATTTAATCGTTCGATTAAACTTCGCATTGACAGCCGCATTCGCCTCGCCAATTAAGGAGTGGAGCGGCTGTGTTCGACCAGCCGATCTTCTTGGGAGAGGAAGATAATGGCCGATACTTCGGAATTGATGAGTTTCGACGAATTCATTCGTCATTGGGCCGATGAACGCGGGGATCGCCTTGCCATGCGTGAAGAAGACCGTTTCTTCACCTACGCAGAACTCGAAGAACGCACAGCGCGGGTGGCGACAGCGCTTCTCGCCAAAGGCTTGAAAAAAGGCGACCGGATCGCCTGGATCGGCAAGAACAGCGATATCTATTTCACGCTGTTCTACGGCGCGGCGCGTGCGGGTATTGTCATGGTTCCGGTAGGCTGGCGCTTAGCTCCGCCCGAATGGGCCTACATTATCAACGACACTAAGGCGAAGATTCTGTTCCTCGGTAAGGGCTTTGAAGCGGCCCCGTCCTCGATGGAGGGCTTGCTGCCCCATGTTGAACAGGTGATCACCGACCCTGAAGCGCGGGCGATGGTTGACGCAACAACCCGCGCGCCATTTGAGGCTGCGGTCCCCGATGATGCAGTATTGCAGCTCTACACTTCGGGCACCACGGGCAATCCCAAGGGTGCGGTGCTTTCAAATCGGAATCTTTTCGCGCTGCGCAAACATTCGAGCCAGACAGATTTGGCCTATACCAAATGGGATGATGACGAGGTTGTCCTCGTTGCCATGCCCTGCGCGCATATTGGTGGAACGGGGCTCGGTGTCATGTCGGTAGCTGCCGGTCTGCCTGCTTATATCCTTGCTGAATTCACACCCGACGGCTTCTTTGATTCGGTTGAAACCGGCGGTGTAACCCGCCTGTTCATCGTACCGGCGGCACTCCATATCCTGCTGCAGCACCCGCGCTGCGCCACCGTTGATTTCACCCGACTCAAATATATCCTCTACGGCGCGGCGCCAATCCCGCTCGAACTTCTGCGCCAGTGCATCCAGATGTTCAAATGCGGCTTCATCCAGAATTACGGGATGACCGAGACGACGGGCACTATCTGCATGCTTCCGCCCGAGGATCACGACCCCAATGGCAATCCCCGCATGCGCAGCGCAGGCAAGCCGCTGCCCGGCGTGGAAATCAAGGTTGTCGATGCTGAGGGTAATGAAGCGTCGACTGGCGAAGTGGGTGAAATCTGGACCCGGTCTTCGAACAACATGATCGGCTATTGGAATCTGGAGGAAGCGACCGAAAAGACCATGACCCGCGATGGCTGGGTCAAGACCGGTGACGCCGGTTATATGGATGAGGATGGCTATCTCTACATCCACGACCGGGTGAAGGATTTGATCATTTCAGGCGGCGAGAATGTCTATCCCGCCGAGGTCGAAAGCGCGATCTATGGTCATCCCGACGTGTTGGAAGTGGCCGTAATTGGCGTGCCCGATCCCAAATGGGGAGAGGCAGTGAAGGCTGTCTGCGCGCCAAAGCCTGGTGCAACCATCGATCCCGAAAGCGTCATATCCTGGGCCCGCGAACGGATTGCGCCGTTCAAGGTGCCCAAATCGATCGACATCATCGACGCTTTGCCACGCAACCCATCAGGCAAGATTCTGCGCAAGGATCTGCGAGCGCCGTATTGGGAAGGCTATGAGCGGCAGGTGAATTGACGATGAGTGACACCCGGATAGACCAAAATGCCTTCCGTGCCGAGGTGCGCAGTTGGCTCGCCGAAAACCTTCCACCTGAATTGCGTCAGGCGCACAATCGAGCGACCAGCGTGTTTGTTGAAAAGGAATTCAATCTGGCCTGGCAGGCAATTCTGCTGCGCAAGGGCTGGGTCGCGCCGCACTGGCCGGTCGAGCGGGGTGGAACCGGCTGGAACGAGGCACAACGCTATATCTTCGCTTCCGAATACGCGCGGGCAGGGGCGCCCAGCCTTGCGCCGATGGGCTTGAAAATGGTTGCGCCGGTCATCATGAAATATGGCAGTGAGGCCCAGAAAGACTATTATCTGCCCAAGCTGCTCGCAGGCGAGCATTATTGGTGTCAGGGTTATAGCGAGCCACAGGCGGGGTCAGACCTTGCTGCCTTGCAGTTGCGCGCTGATAGTGATGGCGACAATTATGTGCTCAATGGTTCGAAAATCTGGACCACGCATGCGCATGTAGCCAACCACATGTTCTGTCTCGTGCGCACCAATCGTGATGGTAGACCCCAAGAAGGTATCACCTTCCTGCTGCTGGAAATGTCGACACCGGGGATCACGGTAAAGCCGATCATCTCGATCGCAGGCGATCATGATTTCAATCAGGTGTTCTTTGACAATGTCCGCGTGCCCAAGTCGAACCGGCTGGGCGATGAAGGCAAGGGCTGGACGGTGGCCAAGACATTGCTGGAATATGAGCGCGCGGCTGCCTATGCAGCTGGGCTAATCGAGGCGCTCGCCGAGGTGCGTGCAGCAGCTAAAGAAGCTGAAATGCTGGACGACCCCGCCATCCGTCGCCGTTTTGCCGAACTCGATTCGCAGGTGCGCACCATCCATGCGGTCGAGGATATGGTGCTGGCAGCAATCGGTGAGGGCCGCGATCCGGGGCCAGCATCATCAATGCTCAAGGTGCAGGGCACCGAGTGCCAGCAGAAGATTCAGGAACTGGCAGTCGATGTCGCGGGCATTTACGCTGCGCCCTATCAATATGAGGCGCGGCAAGCGGGCAGCAATGAAGGCTATGTTGGCCCCGAAAGCGCGCTGACCGCGACTGCACGCTACTTCAACGGTCGTGCAGCCTCGATCTATGGTGGATCAAATGAGATCCAGCGCAATATCATGGCCAAGCTGGTGCTAGGCCTTTAACGGCCGAGATTACCGCCCGACGCTATAATAATCGAACCCTGCCTTGGCGCCTTCTTCGGGGCGGTAGATGTTGCGCAGGTCGACAAGGACGTCGCCCGCCATCACAGCTTTGAGCTTGGCGAGGTCGAGCGCGCGATAGGCATCCCATTCAGTTACAATGGCAACTGCGTCGGCACCTTCGGCAGCGGTATAGGCGCTATCGGTCATCTTGACTTGAGGAAGTATCTTGGCGGCTTCTTCCATGCCTTCAGGGTCGTGCGCATAGACCTCGGCCCCGGCGTCGATCAGCGTCTGGACGATCGCGATTGACGGCGCATCGCGCATGTCGTCGGTGTTGGGCTTGAAGGTCAGACCAAACAGCGCAACCTTCTTACCGCGCGCATCGCCACCCAGCGCATTGACGATTTTGCGACCCATGGCCCGCTTGCGGAGATCATTGGCTTGCACCACAGCCTCGACGATACGCACCGGTGTGTCATTGTCCTGCGCGGTTTTGAGCAGTGCCAGCGTGTCCTTGGGAAAGCAGCTGCCGCCATAGCCGGGCCCTGCATGGAGGAACTTGCTGCCGATACGGTTGTCGAGCCCGATCCCGCGTGAGACATCCTGCACATTGGCACCAAGTTTCTCGCATAGGTCGGCCATTTCATTGATGAAGGTGATCTTGGTCGCGAGGAATGCATTGGCTGCATATTTGATCAGTTCCGACGATCGGCGGCTGGTGAACAGGATCGGCGATTCGTTGAGGAAGAGCGGGCGGTAGACAGCGCGCATCACCTCGCGTGCCCATTCGATATCGGTGCCGACGACTATGCGGTCAGGACGCTTGAAATCGCCAATGGCGGCGCCTTCACGAAGAAATTCGGGGTTGGAGACAACTTCAAACTCGAGGTCGGGTCTTACGTCACGGATTATCCGCTCGACTTCGTCCCCTGTGCCTACGGGTACGGTCGACTTGGTGACAACCACGGTTTTGGGTCCGATAGCTTCGCCAATCTCTTTCGCTGCCGCGTAGACATAGCTCAAATCCGCATGGCCATCACCGCGACGCGAAGGGGTGCCCACCGCGATAAATACCGCGTCACAATCCTTGACCGAAGCCTCCAGATCAATCGAGAAGCTAAGCCTTCCCGCATCGACATTGGTTTTGACCAATGCAGCAAGGCCAGGCTCGTAAATCGGCATGATATTGGCATTCAGCCGGTCGATCTTGCTCTGGTCTTTGTCGACACAGACCACATCATGCCCGAAATCAGCAAAACAGGCACCCGACACCAAGCCAACATAGCCCGAACCGATCATCGCGATTTTCATTATATACTTCCTGCGTAACTTGGGATCGGCAGTGCTTTAGTCTGTGCTTGGTCAGGCAGCAAGGTCGCCAAGATCAGCTAACCAACCGTAGTGGGGCAATATTGTCTTCGATAGCAGGCTGGTCTGGCCAAATGCCGCGGGTATCATAAACGAGCTTGGTGCTTCGTTCGGCAAGTGGAATTGCCTTGAATGCATCATGATCCACCAGCGGAATCAATATTTGGCAATCGAGCAGCGCGCTGTCGATGTCGGTCAGCTTGGCACCGCTGCCGTCAAATTCCCGAGGTAGCGCAGCGGCATAGGGCTCCACCACGCGTACGCGGCTGCCATACTTATGCCCAAGCGCAGCTGCTACCTTCTTTGCAGGGCTTTCCCGAAAATCATCAATATTTGCCTTGAACGCCAGGCCCAGTACGCCCACGACCTTGTCCGGATTCGCTTCGATCAATGCGGTTGCTTGCGCAATGACATGATCCACCTTGCCATCATTCACCTCGCGCGCTGTCCGGATGAGCGGCGTATGCTCCGGTGCGCCATGGACGATGAACCAAGGGTCAACCGCGATACAATGTCCGCCAACGCCAGGGCCAGGTTGCAAAATGTTGACGCGCGGGTGACGGTTGGCAAGGCGGATCACCTCCCAAACGTCGAGACCCATCTGGTCGGCGACGATGGAAAGCTCGTTGGCAAAGGCGATATTCACATCGCGAAAGGCGTTCTCGACCAGCTTGGTCATTTCCGCCGAACGGGCATCGGTGGTAACACATTCTCCGCGAACGAAACGCTTGTAGAAGGACAATGCCTTGCGCGCACAGCGCGGCGTAATGCCGCCGATCGAACGGTCGTTCGAAATCAACTCTTCGAGGATTTTCCCGGGCAGCACGCGTTCGGGACAATAAGCGATCGCGATTTCCGGCGTTTCGACCGTAACGCCGGGCACTTTCAGGTCAGGCCGCAGCTGCGCAATCAGGTCTTTCACACGTTCGGTAGTGCCAACTGGCGAAGTCGATTCCACAATCACCGTATCACCAGCCTTGAGAACCGCTGCAATACTGGTGGCAGCTGACAGGACATAGCTGATGTCAGGTGAATGGTTTTCGCCAAAAGGGGTCGGAACCGCAATCACAAAGACGTCAGCCGGTTCGACCTTGGTTGACGCGCGCAGCAATTTGCGCTGCACCACACCTTGCACGAGCCCGTCAAGATCGACTTCCTCGATATGGATTTCGCCGCGGTTGATCGTGTCAACCACATGCTGGTGCACGTCGACACCCAGCACGCGGCAGCCCGAACGGGCAATCACGGCTGCAGTAGGGAGGCCGATATAGCCAAGCCCCATCACACACACATCGGGTTTTTTATCGACAAGCATCCGCTACCAGTCCTGCTATGCGAATGGCCGCCTTGCCGTCCCCAAAAGGATTGTGCGCGCGCGCCATGGTTGAATAGGCTGCTTCATCGTCGAGAAGCGTGAATATTTCTGATATGATGCGGTCCTTGTCGGTGCCTACCAGCTTGGCAGTGCCCGCCGTGACGCCTTCTGGGCGTTCGGTCCTATCGCGCATAACCAGCACGGGTTTTCCCAGTGCGGGTGCCTCTTCCTGAACGCCACCGCTGTCGGTCAGCATGATATGACTGATAGCCAGCAGACGGGCGAAATGCGGGTAGTCGAGCGGTTCGATCATCGCGATATTGCTATTGGCACCCAGACGCGCGTCCATGACTTTGCGGACATTGGGGTTCAAATGTACCGGAAAGATGATCGCTACATCTTCACGCACGGCAATCTGCTCCAGCGCGGACGCGATATTCTCCATACCTTCGCCGAAATTTTCGCGGCGATGGGTGGTGACGCCAATAATCCGTTTTCCCGCAAATCGAGCTTCATATTCGGAAAGGCCGGATGCCAATTCTGGATGCGTTTCGATCTTGGCTGTCACCCAATGCAGCGCATCGATGACGGTATTGCCGGTCACGTAAATGCCAATCCCAGGCACCGCTTCGGCGCGCAGGGCGGCTGCCGAAACATCGGTTGGTGCAAAATGCTGATCAGCAATTGTCCCGATAATCTTGCGGTTCACCTCTTCGGGCCACGGCTGGTAGATATTGTAACTGCGCAGGCCTGCCTCGACATGGCTGACCGGAATTTTTCGGTAATAGGCGGCCAAAGCGCCCACCATTGCGGTTGCCGTATCGCCCTGCACTATGACGCGCGCAGGCTTCTCAGCATCCATGACTGCGCCGATACCGGTCAGCAATTTAGCAGTCAGGCTATCGAGTGTTTGGTCGGGTGCCATGACATTCAAATCATGGTCGGGGGCGATTTCGCCTATTTCCAAAACTTGGTCCAGCATTTGCCGGTGTTGACCGGTGACGAGCACGCGGACTTTTACGTCCTGACGCGCGCGTAAGGCGTGTACTACCGGGAACAGCTTGATCGCTTCCGGTCGTGTGCCAAAAATAATCAGGACAACGGGTTTGTCATTCATGTCTGCGCTTTAGCCGGTCAGGCATTAAATTCATACTAAAGCGCATGTTAAGGGTTGTGAAATTTGCTAACGGCCAAATGCTGACCAAAATCGGGCTGGAACACTTCAGTTGCATCGTCTAGCAGGCGGTCAATCAATTTTGGAAACCGGATTCATGATAAAGCTTACTTCGTCCCTCATTGCATTGGTTTTCTTGTCTGCCTGCGCAGGACCGAGTGCTTTGGGTGGTTCTGAAAATATCACAGTGATGGAATCCAGTGAACTGCCGGCTCCTGACCGCAGCGACCTGTTGTCCGAATCGCGTCCTTATCTGATTGGCGCTTTCGACAAACTGATAATCGACGTTTTTGGCATTGAAGAGCTGAGCGAAAAAGAAGTGCAAACAGATGCCAGCGGCCGCATCTCCTTCCCGCTTGCCGGGGTAATCGAAGCTGCTGGTAAAACCCCCGGCGAAATTGAAGAGGAAATCGAAAGTCGTTTGCGCTCACGCTATGTGCGTGATCCGCAGGTCACAGTGAACCTCAAGGAAACAGTCAGTCAGGTCATTACCGTCGATGGTCAGGTAAAGAAGCCTGGCCTCTATCCGGTGGTTGGCAAAATGACATTGATGCGCGCCGTGGCAACTGCCGAGGGGACTGCCGAGTTCGCGAAACTGGATGACGTTGTGATTTTCCGTACCGTTAAGGGGCAGCAGCTTGCGGCGCTCTATAATTTGAAGGCGATCCGTCGAGGCAATTATCAAGATCCTGAAGTGTTTGCGAATGATGTTGTTGTTGTCGGTGACTCGCAGGCACGCCGTTTGTTCAAGGATGCGCTGCAAATCGTTCCATTGCTGACGACGCCACTGATCATCGCCCTGCAGAACAACAATTAAACCTGCGAATGGCGGGCACAGCTTTAGCGCCCCCCAATTTTCCTTGGTTGCCTGAACCGGCAATTGCAGCAAAAGCGCATCCATGACGCGCAAATTGACTCATTTGGAACGGCTTGAAGCTGAGGCAATCCACATCATGCGGGAGGTGGTTGCCGAAGCTGAGAAGCCGGTTATGCTCTATTCTGTTGGCAAGGACAGTGCCGTGATGCTGCATCTCGCCCGGAAAGCATTCTATCCTTCACCGCCGCCTTTTCCGTTGCTGCATGTCGACACCACCTGGAAGTTTCAGGAGATGTACAAGCTTCGCGACCGGATGGCGCAGGAGAGTGGCATGGAGCTGCTGGTTTATCAGAACCCCGAGGCGAAAGCGCGAGGGATCAACCCGTTCGACCACGGCCCGCTCCACACAGATATGTGGAAGACAGAGGGACTAAAGCAGGCTCTCGACAAATATGGCTTTGATGCCGCATTTGGCGGTGCACGTCGGGACGAAGAAAAAAGCCGTGCCAAGGAACGCATATTCTCTTTCCGTACAGCGAGCCATGGCTGGGACCCGAAGAATCAGCGGCCTGAATTGTGGAACCTCTACAACGCCCGCAAATCGAAGGGTGAGAGTATCAGGGTTTTTCCGATCTCGAATTGGACCGAACTGGATATCTGGCAATATATCCATCTGAACGACATCCCGATCGTACCGCTTTATTTCAGCGCCAAACGTCCGACTGTGGAGCGTGACGGATTGTTACTGATGGTCGACGATGACCGTTTCCCGTTGCGCGAAGGCGAAGTGCCGGTTGAACGCTCAATCCGGTTTCGGACGTTGGGCTGCTATCCACTGACCGGGGCTGTCGAGAGTGAGGCGACGACACTTTCGGAAGTGATACAGGAAATGCTCCTGACCACTACCAGTGAGCGCCAAGGCCGCATCATCGACAAGGATGGTGGCGATGCGTCAATGGAAAAGAAGAAGCAGGAGGGGTATTTCTGATGTCCGCTCCGAACACAACTATCGACGCGATCTATAAGACCGATGCTTTGATTGCAGAGGATATCGACGCTTATCTGGAAACGCACCAGCATAAGAGTTTGTTGCGATTCATTACCTGCGGATCGGTTGATGACGGCAAATCAACGCTGATCGGGCGGTTGCTTTATGACAGCAAGATGATTTTCGAGGATCAACTTGAAGCGCTGCAGTCGGACAGCAAGCGTGTCGGCACACAGGGGCAGGATATCGACTTCGCATTGTTGGTAGATGGCCTTGCAGCTGAGCGAGAGCAGGGCATCACAATTGATGTTGCCTATCGCTTCTTTGCTACTGAAAAACGCAAGTTCATTGTCGCCGATTGCCCAGGGCATGAGCAATATACCCGCAATATGGTGACCGGGGCTTCAACCGCCGACTTGGCCGTCATTTTGATCGATGCGCGCAAAGGCGTGTTGGTTCAAACGCGGCGGCACAGCTATCTTGCGAAGTTAATTGGCATCAAGAATATCGTCCTGGCAGTTAATAAGATGGACCTGATCGGCTACAGCCAGGCCACCTATGAAGCCATCGTTGCGGACTATATGTCCTTTGCAGCCTCAATCGGCATTGACCATTTCACGGCAATTCCGATTTCAGGTTTCAAGGGCGACAATATCACGGCGAATTCGCCAAACACGCCCTGGTATCACGGCGCACCTTTGATCGAGCATCTGGAAACAGTCGAAATCGATCTTGTGAGCGATCAAGCCAAGCCGCTGCGTATGCCGGTGCAATGGGTCAATCGACCAAATCTGGATTTTCGAGGATTTTCGGGCCTGATCGCAACCGGTTCAGTTAAACCGGGGGATGCGATCCGTGTGTTACCGTCCGGAAAGACCTCGACGGTATCAAAGATTGTAACTCTTGACAAAGAACTCGACGAAGCGGTTGCTGGTCAATCGGTCACTATCTGCTTTGCAGACGAGATCGACTGCTCGCGTGGCGATGTGATTGCTGCCGCTGACGCCCCGCCTGAAGTATCGAACCAGTTTGAAAGCACAATTGTCTGGCTCGATGATGATCCGTTGCATGTCGGACGGGCCTATTGGCTGAAGCTGGGGACGCAATTGGTTTCGGCTACCGTTCAAGAGCCGAAATATACCGTCAACGTCAATACCATGGAGCATTTGGCGGCCAAGACGCTGGAATTGAACGCCATTGGTGTGGTGGAACTGGCGACCGATAAACCTATCGTGTTTGAAGCCTATGCTGACAATCGTGCGCTGGGTGGCTTCATTCTGATCGACAAGATCACCAATCGAACCGTCGGCGCCGGTATGTTGCACTTCTCCTTGCGCCGCGCACAAAATGTGCACTGGCAACCAACCGACATCACCCGGGAAGCGCATGCAGGTTTGAAGAACCAGAAACCCTGTGTCTTATGGTTCACAGGTCTGTCTGGTTCCGGCAAGTCGACTATCGCCAACGAAGTTGAAAAGCAGCTCAACCTGATGAACCGGCACACATTCCTGCTCGACGGCGATAATGTGCGGCACGGCTTGAACAAGGATCTGGGCTTTACCGAAGCCGACCGTATCGAAAACATCCGCCGCGTGGGCGAGGTCGCCAAGCTGATGGCTGATGCAGGCCTGATCGTCCTGACAGCCTTTATCTCGCCATTCCGCGCAGAACGTGAGATGGTAAGGAAGATGCTGCCCGAAGGCGAGTTTATCGAGATATTTGTCGATACGCCCTTGGAGGTGGCCGAGGCACGCGACGTGAAGGGTCTCTATAAAAAGGCGCGAAGCGGCGCTCTAAAGAACTTCACCGGCATTGATAGCCCGTACGAGGCACCTGAAAATCCGGAAATTCGAGTCAACACAGTTGAAATGACCGTGCAAGAAGCGGCAGAACATATCATCAAACAGATATTGCCTTTGAAATGAGTGACGCGATGAATGCATCCCGTACCGATGCCGAACTGGCAGCGCATCTGGCAGATGTTGCAGGCAAACTGCTGCTGCAGGTCCGCGCATCCGGGGCACTGTCGGCGAAGGCATTGGGCAATGCCGGAGATGCAACGGCCAACCAGTTTCTGTGCCATGCGATCCGCGAGCAGCGGCCCGATGACGGGCTGTTGTCTGAAGAAGAGCGGGACAATGCAGCGCGCCTTTCGAAGTCACGCGTCTGGATCATCGATCCGGTCGATGGCACGCGCGAATATGGGGAGCAGCGCAGCGATTGGGCCGTGCATGTCGGTTTGAGCATCGACGGTGTCCCTACCACGGGAGCTGTTGCATTGCCGGATCTCGATCTGGTCTTGCGCACCGATTCACTTATCGAAATTACTACAGCTCCCCCAAGGCTGCGCATGGTCGTGAGCCGCACCCGCCCTGCTAAAGAGGCTGTTTTTGTTGCCGAGGAATTAGGTGCCGAACTAATCCCGATGGGTTCGGCCGGTGCGAAGGCCATGGCTATTGTTCGAGGCGAGGCTGACATTTATTTGCACACCGGCGGACAATATGAATGGGACAGTTGCGCGCCAGCGGCTGTGGCTGCGGCCCACGGTTTGCATGTTTCGCGCGTTGATGGCAGCCCGCTTTTGTACAACCAGCAGGATGTATACATGCCTGATTTGCTCATTTGCCGCAAAGACCATGCACAAACCGTTCTGGATATCCTGCGCCAAGGTTGAAATTGTGTGCACATTTGGGCTTGGACATCGACTTTGCTATAGGCAGATGACGCTTCAACGATGACTGGCGTGATGCGCCAAGACATGGTCTAGCAAAAGTCGCAATTGGGAGTGAACGATGCCAGGTGTGTGGTTTGACGAAATGTATGTGGGACAGGAGTTCGATCATCCGATCCGCAGGACGGTGACCGAAACCGACAATGTCCTTTTTACGGCGATGACCCATAATCCAGCGCTGCTTCATTTGGACGAAGAATATATGAAAGGCACCGAATTTGGTGCGCGTATCGTCAACAGCGCTTTTACGCTGGGGTTGATGGTCGGTATTTCGGTTGGCGATACGACGCTGGGTACAGCTGTCGCTAATCTGGGATGGGACGAAGTCCGCTTTCCGAAACCGCTCTTTCACGGAGACACTGTCAATGTAAGGAGCGAAGTGATTGAGCTGCGCGAATCCAAGTCACGGCCCGATGCTGGCATCGTGACCTTCCTGCATCAGGCATTCAACCAGCATGGCGATCTGGTCGCATCGTGCAAACGTTCGGGGCTGCAGCGGAAGAAACCTGTATCATGACGGCACTTCCACTGCGTTCAATGTTGTTCATCCCGGGGGACAGCGAAAAGAAAATCGCCAAAGTTGCTGATTGCGGTGCCGATGCGGTGATATTCGATCTTGAAGATTCCGTAGCGATAGAAAACAAGGCTTTGGCGCGCGAACTAATCGCTGCTTATCTAAAGCAAACACCGCGCGGTGCTCGGCCCCTACAATATTGGGTGCGGGTCAATCCGTTCGACACGGGGCTAACGCTGGATGATCTTGCGGCCATCACTGGCGGAGCGCCCGATGGCATCGTGCAGCCCAAGACCAATGACCCTGAAGATGTCCGGCAACTCTCGCACTATCTCGACGCGTTCGAAGTTGCGCATGGAATAGAGCCCGGTTCGATCAAGATACTGCCCGTTGCCACTGAAACGGCAGCGGCGCCATTTTCGCTCGGCGAGTTTGCATATGCGGGGCTGGAGCGGCTGGTAGGGCTGACATGGGGGGCTGAAGACCTTGCTGCGGCTGTAGGTGCCAGCACCAACAAGGATGCCAATGGCGAATGGACATTCACCTATAAAATGGCGCGCTCGCTCTGCTTGCTCGCAGCGCATGCCGCCGGGGTCGAGGCCATCGACACCCTCTATGTTGATTTCCGAGATGATGATGGGCTGCGCGCCTCGTCACGTGAGGCAAGGGCAGAGGGCTTTACTGGTCGCCTGTGCATTCACCCTGCTCAAGTGGCCGGGGTGAATGAGAGCTTTATGCCATCTGCAGACGAAATCGGCCATGCACAACGCGTGATCGATGCGTTCGCAGCCAATCCTGGCGCAGGTACAGTGGGTTTGGACGGCAAGATGGTTGATATTCCGCACAAAAAGCAGGCGGAACGAATTTTGGCGCAGGCCACAGCCTTTGGCGCAATTTGAAATAGAGGCGGGGCAGGGTCGTGGAAAAATTTGATGTCGTGATTGTGGGTGCGGGACATGGCGGTGCTTCCGCTGCCATTGCGCTGCGCCAGTCTGGCTTTGCAGGCAGCATTGCCCTTGTCGGACGCGAAGCTGAAATCCCTTATGAGCGGCCGCCTCTGTCCAAGGAGTATATGGCGGGA
The DNA here is from genome assembly GCF_003367235.1 of Sphingorhabdus pulchriflava. Lineage (GTDB taxonomy): Bacteria > Pseudomonadota > Alphaproteobacteria > Sphingomonadales > Sphingomonadaceae > Sphingorhabdus_B > Sphingorhabdus_B pulchriflava. The sequence continues at coordinate 741,305 of NZ_QRGP01000001.1, forward strand.
GAAAAGGAGTTCGAACGCATCTGCATTCGTCCGCGGGCGTTCTGGGAGGAAAAACAGGTTGCGCTGAAGCTTGGGATCGCGGTGATTTCTATCGATTCGGCTGCGCAACAACTGACCTTGGATAATGGTAAAAAACTAATCTACGGCGATCTTATTTGGGCGACCGGCGGAGACCCAAGGACACTTAGTTGTCCCGGTGCCGAACTTGCCGGAGTGCATAGCGTGCGCAATCGGGCCGATGCCGATGCGATAATGGGGCAGCTTCCAGACGTCGAGCAGGTGGTGGTCATTGGCGGCGGCTATATCGGGCTGGAGGCTGCGGCAGTTCTGACCAAGTTGGGCAAGAAGGTGGTCTTGCTTGAAGCATTGCCGCGCGTACTTGCCCGCGTCGCAGGTGAAGATCTGTCTTCCTTTTACGAGGCAGAACACCGGGCACATGGGGTAGATCTGCGCACAAACGTTGGCGTCTCCGCGATCGATGGCCTGGAAGGCAAAGTCACGGCTGTTCGGTTAGAGGACGGCAGCTCGATTCCCGCGCAAATGGTGATTGTCGGCATAGGTATCGTTCCTGCCGTCGAACCGCTGATCGCCGCTGGTGCTGAAGGGGGGAACGGCGTCAATGTCGACGCGCATTGCCGAACCAGCCTGCCGCATGTCTATGCGATTGGGGATTGCGCGGCACACGCAAACGGCTTTGCCGAAGGCGCAACGATTCGCCTCGAATCCGTCCAGAATGCCAATGATCAGGCCAGCATCGCGGCCAAAGCGATTTGCGGTGATCTACATGCATATGCGGCAACGCCCTGGTTCTGGTCTAACCAATATGATCTGAAACTACAGACGGTAGGCCTGTCGACCGGCCATGACCAAAGCGTGTTGCGAGGTGATCCTGCCACGCGCAGTTTTTCAATAGTGTATTTGAAGGCTGGTAAAGTTGTCGCTCTCGACTGCGTAAACATGGTCAAAGACTATGTGCAAGGGCGCAAACTGGTTGAGGCTGGCGCAAAGATCGATCCGGCGTTGCTCTCCGATGCAGCTACTCCTCTCAAGGAGTTGCTTCCGGCTTGATTGTCCACATCGGGAAGTGGTGAGCCCTGCTGGATTCGAACCAGCGACCTACTGATTAAAGGGTGTCAGTAAGTCCATCAACTTCCGTAGTTGTCTTTGTTTCTCTATCGAGAAGGGTAGGCTGCTATCATGATCGCTGTTTGATCGTGACAGAGCGCATTTGATGAATAAGAAGAGGGAAACCGCGTTTGGCGGTAATTCGGAAGCGTTAATGCTATCGAACTGGACCGAAGCGGCGAGTGTTGGACGAATTTGCGCAAGCTACGACAAGCCAAAGGCTGGTCGCAGTCGCAGTTTGCGTTCGAGGCTGAGTTCCAACAAGCCTATATCAGTGACCTTGAACGTGGAGATCGCAATCCCACTATATCATTGGTGCAGAGGCTGGCGGATTGTTTAGGGGTCAGGGCGGGGGGAGCTGATTGGCTGAGCTGGGTGTTGAGTTGTTTTAGATCTAATCAGATGCCTGCAATTCAGTCTGGAATATCGAAAGTTTATTCAAATTTGTTCGTCTCATGTGCTCAATTTCGATTGAGAGCAGATCGATCAGTAACTCCTCGGCAGGCCGAGGACATGCTCGGCAACGAAGGAGAGGATCATGTTCGTGCTGATTGGTGCGACTTGATAGAGCCGCGTTTCGCGGAACTTGCGTTCGACATCATATTCGGCGGCAAATCCGAACCCGCCATGCGTCTGCACACAGGCTTCGCCCGCCGCCCAACTGGCTTCAGCGGCGAGCATCTTCGCCATATTGGCTTCCTCGCCGCAATTCTCGCCTGCCTCATATTTGCGGATGCCTTCCTGCACGAGCAGGTCGGCGGCGCGCATCTGCGCATAAGCGCGGGCGATGGGGAACTGGACGCCCTGGTTCTGGCCGATGGGCCGACCGAACAACACCCGCTCCTTGGCGTAAGCGGTCGCCTTTTCGATGAACCATTTGGCATCGCCGATACATTCAGCCGCGATCAGCAGACGCTCGGCATTCATGCCTGATAGGATGTAGCGGAAGCCCTTGCCCTCCTCGCCAATCAGATTGGCGGCGGGCACCTCCATATTGTCGAAGAATACGGCGGTGGTCGCGTGGTTCATCATCGTGTCGATGGGATTGATGGTGAGCGTGCCTGCCGCCAGCGCTTCCTTCATGTCCACCAGAAAGACCGAAAGCCCCTCGGTGCGGCTCGCTGCCTCTTCGCGCGGCGTGGTGCGGGCGAGGAGGAGCATTAGGTCCGAATGCTCGGCGCGGCTCGTCCAGATTTTCTGGCCGTTGACGATGTAACGGTCGCCATCCTTTTTGGCGACGGTCTTGAGGCTCAGCGTATCGGTGCCGCTGGTCGGTTCGGTCACGCCAAAGGCCTGCAGGCGCAGTTCGCCGGTTGCGATCTTGGGCAGGTAACGCTGCTTCTGCTCCTCGCTGCCATGACGTAGCACCGTGCCCATGATATACATTTGCGCATGCACCGCGCCGCCGTTGCAGCCCTGCTTCTGGACTTCTTCAAGGATCGCTGCTGCCGCCGATAGCGGCAGGCCAGCACCGCCATATTCTTCCGGGATCAGGGCGGCGAGATAGCCTGCTGCGCCCAAGGCTGTCACAAACTCGGATGGATAGGCGCGATCCTTATCCTTCGCACGCCAATATTCGCCGGGATACCCCGCGCACAGCTTGGCAACTTCTTCGCGGATGGCGGTGTAATCGTGGGTCACGCACTGGCACTCCATTCGCGCAGCATATGTTTTGCAATCTGCAATTGGAGGATCTGCGTTGTGCCTTCGTAGATGCGGTAGATGCGACTATCGCGAAAAAAGCGTTCGGCATCATATTCAGCGAGGTAACCGGCACCGCCATAAATCTGCACGACCCGATCGACCACGCGGCCGCACATTTCAGATGCGAAGACCTTGGCGGCGGCAGCCTTGCGCAGGATGTTCTCACCGGCATCGGCACGGCGGGCTGCGTCTTCGAGCATGCATTCCGCTGCGTAGATTTCAATCTCGCTATCTGCCAGCATCTGCTGGATCAGCTGGAAATTGGCAATTGGCTCGCCAAAGGCCTTGCGTTCATTGGCATAGCGCATCGCACTGTCTAGCGCGCGGCGTGCATAGCCGGCAGCTGCAGACCCCACGGACAACCGACCATTGTCGAGGCTTTGCATAGCGGTCACAAATCCCTTGCCTTCCTCACCACCCAGCAGCGCGTCGCCAGGGACATGGACGTCTTCCATGATGATGTCGGCAATGTGTGATCCGGCCTGTCCCATCTTCTTGTCCGACTTGCCGACGCTTATGCCCGGTGTATCCATTGGTACGAGGAAGGCAGAAACATGCGCATTTTTGGGAAGCGCTTCCTTCGAAGTCCGCGCCATGATGAGTGCGACATTCGCGAAGGGGGCATTGGTGATGTAACGCTTGGTGCCATTCAGCACATAGCCATTGCCGGAACGCGTCGCCATCGTCTGCATCGCAGCGGAGTCAGATCCTGACCCCGGCTCGGTCAACCCAAAGCTTGCAATCTCGCCACCGGCCAGACGCGGCAACCACTCGGCTTTCTGTTCCGCCGTCCCGCCCTTCATCAGCGCAGAGCAGACCATGCCGATATTGATCGACGTGATCGAGCGATAGCAAGGCATGGCGTAGCTCAGCTCGCGGATGGTGCGGGTGTATTGGCTGATGTTCATGCCTGCCCCGCCAAATTCTTCTGGCATGGTTAGGCCGAACAACCCCATGTCGCGCATCTCTTTCATGATTTCATCAGGGATGACGTCGGTTTCGAGAATTTGCTTTTCAGCCGGGACTAGCCTTTCGCGCACATAGCGCTTCAACTGTTCCAGAAAGGCGTCAAATACGTCTTGGTCCATACCACTCATCTTTTCTTCCTTATGCGCCGTGCAGGCCGACAATGGCTACGGCTGAAACATTCTGTACGGGTTGCCCTCCCAGATTATGAGAGAGCGCAAATACGGGATTGTCCTGCCGTTGCCGGTCACCGGCGCGGCCGAGCAGTTGCAGGTAGTTTTCGTAGATCATCCGCAGGCCCGACGCCCCGATTGGGTGGCCGAAGCATTTGAGGCCACCGTCAATCTGGCAGGGGATGCTGCCATCCGCATCGAAAAAGCCGTCGCGGACGTCTTTCCAGCCTTCGCCTTCTTTGGAAATATAAAGGTCTTCCATTGTCACCAGTTCGGTAATCGAGAAGCAGTCATGCACCTCCATCAGGCTAACCTGTTCGCGCGGCTTGGTAATGCCCGCTTCCTCATACGCTTTGGCTGCAGCAATGCGGGTTGTGTGGAAATAGCTGCCATCCCAACCACCGCCTTGCTGCATTTCCCATCCGTTGGAGGCGGAGATTTGCAGGGCCTTGATCGTTACGAGCTCCTGCTTGCCTAATGCTTTGGCGATTTCGGGCGTTGTGACGATGGCACAGGCCGCGCCGTCCGATACCCCGCAGCAGTCATATAGGCCGAGCGGATCAGCGATCATCGGAGCGTTGAGTACCGTGTCGATATCGACCGCCTTTTGCAGATGCGCTTTGGGGTTCTTTGCTCCATTGGCGTGACTCTTGACTGAGACATGGGCGATGGCACGTTTTAGGTCATCGCGTGATACGCCGTGCTTGGCGCGATAGGCGGAGGCAATCTGCGCAAAGCTTCCTGGCGCGGAACCGGTGACGCCGATCATGTCGAATGTGGTGCCGCGCGACCGTACTGGAAGGCCGCCATAACCCGTATCCTTCAGCTTCTCGACACCCAGCGCGAGCGCAATATCGCACGCGCCCGACGCAACAGCATAAACCGCACCCCGAAAACTTTCGGTGCCGCTGGCGCAGTAATTTTCAACTTTGGTCACACCGATATTGGGCAGACGCAGCGCCATCGAGAGCGGGATTCCCGATGGCCCGATATTTTGGGCATCAAAGCCGACGCCCAGCCAGGCCGCATCGATTTGGGAGGTTTCGATACCTGCATCCACCAAGGCTTCGTCGAATGCCTCAACCATCAACTGATCTGCATCCTTGTCCCAGCGTTCGCCGAACTTGGAGCAACCCATGCCTAGAATGGCGACCTTGTCCTTGATTCCGCGTGGCATCATGCGTCTCCCTTGCTGACAGGAACGGCTTTCCAGAAATATTTGGTGAAGTGGCGTTGGTCGTCCGTTGCCTTGATACGAAAGACCATACGCATCTCGACGCCGACTTCGATCTCATCTGCGCAAACATCGGCGAATTCCGTCACCAGTCGCCCGCCGCCTTCAAAATCGATGGTGCCATAAAAGCTCGGCGGATCGGGCGAGAAGGTGAGATTGTCGGCCGTGAATGCGATCACTTTTGCATAACGTTCAGCTAACGGATAATCTTCCTGTGTGCCTTGCGCGCGATCATTTGGGTTCACGTTGATCTCGGTCTTGGGGAACTGGACCGTGCCCGTCTTGGTACAGCGTCCACCAATTAGCCCCAGCACTGCCTTGCGCTGGCGGAACAAAGTTGTGCCTGGCTGCTTCTGATCCATCTCGGCGCGGATGCCCTTTTCCAAACGCAGCAGATTGCGGTGGAACAGGTAGCGGCCGTAATTGCTGTCATCCTGACGGAACGCCAGATGTCCTGAAACACCCCAGCGTGGCGGGAGATTGGTCAGCGCTTCTGTTGCTTCAAACACCAGCACATCTGCGCCTTGTCCAAAGCTGGCGAGAAGGATCTTTTCACCCGGCTTCGCCTTCTCAAGGCATGCGGTAAGCATCACGAGCGGGTGTGCGGCCCCGCTGTCGCCAACGACCGCCATCAGCGGATCGGAGCAGACTTCGGGGCGGATGCCTGCCTTCTTCGCCAGTTGTTCAGGAACGCCCTTCACTGGCACGGCGATGACGGCATGATCAATCGCGGTACCGTCCAGCCCCAGCTTGCCGAGGCCATTCTTCAGCGCCTTGCCCAGAATGGCGGCATAGCCTTCATCCCGGATCCAGCGGCTTTCCCATGCATAATCGAAATCACTGCCGCTGCTGCGGAAATGATCGACGAAATCGATGGTGAGACTGTGGCCGCCCAGATAGCGTGCAATGACATTGCCTTGGCCAACAAGCATGGCGCCAGCAGCATCGCCATAGTTCATTTCGGCTTCAGAGGCTGGCTTGGCCTTGCGGTTGTCCGATGCGATGACAAGCTGCGTGGCCTGCCCGTCAAGCGCTTGCATCAGGGAGGAACTACCCGCGCGGAGAGAGCCCGCCGCGTCATTGGCGCCGGTGGCGTCGGCTAGCGCCAGCGCTTCCTTCACCACGCCCGCATTCAGCCGGTCTGCAAAGGGCAGGGTGGTGGAAGCCAGCGTCACGCGCTGCACGATGGTGCGATCCAGTCCCGTCAGGCAATCGCGCGCCGCTTCCACCCCCATGGTGATCGCGTCTTCATCCCAGTTTGCGACGGCCTTTTCACCCTTGGCCAGACCTCGAAGTCCGCCAGCAAACCAACCATTGAATGCGTGGATTGCCGCGCGTTGCAGGCGGCGCTTCGGGATATAGGCACCGAACGCCAGGATGCCGGTTTCACTCATGCCGCAAATTCCACATAGCCATTGTTGAGCACCATCGTATCGCGCTCCACGCTAAAGGCCTGGAACGCGGCTTTGCCGTCGCCCTCCCGCCAGATGTCTGTGCGGATTGTTTCACCCGGGAAGACCGGCTTTGAAAAACGGGCGTTCATCCGTTTGAGGCGCGCGGGATCATTGTCCATAAGTTCGGATATCAGGCTTCGTCCAACCACACCCAGAGTTGCCAAGCCGTGAAGGATCGGGCGATCAAACCCTGCGGATTGGGCGACTTCCGGATCGATGTGGAGTGGATTGAGATCGCCTGATAGGCGATAGATCAGCGCCGCGTTGTTCGCAGTCTTCAATGCTTCGGACAGATCGGGTGCACGGTCCGTCGGCACTGGGTGCGGGACGGGTGCGCCTTCAGACGAACCGCCAAAACCGCCATCACCGCGCAAGAAGGTTGTGGCAACAGTATCAGCATAATGCGTACCGTCCTTGCCCCTGATGCTGCGCTTGACGAGCGCAATCGCGCCTTTCTCTGCTCCCTTGTCAAACAGGTGCGTGATCCGGTTCTCGCCGATGAACACACCTTCGCTCGGCAATGGCTTGTGGATGATGATCGATTGCTCACCATGGAGAATCTTTGTCCAGTCTGCCCCCATGGCCGGATCGCGCCACATGAAGCCGGGATAGCCCAGTACAACCGCCATGGTCGGAAGCGCCTTCAGCCGTTCTTCAAATACGAAGTCCAGTTCCTCGCAACCAATCCCTAGCGCGTAGAGAATGGTGTCGCGTTGCGTCCAATTTTGCTCGATGACGACGGGATCGCGGCCGAGAAGATAATCCGGATCAATAACCATGCGGCTCTCCTTAGATTGGATCGTATCCGAAGATGTCGCCAGACCGTTCGGTAGGGTCGGTGAAGAAAGGACGCGCCGCTGGGAGAAACTCCTCTGCGATGCTTTTGACCGTCCAGCCATCCGACTTGTGGACGGTGCGCACCGGGCGCGGCTTGGAGAAGACGAAAATTTCATTCTTGCGCACACCGAAGATCTGGTTGGTGACTTCAGTGGAGGCGTCCGAGGCGAGGAAGGCGACAAGTGGCGCTATTTTGTCGGCACTCATCGTTTTCATCCGCTCGATACGCTGGGCTTCGGCTTCGTTCGTCGCCGGAATCGTTGCAATCAACCGACTCCATGCGAACGGTGCGATACAGTTGGAGCGGACGCCGGACCGCGCCATATCGAGCGCAATCGACTGCGACAGTCCGACAATGCCCAACTTGGCCGCAGAATAGTTAGCCTGCCCGAAATTGCCGATCAGCCCACTGGTCGAGGTAAAGTGGATGAAGCTGCCTGAACCCTGATCTTTGAAGTAAGGCGTCGCCGCTTTCGAGACGTTGAAGCAGCCGTTAAGGTGGACGTCTATAACGGCATTCCAGTCCTCATGGCTCATCTTGTGCCATATGCGATCGCGCAAGATACCCGCATTGTTGACCACCGCGTCGATACGGCCATAGGTCTTGACTGCATCTTCAATAATCGAAGTGGCGCCCGCCGGGTCCGCCACGCTGGCGCCATTCACGATGGCTTTGCCCCCCGCCGCCTTGATGTCATTGACGGTTTCCTGCGCCGGTCCAACGTCTGCGCCATCCCCTTCTGCCGATGCTCCGAGGTCATTTACGACAACGCTTGCGCCTTCTTGTGCGCAGAGCAACGCGATTTCACGCCCCACACCACGCCCGGCACCCGTAACGGCAACAACCTTGCCTTCGAGCATTCCAGCCATCAGCTTGCCTTTCAGATACGTTCGATGATGATCGCCGGCGCCATGCCGCCCGCTGCGCACATGGTGACGAGGCCAAATCGTCCGCCCGAACGCTCAAGTTCGTCGAGCGCAGTACCGATCAACATCGAACCGGTGGCACCGATGGGATGGCCGAGTGCGCACGCACCGCCGTTGATATTCACCTTCGAGCGATCAAGATCCAGATCACGAATGAATTTCTCAGCTACGACCGCGAAGGCCTCGTTAATTTCCCAGACGTCGATGTCATTTTTGTTCAGACCTGCTTTTGCCAACACTTTTTTTGCTGCCGGAACCGGTGCGTTGAGCATCAATGTGGGATCGTCGCCTTCATTGGCATAGGCCACAATCCGTGCGCGCGGTTTCAACCCGTGTTTATCTGCATAGTTTTTGGACGTGATCAGCAAAGCAGCTGCACCATCCACGACACCGGAGCTGTTGCCTGCGTGGTGGATAGGCTCCCATTGCAAATCTGGATAACGGCGCTGGATCTGTTTGCGGAAAGTCACGCCACCGCCAAGGTCGAAATCTGCAATCGCACCAAAGCTTGGTTTAAGTTCGGCCAAACCCTCGGCGGTCGTTTGCGGACGCGGAAATTCTTCATGGTCCAGGGCGACGCTGCCGTCTTCATTATAAACCGTCACCAGGCTGTTGTTGAATCGACCTTCCTGGATTGCAATATCGGCTCGACGTTGGCTTTCCAATGCAAGCGCATCAACATCGGCGCGGGTGATTCCTTCAAGTGCTGCAATGGCATCCCCGCATACACCCTGATTGGATTGGGGATGCAGGGCATCAAGTGCAGGGTTTCCAGCACCCATTCCCAATGGCTTCAATCCGGCGTTTGCCTCTTCTGCGGCCATACTCGCATGCAAACTCATCATTTCCGCGCCGCCAGCAATGACGCAGTCCTCCATACCCGACATCACTGAGGCGGCAGCGATGTTGACCGAGCTTATCCCGCCGCCACAGAAACGGTCGAGCGTAATGCCCGACGCCTTGGTGCTATAGCCCGCCGCCAAAGCGGACATGCGACCGACGTCGCCACCTTGTTTGCCCTTTTGCACCGACGTCGACCAGACGACATCATCGACCGTTTCCGTATCCAGATTATTGCGCTCTTTAAGGGCCTTCAGCACCGTCGCGCCAAGATGTTGCGGGTGGAGATGGGACAATGCACCCTTGCCGGGCTTGCCAATCCCGCGGGGGGTGCGGACGGCGTCGATGATATAGGCTTCGGCCATTATAAGTTCCTTTATGCAGGGATTTCGTTGAACGGGACGCCCTTGTCGGGACGGTGATCTTGCGGCAGGCCGAGTATTTTCTCTGCAATGGTATTGAGAAGCATTTCGTCCGCACCACCTGCAATGCGGCCGGTGGGCGCGTTGATCCAGCTCGTCTGCCAATTATCCTTCACAGACAAATGCTCGTCAAAATGCAGGCCGTCTGTACCCTGCAAGTCTATTGCGAGTTCAGAAAGTTTCTGCCGAGAGCGCACCGAAACGAGCTTGTTCAGTGAACCCTCCGGTCCGGGCTCCATGCCCGCCTGCATCATCAGCATGGCGCGCGCGGTGATGGCGTCGAGACCGTTGCGCATGGCATAATTGCGGGCAATCTGATGGCGGACTCGGCCATCCCTGATTGCAGGTTGCCCGTTGATTTTGGCCTCCTTTGCGAGACTGACGAACAAATCTAGATGCGGACCAAAGCCACCGCTGTCGGTCGCGACATAACGTTCGATCATCAGCGTCGCCATTGCCACGGCGAAGCCGCCACCGACCGGCGACATGCGGTGACTGTCGTCGATTTTCACATCGTCAAAGAAGACTTCATTCACATGGCTGTCGCCTCCGGCAAGCTTGACCGGGCGAACCTCAACGCCCGGTGCGCGCATATCCACCCAGAAATAGGTCAACCCCTTATGCTTTTGCGCGGTCGGATCGGTGCGGACGACGATGACGCCGTAATCGGAATATTGGGCGTAGCTGGTCCAGAGCTTCTGGCCATTGAGTTTCCAGCCATTGCCTTCAACTTCAGCCTTCATGCGTAGCCCGGCCAGATCGGAGCCACCTGCGGGTTCGGAGAAGAGTTGGCACCAGATTTCCTCGCCCTTCAAGGCTTTCAGTACGCGTTCCTTTACCCAGACCCTGTCCTCGCAATATTTCATGATCATCGGCACAGGCATGCCGAGTGAGATACCAAAGAAATGGGTGGGCATACCGAAAGCCATTTCTTCGGTTTCGAAAGCCACCTTTTCGATATGCGTCAGCCCTTGGCCACCCATTTCAACCGGCCAGTTGATCCCTGCAAATCCGGCGTCAAAACGGGCATTAAGATAACGGCGGCCGAGCGCCAGCTTTTCGTCATAGCTCAGATGGGTCTGTGCGGCCTTGCCATAAACGGGGGCAACCGATTCAAGCCATGCACGGGCGCGGGCGCGAAAGGCGTCGAGATCACTCATGCGGCTTCTCCTTCAAGACGATCAACCAGCACATCTTCCCAGAAAAACAGATTGCCCTGTTCAATGGCGAGGGTTCGTGCGCGGCGCATGTGGAGGTGAAGTCCTGCCTCCCACGTAACGCCAATGCCACCATGCACTTGCACGCAATCGCGTGCGCAGGTGTCGTAGCTGTCGGTCGCTTGGATACGGGCGGCCGCGGCGGCTTTGATGAAGTCTGGATGGCCTTCGCGCGTGGCAGCGTGGAGTGCACCCGCGCGTGCCAGTTCGACCAGACCGTACATTTCAGCGATGCGGTGTTTGACCGACTGAAAGGCGCCGATCACCTGCCCAAATGCGCGGCGGGTATTGGCATAGTCGCGTGCGCGCTCCAACAGCGCCTCCGCGCCGCCGGTTTGCTCATGCGCGGTTACAACCGACTGCAGTGCAAGGATGTGGAGTGCAGCATCAATCGCTGCCTGTCCCCGCGCCAGCTCGTTGGCGGCTGTGCCCGCAAACACCAAATCGGCAGCACAGCGGCTGTTGTCAAAGCTGTTGAAAGCGGAACGTGTGACGCCATTAAGGTCTGCAACAACCAGAGCGGCCTCGCCCCCATCATTTGCCAATATTATGGCTACATCAGCTTTCAAACCAGCTGAAACGCCCGACTTGGTGCCTGTGATGGCGCCGCTCGCGAACTGGACACCGGTACCGAGGACAGTTTGCGCTTCGGCAAAAGCCACCGCACCAATGGTTTCACCACTCGCTAATTTGGGGAGCCACTCTTCACGCACTGCGTTGCTGCCATAATCCAGAATTGCGCGGGCCGCGCCGAAGGAGGAGGTAAGGAATGGTGCGCCCGAAAGCGATCGCCCGGCTTGGTGCGCAATAAGCCCCAATTCGACCAGTGACAGTTCCAATCCGCCATAGGCTTCCGGCAACGCAAGCGCTGTCCAGCCCTGTTCCTTTGCGGTATCCCAATAGGCTTCGTGGAACGCGCCTTGCAGCTCCAGCAGCGGCAGCAGAGCTTCAGGACTGATGCGCGCTTCAAGAACGCGACGCGATTCGGTTGCGATGGCCAGTTGGCCTTCGTCATAGAGCAGAGACATCGTCTTCCTATCTGATTGTATATTTTTTGGCCTTGTCTGCCATCAGGGCAGCACGGTCCACTTGAGGCACACCCACCGGGTTGCCGATCTGGCAATATTTCAACCCCAATTGCAACGCGACCGAGCGGGGCAAATCCAGACTTTGCCAGATTGCCTTCACGGAACCCGCAGTCGCCGCTGGTGGTTTTGCGGCGATAGTTGCGGCCAGTTCTTGCGCGCGCGGCCAAAGATCCTCGAGCTTTGTGATCTCGCTGACGAGGCCGATGCGCAACGCCGTGCCTGCACCGATACGTTCGTCATTGCCGAGAAGCACCATGCGCAGCACATCTTGCAATGGCAGCTTATAGGTCATGCCAATGGGTTCAAGCGCGCTGGTCATGCCATAGGTTACATGCGGGTCAAAAAAGGTCGCGTCTTCAGAACAGATGATGATGTCTGCTTCATTGAGCCAATAGAAGGCGCCTCCTGCTGCCATACCATGCACCGCCGCAATCACGGGCTTCCAGCAATTCATCGATTTGGGGCCGAGATAGTTGCCGGGGTCTTCACAATGCCAGATATTGTCCAGATCGACCACGGGGTCACCTTGCATTGACGCTTTCACGTCTACGCCGGTGCACCAGGCCTTGCCGGGCGCGGCGCGGAGGACGCAGCAGTGGATGTCATCGTTCGCACCGACCCACTTCCACAGATATTCAAATTCGTCCATCATCTGCTTGGTGAAGCTGTTCATGGCCTCTGGTCGGTTGATTGTGATCGTCGCGACATGATCAGCGACATCGACGAGGATGGTTTCGTACTGCATCTGACTCTCCTGCGGGCTATCCGCATGGTTGACCTAGTTATACAACTCGCTATGACATAGAGAGATAGTGGAGGACAAGCCCTGCGATGAATTTTGACTTATCTGATGAACAGAAAATGCTGGCTGAGCAAGCGCGCGGGCTGCTTTCCGAGCGTTCGCCATATGATCATTTGCGTGCGCTGATCGATGCAGGTGCCGAATGGGACGAATCACTTTGGCGCGAACTGGGCGAAATGGGGTTCCTTGGCGTGGCAATCCCGGAGTCGTTCGGGGGCTTGGGAATGTCGGCGCTTGATCTGGGTGTTATTGCCCAAGAGCTTGGGCGCTGCAATGCAGCGGTTCCCTATTATTCGTCGATCATTTTATGCGCCGACGCAATCCGTCTGGCAGGAAGCGACATACAAAAGGCCGAATGGCTGCCCAAATTAGCTTCGGGTGAAGTTGTAGGCACCTTTGCCTACGCCGAGGGACCCGGGCCGAGTTTTGCGACAGGTGTAAAGCTGGAAGGCGCAAAGTTGAACGGGTCAAAGACTCCGGTTGCGGATGCCGGAATAGCCCAGCTTGCAGTCGTACTCGTGGCGGGCGGTGGCTTGGCGCTCGTTGACCTTAACCAATCTGGCGTCACGCGTACCAAGCTTGAGAGCTTCGATCAGTTGCGCGCTCATTACCGCATCGATTTTGCAGATGCAGCGGCGGAGATGATGCCAGGTAAGAATGTGCTTGCCACTCTGCTTGATCGTGCAGCGGTACAGGCAGCCTTTGAAGCAACTGGCGCGGCAGAAGCGTGTCTGACCATGGCGCGCGACTATGCACTCGATCGGCAGATTTTTGGACGCTCACTTGCGTCCTTTCAGGCGATCAAACACAAATTGGCCGAGCTTGCGGTCGAGGTCGAACTCGCTCGTTCCAACGCCTATTTCGGGGCATGGGCAGCGGATGAATCACCTGACGATTTGCCCGCCTCCGCCTCCGCCGCCCGGCTGACAGCATTGACCGCATTTGAAAACGGCGCACGCGAAAATCTGCAAGTACATGGTGGTATTGGCTATACGCAGGAAGCCAATTGCCATTTCTATTACCGGCGCGAGCGGACGCTGGCTTTGGGATTGGGTGGTCGCGACTATTGGACCGATAGGTTGATCAACCACCAGCCTGGACTTCAAGGCCAAATCTCCTCGGGGAAGGCAGCGTAATATGGACTTTAACGATACTCCCGAAGAAGCCGCATTCCGAACCGAAGTGCGCGCATGGCTGGCTGCAAACGCTCCGGCCCATGTCATCCCGCAGGGCGTCGCGCTTGATGACACTGAAGAGGTGCAGCGCGGTCGTGCATGGCAACGTGCTGTTTATGATGGCGGCTATGCCGGTATCACCTTCCCCAAAGCGTTGGGCGGCCGCGGCGGCAGTGTCATTGAGGCCGTGGTTTTTTCCGAGGAAGAGGCGCAATATCACCTCCCCAAGGGCCCCTATATCGGGATTGGTCTTGGCATGGCGATTGCAGCGATTGCCAAGCACGGTACTGAAGAACAACGCCAGAAATTCATTGAACCGACATTGAAGGGCGAACTCACTTGGTGCCAGCTTTTTTCAGAACCCTCTGCCGGTTCCGACCTTGCCAATTTGCGCACCAAGGCGGTGAAGGAGGGTGATGACTGGATCGTCAACGGCCAGAAAGTCTGGTCAAGCTGGGCACACCGCAGCGACTGGGGCATCCTTATAGTTCGGACTGATCCCTCGGTGCCCAAGCATAAGGGGCTGACATTTTTCGTGGTCGACATGAAGTCGCCCGGGATTGAGATCCGCCCGATCCGCCAGATTTCGGGTGCAAGCGATTTTAACGAGACATTTCTTACCGATGTCCGCATCCCGGACAGCAACCGCATCGGCGACGTAGGCGGCGGCTGGGGCGTCTGCATGACGGTGCTGATGGGCGAAAGGCTCGGCAGCGGTAGCCACAAGGCGCAGGTCTCGCCCCTTCTCGACTATGCCGCATCGACGCCGGGAATGAATGGCGGCACCGCGCTAGACAGCGGCAGCATACGTGCTGCGCTTGCCCAGGCAATGGCGGAAGAGCAAGGAGCGAAATATCTGGAGGCCCGTCTTCGCACCATGGTCAGCCGCGGCGAAAATCCCGGCGCGCTCGCGGGAATGATCAAGATGTCCTACGCCAGCCGTCTGCAAAAGACGAGCGGGCTTGCCATGGAATTGCGGGGACTGGATGCCATCGCACCGAGTATCGATGATACACTGACTCGGTCGATCCAATATGATTATATCTGGTCGACGGTGATGCGTATCGCGGGCGGTGCCGACGAGGTGCTCAAAAATCAAATCGCGGAACGTGTGCTTGGCATGCCCGGAGAAATCCGGATGGACAAGGATGTGCCATTCGAGGCACTGAAATAAACCTCCAAAATCTTCAGGGGAAACAGGTTGACCGATCCATTTGCGCCGCTGGCGTTGCGACGCGGGCCAGCGATGAAGAACCGCTTTATGCTGGCGCCGCTGACCAATATGCAAAGCCATGCTGACGGTACTTTGTCCGATGATGAGATCCATTGGCTGTCAAAACGCGCTGAAGGTGGCTTTGGTCTGACCATGACCGCAGCTGCACATGTATTGCCAGCCGGGCAGGGGTTTAAAGGTCAGTTGGGTGTTTTCTCCGACGAGCATCTTCCCGGCCTCAGGCAATTGGCAAATGCCATCCGCCAGCGTGGAAGCCTCTCGTCGGTGCAATTGCATCATGCCGGTTGGCGAGCTCCAGCGGAACTTACAGGGCAGCAACCAATGGGGCCGTTCGAGGACGTTCAAACGGGCGCACGTGCCATGTCTACTGCTGAAGTCGAAGCCGCAATCGAGGCATTTATCACAGCTGCTGTTCGTGCTGAAAAAGCTGGCTTCGATGGCGTAGAGCTCCACGGAGCGCATAGTTATTTGATTTGTCAGTTTCTCGATACCGGCAATCTGCGCAGCGATGGCTGGGGCGGAAGTTTCGCCAATCGTCGACGTTTTCTTGATACCATCATTGATGGAGTTCGTGAAAAGACAGGAGCAGACTTTCAACTCGGATTGCGCCTCTCGCCGGAGCGGCATGGGATCGCCACGCGCGAGGCTTTGGAGCTTGCGGAAGACCTAATGACGTCGGGCAAGATCGACTATCTCGACATGTCGCTGTGGAATTGCTTCAAAACACCAATTGAATCCGAATTTTCCAAACGGCCACTCATTGAATGGTTTACGGAGTTAGAACGGGGTAGCACTGCGTTAGGGGTTGCCGGCAAGATCATGTCTGCAGCAGATGTGCGTCGGTGTCTCGAGATAGGCGCGGATTTTGTCCTGCTTGGCCGGGCCGCAATCCTGCACCATGATTTCCCGGAAAAGATGCAAGCGGACAGCAGGTTTGAAGCAATCGCCCGACCTGTGATGCGTGAACATCTCCGCGCCGAGGGGCTATCTGAATCCTTCGTCGATTATATGGCAACTTGGCCTGATTTTGTAGCAGACTAAGCTAAAGCCAGTGTTTCAGGCTGCCTTTTTCCGCTCTTTGGCCGCCGCTTGCAAAACAGGCTTCAAATCCTTCTTCAGGATTTTTCCGTTCGGGTTAAGGGGCATGTCATCCAGTACCAGCAAAGTCCGTGGCACCTTGTTGTCGGCTAGGTGCTCACGCGCATAAGCGATAACTTCTTCGGCAGTGGCAGTTGTTCCCGGACGTAGGGTAATGGCCGCTGCAACGTCTTCGCCCAGAATGTCATGATCGATACCAACCACGGCAGCCTGCTGCACAGCTGGGAATTGGTGCAGGACAGTTTCTATTTCCAGTGGCGTAATATTATAGCCGCCCCGAATGATCAGTTCCTTGGAGCGGCCGGCCATGATCAGGTCGCCATCTTCATCGACATAACCAAGATCGCCGGTGCGGGTCCACCCTCCAGTGAAGGTCGTTGCAGTGGCCTCCTCATCACGCCAGTAGCGACGCGGGTTTTTCTGGATGCCGTAAATCTCACCAACCACGCCGGGCTCGGTTATCTTGTTTCCGGCTTCGTCACGCAATTCCATATGTTCGGGCAGTTTACCGACGCATCCCGGCTTCATCACTTGTTCCTGGCTGGTGGTGGCAATGCCAATTCCACCTTCGGACATGCCATAGCTGTTGCGCATCCGCAGATGCGGCCACAAAGCCTTGGCACGGACGACTGAATCATGGGGCAGCGGGGCTGTGCCGGTCATTAGATGCTTGATGCCTTCCATCGAATAGTTCGCGACGTCCGGGTGATCGAGCACCAACCGCAACATCGAGGGCACAAGATAAAGCAGCATCGGCTTGCGTGCTTCGGCCAATTCGAGGAAGCCTTTGGGATCAAATTTTGGCATGGTTATCGCTGTTGCACCGCCGCGCGCGGGAAGCATCACAATGCCAAGATTGCCGCCCGAGCCGGTAAGGGGGAGCGCGTTCAGCGTCCCGGTCGAACGGTCGCGATTCAGCCCGGTCACTCCGCCATTCATCAGGTCAGGGTGCGAAATGACGACGCCCTTGATCTTGCCCGTTGTGCCACTTGTGCCAAGAATTTCGGCATCTGCCTTGGGATCCAGAGTAGATTGGTCGGGCAATGCAGACAGATTTCGCGGCATTTCTGTCGGATGCCAGCTACCGGTAAGGTCCAAACCGGCGACCAATTTGTTGGTTTCAGTAATGGCAAAGCGGGGTTCGCACAGCGCGCCATAATCGGCGATTTCCTTGGGCGACAGGCGGACATTGATCGGGCAGGCAATACCCCCGCAGCGAAAGCAGGCAAATACGGCTATCACCATTTCGAGGACAAAGCTGTTGCTGATTGCGAGGAAAACCCGGTCTCCGGGCTGCAAACCAGCCGCTGCCAATCCGCCCGCTACTTCGTCTACGGCCTTGTCCCATTGGGCATAGGTTAGATCGCGTGTGCCATCGGAATGCGCGATTTCGTCGGGTTGATGGTGCGCCCTAACTTTCAGGGCATCGCTTATTCTGCGGACGGTGATGCCCGAAACTGGATCGGTGAAATAGTCCGCGTTGCCCATTAGGAATCCTGCTTGCCAATAAAGTCTGCATAGCTTACCTAGTTATACAACTAGATTCAAGGAGTGAAAGATGGCTGAGGCACAAAAAGATATTCTCGAGAGTGATGAGTGGCAGAAAGCAGTCGATTACGAGATTACTGATCACGACATCGAACGCCAACGCAAACTGCTCGGCTTTGATCAGGCTGCCAAGACGCGTGAATATATCCAGACAGCAACCGAAGATAATATCCGCAACTTTGCTCATGGTTGCGGCGACGACAATCCGCTCTACTGCGATCCTGACTATGCCCGCAAAACCCGTTGGGGTGGGCTAATCGCTCCTGCGATGATGTGTGCCCAGATCAACCGCCCGATGCTGGGCGATCCGGTGCCGGACGAAATCAAGGCTCTACGCAAGTCGTTGTTTCGCGGCATTCACGTCTTTGTCTCGGGTTCGCAATGGGATTTTTATCGTCCTGTTCGCCCAGGCGACACCATCTACAGTTTCAACGGTGACGAAACATGCGAAGTGAAGGCATCTGAATTCGCAGGCAAGTCAGTGATCACCGTGCGCCGTGACGTGAAAGTCAACCAGCGTGGCGAAGTGGTTGCGGTTTATCGCATCCTGCGCGTGCTGACCGAACGCAAGACTGCGGCCAAGAAGGGTAAAAACCTATCGATCCAGCCAGCAAGCTATACCGACGAAGAGTTTGCGAAGATTGAAGAAATTTATGCTGCTGAACAGGTGCAGGGTGCGACCAAGCGCTATTTCGAAGACGTTGAAAAGGGCGACAGCCTTGGTGTCCAAGCCAAAGGGCCGCTGACCGTTACGGACGTCATCTGCTTTCACGCGGGAGGCTATGGTTTCGTGCCGTACGCACCGACCGCGAACCGCCTTGCGCACAAGAATCGCAAGCGAATCGCACCTTTCTATGTCAAGAATGAACAAGGCATTCCCGATGTTGCACAGCGGCTGCACTGGGACCCGAAATGGGCGCAGGCAATCGGCAATCCGATGGCCTATGATTATGGGGTAATGCGCGAAAACTTTCTCTATCAATATCTATCCGACTGGATGGGGGATGATGCCATCGTCCTTCACGTCCACGACGAGATACGCAAATTCAACTATATGGGCGATGTTCAAACGGTGACCGGTGAAGTGCTGGCCAAGCGCAAAACCGATGACGGCCAGAATGTGGTTGATGTTGCGGTGAAGTTCACCAACCAGCGTGGTGAGGAGAGCGTTCGGGCAACCGCTACCATTGCCTTGCCAACGAAGGACAATCCGCTACCCCTATATCCCGAAGTGCCGCGCGCACTGGCGCAGAAGGCTGCGGCGATGATGGCGCGCCACTGGGAATTGGGGGGCAAGTGAACGAAACGGTTTTGATCGAAAACCAGGGCGGTGTGCGGATAGTTACGCTCAACCGCCCTGACCGGCTGAATGCGCTCGACAGTTCAATCATGGGGCCGCTCGCCGATGCAATGGCGGACGCCGCGCGTGATGTCTCGGTCAGTTGCGTGGTGGTCACCGGGGCAGGCCGTGGGTTTTGTTCAGGCGGCGACTTGAAAGGTGATCGGGGTGGTCCGGTGACGGCAAGCCGTGATCTGGGCGGACGCAACGAACAGGGCTTTGCCCGGCTGCGTGGCTATATGGAAACCTCGCGCCTTTTGCATGAAATGACCAAGCCGACGATCGCCATGATCAACGGCCCGGTTGCTGGTGCCGGTATTGGAATAGCTGGAGCGTGCGATCTCCGATTTGCAGGGGAGAGCGCGACTTTTCTTGCTGCATTTGACAAGATCGGCGCGGGCGGCGATTTCGGTTCCAGCTGGTTCTGGACCAAAATTCTCGGCACCGGCGTGGCTCGTGAACTCTTTTTCCTGTCGGAGAAACTGTCGGCAGAACAGGCATTTGCCAAAGGCATCTACACTAAATTATTTGCTGACGATGTTTTGCGTGAAGAGACGTTGAAGGTCGCACACAAGCTGGCAGATGGGCCTCGTATTGGCTATCGCTATATGAAGATCAATCTGAATGCAGCGGAGGATTGGGCGTTCGAAGCGCAATTTGATCAAGAAGCACTCAACATGGGGCTGTCGACCCAAGGCAGCGCAGCAGTGTGGAAAGCAGAGCGCGAAGCGAAGGACAATTAAATCGGGCGCTGCGAGGGCGCGACGAAGATTGTTTGTGTGCCTTTCGCATATAAGCCATCCAGATCGGCAAATATGCTTTGCGCCAATGCATGGCCATTGCCAGCACCCTGAGTTTCTGAATCAATCAGGAACCATTCGCCGCGTGGCATGCGGAAGAATTGAATGGTGATGTCGAGATTTGCGAAGCTCCATTCTTCTGCGCGTGTCGAACTGCCGACGCCATTGCCATAGTCACCAAAGAGGCAGGCCTTGGCAAAGGGACTCGTCGCTTTGCCTTGGACAACCTCGCCATTCATACAGAGCCAAACTGCACCGCGTCCGGGCTCAGTCGCCTTACCGAGGAAACCCTTGGTCCTGATGGCACCAGCCATACCCGCGCCAATAAGGAACTGGTTTTCCGCAAGCGTGTCAGGATGTGGATAGTCAAATGGCGCCGGTATGGCGGGGGTTTCCAAATAGCGGGCGAGTAGAACATGTGCCTGGCAAACAAGCTTTTCAGCTGCGAACAACTCGATCCGGTGTAATTGTGCCTGCCGACCGCTGCGGATGGCGGTAATTCTCGGTTCCAGAAGCGTGCGGGGTACGATGCCCAAAATATCAATTGAGACGCGGCAGATTTCGAAATTGGGATCAAACCCCGCTTCTTCGATGATTGTGGCAGTCAACGCAGAAATTGGACCTCCTGCGATTGCATTGCCAAACCACGGATTTTTCGACAAACTTGAAGGCACGAATCCGCTGCCTTCCCGCGTGAAATAATAGGGCGTTGGTGCTTGTTCCTGAGTCATGATCGAGCCCTTAACATGCCTCCGTAAATGCAAACAACATATTTGACGTAGTTATATAGGTGAGGCATAGCGATTCCATATCTTGTCAGGAGAGTGGAAAATGGATCTGAGCTATGGCGCGGAAGCGGAAGAGTTTCGCAAGGAGGTCCGCGCCTTCCTGAAAGAGGCATGGACGCCAGCAGCTGAGTTGCGTGGCGCCGACTTAAAGGTCTTCATCAAGGACTTCCGGTTGAAAGCGACGGATAAAGGCTATTTGTACCGCGCGATTCCCAAACAATATGGAGGATCGGAGCAGCCAGTCGATGTGATCAAGGCCCAGGTGATCCGTGAGGAATTCGGCAAAATGCGCGCGCCCATGGAAATGGGCGGTAACGGCATGAATATGACCGTGCCAACCCTGCTGGAAAAAGGAACGGAGGAGCAGAAGGAGCTGTTCATCCGAAAGACCATGTCTGGCGAATATATCTGGGGCCAAGGTTACAGCGAACCCGGCTCCGGCTCTGATTTGGCGAGTGTCCGCACAAAAGGTGAATTGTCGGCCGATGGCACCAAATGGATCATCAATGGTCAGAAAATCTGGACTTCGCAGGGTATGCAATCGACGCACATGTTCATGCTGGTGCGTACCGAGCCCGACGCGCCAAAACATGATGGCATCACTTATTTGCTGATAGACCTTAACCAGCCCGGCATCACCCGCCGACCGATCAAGCAGATGACAGGCGAGGAAGGTGACCATACTTTTTGTGAATTCTTCTTCGACAATGCCGAAACGCCGGTCAGCTGGCAGGTCGGCGAACGCGGACAAGGCTGGTATGTCAGCCGCACCACGCTGAAGCATGAACGCGCCAGCATCGGCAGCGCCGATGGCCTTGGTAACCAGTTCAAAAAGCTTGTGGAACTGGCCAAGGAAACGGGCCGGATCGGTGAACCAATCATACGCGACAGGCTAGCCCAAATCGAAGGCTTCGTCCTTTCGCATCGTTATACCAGCTTCCGGCTCTTTTCCTGCTCGGCAGCCGGCGAAGACCCCGGCAATGTGCAGCTGATGATGAAGCTGTACCTTACCGAAATTGGGCATGAAATGGCGCTGCTCGCACAAGAACTGATTGGTGAGTATGCCTTTATCGAGCCCGAAGGGGCAGGAGGCCGTGGTCCGCGAGGGCCAAGAGGGCCAGAAAAATGGATGGACCAGATAATGGGCTCGCTAGGCAATTCGATCGCCGGTGGTGCGAGCAACATACAGCGCAACATTATCGGTGAGCGGGGTCTTGGACTGCCGCGTGACCTTGCCATGTCAGGAGAGAAATAATGCGCTTTCACCTCTCCGAAGAACAGGTCGCCATTCAGGATGCCATTCGCGGAACGCTTGCCGATTGTTGGCAGCTGGAACAACAGCATAAATTTGCGGACGGTGAGGCAGATTTTGACCAAACCAGCTGGGATGCGCTGATGGCATTGGGGCTGGGTTCTATCTTGCTTCCGGACAGCGGAATGGGCCTGCTCGATGCCGCGCTGGTATGTGAAGTGGTCGGTGAGGCTGCCGCTCCCGGCCCGTTGATCGGCCAGCTTCTCTCCGTCGCTGCTGTGGCACACACATCTCACGAAGCAGCCAAGGCGTATCTGGCGGGGCTGGAAGCGGGCACGACGGTTGCCGCGCTCGCTCTCGGAGAAAGCCCCTATGTCCAGTGCGCCAAGGCCGCGCAACTGTTTCTGGCAGGCGGACGTGACGGAGCGCTGTCGCTGATCGAAGCAGGAGAGGGCGTCACCATCGAGGCCGTCAAATCCACCGATCGCAGCCGACCCATATCCCGAGTCAGCTTCGAAGGTGCCAAGTCACATGAGCTTTTTGCAGCGGGTGATCCGATGGTAAGTAAAATCCACGACGCTGCTCTTGTTCTCATCGCAGCAGACTCGCTTGGAGGAGCGCAAAAGTGCACCGATATGACTGTCGCCTACGCAAAGGAACGCGAACAGTTCGGACAACCAATCGGTCGCTTTCAGGGTTTGAAGCATCAGCTGGCGCATATGGCATTGGACGTCGAGCCCGCCCGCGCGCAGGTCTGGTATGCTGCCTACGCCCACGACGCCAACCTTCCCGATGCCGAACGCGCAGCCGCCATGGCCAAGGCGCATCTTTGCGACGTTTATGTGCGTACCACGCGCGCGGCTGTCGCTGCGCATGGGGGGATAGGCTATACTTGGGAATATGGTTTGAATTACTGGTTCCGCCGTGCGGCGTTCAACCGGGCATGGCTCGGCAGCCCGTTGCAACATCGCGCGCGCGCAGCCGATTTAGCGGGGTGGTGAGATGAACGAAGTGAGAAATCCGGTATTCCTTCCAGAAGACGATTGTTACCATCAACTTTCGGAGGATCCTTATGAAACCGAAACCAATTGGTGGTCGTTCAACATCCCGGAACGCAAGATAGGATGCTGGATACACGCGCCCTATTATCCGAACCGCAAGGCCATCACCTGGCGGATTTTTGCGTGGGATGACGAAGGCTATGACCCTGCACGCATGGCCTATTTTCGCAAAGTTGAAGAAGCGGCGATGCCCGACAATCCCGACCTGCGCGATATCACTTTTCCTGGCGACAAGGCCGGTCCCGGCTACTCCTTGAAAATGATTGAGCCGGGGATGAAATATCATTTGCAATATGAAGACGTGTCACGCGGATTTGCGCTCGATTTCACACATACAGGATTGCACGAACCGCATCGCTTTCCGCCCGGAAAGCCGCCCTTCATGCAGACGCCGCATTTCGATCAGCTCGGCCATGTTGAAGGCTGGATGACTTTGCGCGGCGAACGTATTCGCATTGACGGTATTGGCGTTCGCGACCGCACCTGGGGTCCACGTGGCGGCCCTTATGCTGCCAGCCCGAAAGTCTATGCGACCGATCTGGAACGCGTGAAGCACCCCGGCGGTGCGCGCTGGCGTGAGATTGAGCGCGAACGCGGGCGTGGTCGCATCCAGTACATTTTTGGTCACCGCAGGGATGGCACCGGATTCCTAGGTTTCGCCCGCGTACAGGATGCGGACGCCCAAGGCTGGGCCCCGATGAATGCCGGCTGGATCCGCCGTGACGGCCAGTTCGGAAGCCTCGATGCCACGAAATCCCGTATGAAAACATGGCGCAATCCCAAGACCGGCTGGTGCACGCATATGGAAGTTGATCTGATCGATGAACTTGGGCGTTCTATGCAAAGCGAAGGTTTTGCTGTCAGCACGATGAGCGAAGCGGGTTACGGCGTGAACCAGCTGATGCGCTGGGATATCGACGGCGGCATTGGCTGGGGCGAGGATCAGGATGTTTGGAATGGCACCCATTTTTTGCGGGTGCTGGATGCGCTGAAGGCTACAGGCTGAACTGTGCTCGAAAATCTTCGCCTTCCGCTGATGTGCGCGCCGATGAGTTTTGCATCGTCGGTGCCATTGGCTGTCGCCTGTTGCAAGGCGGGCGTGATCGGCGGCTGGCAAGGCGGCACCGCGACGACCGATGAAGAATTTGAAGCTTATCTGATTGCTCTGGACGGGGTCAAAGGCGCGCCGCCCATCGTCAACATCCCGGCCCGCTGGGGCAGCGATCCGAAGTGGCAATCTCGGCTCGATATGCTCGGCGATCATAGGGCCCCGCTCGTGCTGTCGAGTCTCGGCGATCCATCCGCGCTGGTGGCGCGCGTGCATCAATGGGGCGGCCGTGTCATTCAGGATGTCACAACGATGAAGCACGCCGAAAAGGCAATTACAGCAGGCGTTGATGGCCTGATGCTGACTTGCGCGGGGGCGGGCGGACATACCGGTTTCTTAACGCCGCTCGCATTCGTGCCCGCTGTTCGACGGATATGGAGCGGCTTGCTGATTGTCGCAGGCGGGATTGCCGATGTGCACGGAATGGCGGGTTCGCTAGCATTGGGTGGAGACATTGCCGCAATGGGCACGCGCTTCATCGCCACCCCCGAATCGGGCGTGGTCGAGGGGCACCGCACGATGATCCCGACCGAAGGTATGGACAACATCATCGCGTCCGCCGCTATGAATGGCGTGCCCGCACATTGGATGCGGTCCTCTATCGAAGCCGTCGGACTAGATCCCAAAACTCTGCCCAACGTTCGCAGTGAAATGCCCGAAGGTGTGATGCCTTGGCGCGACATCTGGAGTGCAGGGCAAAGCGTCGGCCTCATTGACGCGGTTGAGCCTGTCGCCGATCTGGTGGAAAGGCTCGCGACCGAATTCGAATCTCTTCCCAACCTGCCCGATTGGCGGGCGCGGCTGGGCCGATTGAACTAGGAGACTATCATGGCTTTCAAGACCCGCATCACCGATCTGCTTGAGATCGAACACCCCATTGTCCAGGGCGGCATGCAGGGCGTCGGCACGGCGGAACTCGCTTCTGCCGTTTCGAATGCGGGAGGTCTTGGTATCCTTACAGCACTGACGCAGCCGACACCCGCCGCGCTGCGTGAAGAGATTGAACGCACCCGCTCAATGACCAAGAATCCGATCGGCGTGAATATGACGATCTTTCCGACGATAAACTCGCCCGATTACAATGCCTATGCCGATGCGATCATCGAAAGCGGTGTGAAAGTGGTCGAAACTGCGGGAACACCTGCCGTGCGCGAAATCTGGGCGAAGTTGCAACCGCATGGGATCAAGATCCTCCACAAATGCACCGCTGTCCGTCATGCCTTGTCCGCAGAACGCAACGGTTGCGATGCGATT
Organism: Sphingorhabdus pulchriflava; assembly: GCF_003367235.1. Taxonomy (GTDB): domain Bacteria; phylum Pseudomonadota; class Alphaproteobacteria; order Sphingomonadales; family Sphingomonadaceae; genus Sphingorhabdus_B; species Sphingorhabdus_B pulchriflava. The sequence continues at coordinate 766,751 of NZ_QRGP01000001.1, forward strand.
TCGATCGATGGTTTCGAATGCGCAGGTCATCCCGGCGAAGATGACATTCCCGGTTTGATCCTGATCCCGGCTGCTGCCGATCAGGTCAAAATCCCCATGCTGGCAAGTGGCGGCTTTGGTGATGGGCGCGGCCTTGTCGCTGCGCTGGCACTCGGCGCGGATGGCATCAATATGGGCACCCGATTCTGCGCGACACAGGAGGCGCAAATCCACGCCAATGTCAAACAGGCCTATATCGACAATGACGAACGCGGCACCAATTTGATCTTCCGCAGCCTCAAGAATACGGCTCGGGTGGGCAAAAGCGAAGTGTCCGACGAAGTGGTTCGCCGTCTTGCGCAACCTGGTGCGACTTTTAAGGACGTGCAAGAACTGGTCTCTGGCGAAAAGGGCCGTGAAATGCTGAAAGACGGTGATCTGACCAAAGGCATTTTCTGGGCTGGCATGATTCAGGGCCTAATCCACGACATTCCGACCTGCAAGGATCTGATCGACCGGATCATATCCGAGGCTGAGAGCATCATCGATAACCGGCTTGCAAGTTTGCGGATATAAACCTTAGGTGGATTGACGAGGTCGCGTTGCTCGTCAGCGCTTGAATTTCGTCAATCCATCACAAGTACGACGCGACCAGCGCTTTGTCCCGCGGCTGCGGCCTCCATCGCTTGGATATAGCTCTCCAGCTTATAGGTGGCGGCGATGGCGGGTTTGAGAATGCCCTGCGCGGCGAGGGTAAAGATCGTTTTGCGGTTCGCTTCGCTGCGTTCAGGCTCGTAGATTCCAAATTGCCGGATATCGACCCCGACCAGGCTTGCACCTTTCAGCAGCGGCAAGTTGGTCCGCAGCGCTGCGATGCCAGCCGGAAAGCCGATGATCAGATGCCGCCCGCCCCAGCCGAGGCTGCGAAAGGCAGGGTCGGTCATATCGCCCCCTACAGGATCGAACACGACATCAACTGGCTTGTCGCCATTTGCATGCTTGACCTGATCGCGCCAATCCTCTGCACGTCCGTCAATCGCGATGTCAGCGCCCGACACAAGTGTCAGAGCGCGCTTTTCAGCGTTGGAGGCCAGCGAAATGACGCGGGCGCCGAGATGCTTGCCAATCTGGACGGCCGCCAGCCCGGTCGCTCCGGCAGCCCCCAGCACCAGCAATGTCTCACCTGGCTTTAGGTGCCCCCTGTCGACGAGCGCGTGCCAGGCGGTGGCATAGCTGACCGGAAAGACGGCGGCGGAGATCAGGTCCATTTCATCGGGGACTAAACGCAAGGCGCGTTGGGGCAGGACGATCTCTTCGGCAAAAAGCCCGCCCCATGCGCTGCACACTACGTGGTCTCCCACCGCAAATCCGGATACGTCTTCCGCGACTTCGGTGACAATGCCTGCACCTTCCGATCCCGGAATGAAAGGTAGCGGAGGTTTGACCTGATATTCTCCCTTGGCAGTGAGTACGTCGACAAAGCTTATCCCCGCAGCCTTGATCGCGATACGGACATGCCCTTTCTGCAACGGTTGTGCCGGTCGTTCCACCAAAGAGTATACATCGGGCGGACCAAATTGGTCTGCGATCACGACACGTGGCATAGCGACTGCTCCTCTATCTTTATCGCTGCCCGCCATCGACGCGCAGCAACGCGCCTGTGGTATAGGATGAGGCGGGGCTGGCAAGCATCAACGCCGCAGTGACGATCTCCGGTGGATGACCGGGCCGGCCAAGGGCAACAGGTTGCTTTTCACGCTTCTTGGGATCCCAGGCCTCTGCAATGTCAGTGAGAAAAGGGCCCGCAGAAATGGTATTGACGCGCACCTTGGGCCCATATTCCCGGCTAAGAGAAACAGTCATGGCGTTGAGCGCCGCTTTCGCCGCGCCATAGGGAACGACACCGGGCAGGGCCATCAGTGCGCCGGTCGAACTGATATTGATGATGCAACCGCCATCCCCTTGCGCCATGCGGTGACCGATCTGGCTGGCGAGACGGAATGGGCCTTTGAAATTCAGGTTCATCACCGAATCAAATAGGCTTTCGGGCATTTCGTGGCTGGGGCAGGGCGGTGACATGCCTGCATTGTTGATGAGAATATCAACGCGTCCAAACTCCGCATAGGCAGTCTCAATCAGTGCATCGCACTCCGCCCATTTACCGACATGGGCACCAAAGGCCAATGCCTTGCGCCCCAGTGCACGGACTTCTCCGGCAACAGCCTCGCAATTCTCCAGCTTGCGGCTTGCGATGATCAGGTCCGCGCCTCGCTCTGCAAAGGCTTTGACCATCTGATAGCCTAGACCACGACTGCCACCGGTGACGAGTATGACTTTGCCGGTGAAATCGAACAGCGGATCAACTGCCATCATGACACTCCATTCTGATATGCTGCCAACCGGCTTGGTCCGTGATCGCTTGGGAATAGGCCGGGCGCGGGCTTTGTATTTTTCAGATAGGCGCGCGCTACTTGAGCCAGATGCACCTCTGTCGGCCCATCGGCAAGCGCAAGGCTGGGCAGGCCCATCCACATATCAGCTAGCGGCGTTTCGAGCGTAACGCCGAGCGATCCATGGATCTGGATCGCGCGCTGAACAATGTCGTGATAGACTTTGGCCATCTGCACCTTGCACATGGCGATATGCGTGCGTGCGGCGCCATGCGGTTCATTGTCGATGATCCATGCGGTCTTTAGCACAAGCAAGCGAAACTGTTCGAGTTCGATGACCGACTGGCCAATCGCGCCTTGCACAAACTGGTGTTCGGATAGCAGCTTGCCTTTAGTGCGGCGCGATACGGCGCGTTCCAGCATCATATCTATGGCGCGTTGGCACTTGCCGACCGTGCGCATGGCATGATGCACCCGCCCGCCGCCAAGCCGCGCCTGTGCTACCTTGAAACCTTCACCGGGGCCGCCCAGCATCGCATCCAATGGCACCCGTACCTTGTTGTAGCGGATGTAGGCATGCGTGCCGTCATCCTCGCCCTTGCTGTCCCCCATGGTTTGCGAGTGCCGGATAAATTCGATGCCCGGCGTATCTGTCGGGACAATCAGCATCGACATGCGACCATGGGGGGGATTTTCGGGATTTGTCACTGCCATGACAATCAGGAAGCTGGCAAAGCGCGCATTGGAAGAAAACCATTTTTCTCCCTCGATCACCCATGCGTCACCGTCGCGGTACGCCTTGCAGGTAAATTCGGTGGGGTCCGCGCCTGCTTGCGGTTCTGTCATCGAGAAGGTCGAGACGATCTCACCCGCCATCAGCGGCTTCAGAAAGCGTGCCTTTTGCTCCTCGGTGCCGAACATGGCGAGAATTTCGGCATTTCCGGTATCGGGCGCTGCGGTGCCAAAGATGGTGGGCGCCCAATAAGATCGGCCAAGGATTTCGTTCATCAGCGCGAGCGTTAGCTGACCATAGCCCGGCCCGCCCAGTTCTGGCCCCAGGTGACAGGCCCAAAGCCCTTGCGCCTTCACCTGATCCTGCAGCGGTTTGATGTAAGCGCGCGATTCCGTATTGCCCACATCATAGGGCGCGCCATGGCCGGGGTAGAGCAGGTCGATCATCTCGCATTTGGTGCGGACGAAATTGTCCATCCAGTCGAGCTTTGCCTGCAATTCGGGTTCGATGCGGAAATCGATCATGGTCTATCCAATCAGTCTGATGAGTTTTTCGGCTTCGGCAAAATTGCCGCGGACAAGGCGGTCAAATAAAATGCCGGTTTCTTTGGAGAGAATGCCTTTGGCAGCCTGCGCGACCTTATATTCGAGAATGCAGCCGCCCTTGAACATGGCAAGCAGCAGGTAATAGTCAAAGTCTGCCATGTCGCGGCCCGTGCCCGCTGCGTAATGCGCCATCAGTTCCTGCCGTGTCGGCCAGTCAGCGACATTGTAGAGCGCCTTTTCCGGAATATGGCCGGGAAAGCGATCGTCGCGAATGCCATTACAGAACCAGGCAAGGTCGAGCAACGGATCGCCAATGGTTGAAAGTTCCCAATCGATCAGAGCAGTGAGCCGGGCAGGGGCTTCAAAAGTGAAGAGAGCGTTAGGCGTGCCGACATCGCCGTGGATGATGCCTGCCTTGAAACTCGCCGGAATATTGGCGCGCAACCAGTCGCGGAGCAACGCATAGCCGGGGATTTCACGCCATTCATAATCGTAGAGCTGCTGGTAGCTTTTGATCTGGCCTTCCCATCGATCAACCTGACGTTCGAGGAAATTGTCCGGTTTGCCAAAGTCGTCCAGTCCCAACGCCTTGTAATCGACATTGGCGAGGGCAATCAGGCCATCGACCATGGCAAAGGGGATTTCCGCCGCATGGGGTGGCTGGTCGAACGGGGCTCGGTCATGGATTTTCCCGTCGCGCAATTCCGCTGCCCAGCCGTTGCATTGCTGCATCACGTAAAATGGCGCGCCGATTACCGAAGTGTCCGCGCAACTGCCAAAGCAATGCGGATGTGGCACAGCGGTGCCATTCAATGCGCCAAGAATGCGGGCTTCGCGCATGACGCTCTTCTCGCTCCCAGGTGGCGGGACGGCGGGTGGGCGACGCATCATCATAGTTTGGCCGCCGCGATTGAGGCTGATGATGACATTGGACGTGCCGCCATGGATCATCTTGGCATCAAGTGGACCGTTGCCCAATTCCGGCACGTTCGCATCAAGCCAGGCCGTGAGCCGGGCGATGTCCAACAGGGGAAGCGGTTCTGCCATATCAGACCTTCTTTGTCCGCAGCTGGGCTTCGAGCTGGAGGCGCACGGTTTCGAGCAGCCGGGTAGCTTCGTTGACCAGTTGCGCGTCCACGCCGGTCAGCAGGTCAACAGCAATCGCATCGGCTCGGCGGTTGGCCTCATTTTTCAGGGCGATCCCCTGCGGCGTCGGGATTAGCAGCGAGGCGCGTTTATGATCGGGATTGTCGCGGGTCGCGATCAAACCTGCCGCGATCAAGGCGTTTGCGGCACGTTGGATCACCTGCCTTGGGTGACCCAGCGCCCGCCCGATTTGCGGAACGGTTGGCGGGTTTGGTGCCTCGGCGACGGCGTTCAGCACCGTCATTTCGGTTTCGCCAAGTCCGGTTGACAGTCGTGAGTCGGCAAACGCGCCCTTCAACCGCCCCTGCAATCGGGCGGTGCCGTCAATCAGGGCAATCAAGGGGTTCGCATGGCGAGTCGGGTGATTCATGGAACTTGTGTTCCATAATGACACATATGTGTCAAATAATTGGTTCATCGAGTCACCATCTGCCGGAACAGGCTGTTCTCTGCCTGCCAGTCAATCCGCACCAACCGGTGCGCAAAGCGCCAGCCTTGTTCTGTCCGGACCAGCCTGTCGACATAAGTGCCGCTATGGTCCGGGCCATTGTTGCTGGTAACCGCAAAATAGCTTCGTGCGTTTGCGACGTCGCCATCCACTTCAATGAGTGGATTGGTTATGTGGTGTCGAATGAAGCTGATGGCGGGATTGCGTTCGCCTGATGTCAGCGCTGCCTTCACGCCTGCGGGTCCGGTGCCGGAGTTGCCGGGGAATTCCAAAACACCATCTTTGGCAAAACATGCAGCCAGTGCATCGATCCTGCCCCGGTCGCCTTCATAGGTATAGCGCGCGAGCAGATCACGAATATCTTCTCGGTCGAAACGTTGCTGTTCGGTCATTTGATATCCTACCTAGTTATACAAGTGTTGACAGGACTACGCGCACAACGCAAGTCTTGACGCAAGGAGAGACGCATGACCGTACCGGCGCATCATATCGTTCCAGAACCCCCGGCTTTGGAGAAGCCGCCTTACCCCGCTGACATTTTTGCCGGTCGCACGGTGCTAGTCTCGGGTGGGGGCTCGGGCATGGGTCTTGCCATGGCAAAAGCGTTTGCGCAGGGCGGCGCGAAGGTCGCGGTCATGGGGCGCAGCCTTGAGCGGGCAGAGGCAGGGGCGGAAGAGATTGCTGCGCTGGGTGCCGCCGTCCATGCCATCAGCGCAGATGTGCGCGATCCCGCAGCCATTGCCGCCGCCTTTGACGAGGCGGAGCGGGTGCTGGGGCCGGTGACGTTGCTCGCCAACAACGCCGGCGCGAACTTTCCGGTGCTGGCCGAGAACATCTCTGCGAATGCCTGGAACGCCGTCACCCGCATTGCCATCGACGGCACGTTTCTGTGCTCGACCGAAATGGTCCGCCGCTGCATTGCGCGAGGCGATAGCGGAGCTATCGTCAACAACAGTGCGCAATATATCTGGACCGGTTTTCCGGGCGACGCGCACAGCGCGGCGGCGAAAACCGCACAGGCAACCATGACCAAGGCGATGGCGCGTGACTGGAAAACACATAATATCCGGGTCAATGCGGTTGCGGCCGGTTTCTTCCCCCATGCCAGTTCGACCAATGGCGACGCGCCCGATGCGATTGCGCCATTGCAGAACATGATACCGGCAGGCCGAACCGGGCGTATCCGCGAATTTGGCTGGCTGTCCGCGATGACCTGCACGCCCCTGTTCGGTGGGATGACCGGGCAGGTGATCGTTCAGGATGGCGGGGAGTCGCTGCGCCGATCGCTGATGATGCCGGATTTTGTACCGCCCAGAGAACGCGCCAATGGGCCATGGGGGTGGCTGTGATGGGTTGGCTTTCAGGCAAGATTGTCCATCTGGTGGGCATGCATCCGGCGATAGAGACTGGACTCAACGCTGCCGGCGCAACGCAGTCTCCAGCCGGGCCTTCGGACATTTTTGTTCATATCGCCCCCGCACCGCATTTTGTGCCTGCACATGAACAAAGCCATGCCGACTGGCGGCAAACGCTGGACGCAGGGCTCGATCAACGCTTCCTGCAAGCCAAAGATTACGCGAAACAGTGCCGCGATCGCGGGCTGGGTGGCGTGGTGCTGTTTGTCGGTGCGCCGGAACAGGCTTATGGTGTTGATCAGGCTGCGGCGGCAGGCGCACTCGGCAACCTTACCAAAACTTTGGGTGTTGAATGGGCGCGCGACGGTATCCGCGTGAATTGTATCCTGACCCACCGGGCGGATGAAACCGTCGGCAACCTCGCGGCCTATCTGGTAAGTGATTATGCTGCTTATGTAACCGGCGCCGTGATGGGGGTGGACGGCAATGACTGATCGTACCCGACTGGACGGGCTGGCCGCGTTCGTCACTGGCGGTGGTGGTGGCATTGGACGGGGTATTGCGTTGCGCCTTGCTGAGGCGGGGGCGAACGTTGCCATTCTCGATATCTTCCCCGAACGTGCAGAGGAAGCCGCCATACGGGTCCGCGAACGCGGAGCGAAGGCGCTGGCGCTCCCCGCTGACGTGATGGATACGGATGCCCTGCGCGCCGCAATTGCAGCGACCGATGCGGAATTTGGGCGCCTCGATATACTCGTCAACAATGCCGGTGGCGTATCAGGCCGCCCTTTCCTTCAGCAGAGCGAGCGCAGTTGGCGCAAGCATATCGATATCAATTTGATCTCTATGCTGGCCGCCACCCATGCTGCTGCGCCCTTGATGATCCGCGAAGGCAAAGGCGGCTCGATCATTAATGTCGCGAGCATCGAGGCCAGTCGTGCTGCCCCCAATTTTGCTGTTTATGCCGCATGCAAGGCGGGGATGTTGAGCTTCACCAAATCAATGGCGCTCGAGCTCTCAGAGCACAAAATCCGCGTCAACTGCATCGCTCCCGATCATACTGTAACCCCGGGCAATCAGGGAAACAGGGCGGGGCCGGTTGATCCGGCGACATGGAAGCAGCATTCCCCCGAAGAGAGCGATGCAATGAACCGCCTGATCCCCTTGTTGCGCGAAGGCGTCGATCTGGAATGCGGCGACGCGGCGGTGTTCCTGTCATCAGAGATGGCCAGCTACATCACCGGCATTCTGTTACCTGTAGACGGCGGTACGCACGCGGCGTCCGGCTGGGTGCGCGGACGGAACGGAAAGTGGACTCTTAACGAAGGGCTGAATTTCGGTGGATGATCAGGCGTTGAAGTTGAGGCGTAATCCAGGTTCAATCCAACGAACCTTCACCAGCCGCCCGGTTGTCGACAATGTCAAATAGGCATCCATCATGTCTTCCCCACCGAACGCGATGTTGGTGACATAGCGGTCGTCGAAGGAACGGAAGCTCGTCTCGCCCTCGGACGTCACCGTCGTTATTCCCCCCTCTCGCAGCGTTCCGACGCAGATGTTTCCAGCGGCTGTCACGGCAAGGCTGTCGAACGAGACATGGCCCGGCGCGGTCGCAACCCAATTGGGACGCTGCGCCTCCACCTTGCGGGCATATGAGTAAAGCCGCGCCTGATGTGTGTCGGCGACGTAGACCGTGTTGCCATTGGGGCAAAGGCCAATACCGTTATAAGACACAGCGCGTCGGTCGATTGCAGTGATCGAGGTGCCATCGGGCAGCGCCGTAAAGAGACCGCTCGCCGTGCGGATTCCATTGAAGGTCTTGCCGAGGTCAGTGAACCACATGCGGCCATCGGCATCAAAAACAATGTCGTTGGGACCTTCAAGTGGTACGCCGTCACACGCATCATAAACCCGTTCGACCTTGCCGGTGGTCAGGTCCAATCGCTCGATCCGTCCCTGCGCTTCAGGGCCAAAAGCGCTCGACATGGTTTTGGCGTCCATGCCGCCATTGTTACAGATATAAAGCGCGCCATCCGGACCAATTGCGGCACCATTTGGTCCGCCGCCAATTTCGCAAATCGTTTCTCTTTTCCCACTCCAACAGCGGCTAACCCGGCTCGCGGCGATTTCGACAACGATGACCGAACCGTCGCCCATGACAACCGGTCCCTCCGGAAAGCCTAACTGGTCTGCAATGAGTTCCATCGACATTTTCACACCCTCTTTTCATGCCCCACCCAGTACCGGTCCTTGACCAGCCGCTTGTAAAGCTTGCCATTGTCCAACCGGGGCAGTGCAGGATCGAAATCTACCGAACGCGGACATTTGACAGGAGAGAGGTGCTCGCGGCAATGGGCGATCAACTCTGCCTCAAATTCCGGCGTCGCATCTGCCCAGTCTAGGGGCTGCACAACCGCTTTCACCTCTTCGCCAAAGTCCGCATTGGGAACGCCGATTACCGCCGCATCGGCGACTTTGGGATGCGTGATCAAAAGATTTTCAATCTCTTGCGGATAGATGTTCACACCGCCTGAGATGATCATATAGCTTTTTCGGTCAGTGAGAAACAGATAGCCGTCTTCGTCCAGATATCCAATATCACCGAGCGCCGACCAGCTTTCGTGCAGTGGGTGGCGGCTGTCTCTGGTCTTTTCCTCGTCGCCCAGATATTTGAAGTCCCAGCCGCCTTCGAAATAGACGACGCCCTGTTCGCCTGCCGGTAACTCGTTTCCCGTTTCATCGCAGATATGGATTTTGCCCCAACTTGCCCGGCCGACCGATCCTGGCTTTTTCAGCCACTCTTCCGCCGTGATGTTGGTCGATCCATTGCCTTCGGAGCCGCCATAATATTCCTGGATGATGGGCCCCAACCACTCGATCATCGCGTGTTTCACTTGAATGGGGCAGGGGGCAGCTGCGTGAATGACATGCTGCAATGACGACACGTTGTAAGATAGCCGGACGGCATCAGGCAGCTTGAGCATGCGGACGAACATGGTGGGTACCATCTGGGTGACCGTGACTTTATAGTGTTCAATGGCTCTTAGTGCCGCTTCGGGATCGAATTTCGGCATCACGACAACGGTCGCCCCCAGCCTGTGGCAGGACGTCGTGAAGGCAAGTGGTGCGGTGTGATAAAGGGGGGCGGGGGAGAGATAGACAGTTTCGGGTCCGACACCGTAATTTGCAGCAGCCCGCTCTGCCAGCATATGCGCATCGGTCACTTCGCCTTGTGGCAGAGGCAGGCGTATGCCTTTCGGCCGCCCGGTGGTGCCCGAGGAGTAAACCATGTGAAATCCCGGCTTCTCATCCGGAATTGGCGTTTCGGGCATCTCGTCTATGGCAGCGCGCCACTGCGTCAGATCAAAAATATGGAGCAAGCTTTTGGGGTGATTGCCGATTAAACTTGGCAGCCCATTTATGCTATCGCAACTGACAAGCAGTTTTGCACCGCAATTCTCAACTATATAAACAGCTTCCTCACCCGTCAGCGCGGTTGCAATCGGCGTGACATAGAGCTCCGCCCGTTGCGCTGCCCAATAGAGGATGTGAAAATCCGGAAGATTGGGCAGCCAGATTGCAATTGTGTCGCCACTCACAATTTCCAGAGATCGAAACAATTGTGCGCCCTGATTGGCACGGCGTTCCAGTTCTCGATAGCTGAGTGACTCGCCGGTATCGGCCATGATGACGGCGGCGTGGTCTGGATTTCGGCCAGCATGGATGCGGGGGTGGGTCATGGCCCAACTTTGTCGCGTCATACTGATTTTGACAAGACATATCTAACCAAGTGTTCTATCTTGACAGTAGTTGCGATTTCTTGCGAATTCGGGATGGAGGATGCTAATGGCCAATCTGGAACCAAATGATGCAGGATTGGACGGGGCGCAGGTGACGAACGATAGTGATAATAGGCTTGGGTCGCGGATACGTGTTCCCAAGACTTCTGAAATTGTGGCGGATCATTTTCGCGGACAAATTGTTCGTGGCGAATTGAAAGAGGGCGACTCATTGCCTCCCGAAGGCCAGTTGATGGCGAGCCTTGGAATATCGCGCCCTACATTGCGCGAAGCCTTTCGCATATTGGAGGCGGAAAGTTTGATCAGTGTCGTTCGCGGTTCTCGTACGGGTGCGCGGGTACACGCGCCGTCGGTCGAGCTTGTTTCGCGCTATGCAGGCTATGTCCTACAATCGCTCGGAACGACTATTGGTGATCTTTATCAGGCGCGATTGGCGATCGAGCCGCAGGTTGTGCGGTGGCTGTCCACCAAACCGGACCGGTTGGCAATCAAGCGCCTGCGTGCTGAAATAGAGCGGCTTCGGGTCTTGCTGACCGCCAACAGGTACAACGACTTTATTGAAGCCGTGAATGAGTTCCATGCGACCCTTGTTGACGTCACGGGCACCAAAACATTAACCTTTATGAACCAGCTTCTGATAAATCTTCTGTCGCGTCATCAAAGTGACTATAAGCACCGCCATCCGGTTGAAAATGATGTTCAGCACAAGAGCCTGCGAGCTGGACTCAAATCATATGAAAAGTTGGTCGATTTGATTGAAAGTGGGCAGGTTGAGGAAGCCGTCAAACATTGGCGACTGCATCTGACGAATGCCAATGCTACATGGGCTGGCGACGATGAAGGCGCACGCATCGTCGACTCTCTAGGCGCATGAACCAGTCACTGATCGAAGCCTTTATTGCGGGTGGCGAAACATGGCCGACCGCGCGGTTGACGGTTGCCTCGTCTACCCAGCCTGCTGACACTACTCTGACCGATGTTATTGCTGCTGGCCGACGCATGGGTACGCGGATGATGGCGGCGGGCGTTCGACCCGGTGACGTAGTGGGCTTGATGTTGCCCAACTGGCGCGAATGGCAGGTTGCTGCAGTCGCTGCAGCGCAAGCGGGCGCAGTCATACTACCAATTGTCAGTATCTATGGTGCAAAGGAACTGGGGTTCATCCTGCGTCAATCGCGCACGACCTGGTTGTTTACACCCGAAAGCTGGCGCGGGGTTGACTATATGCAGGTCGTTGCAGATTGCGGCGTTCTGCCCGATTTGAGGCGGCATATCACAACAGGGGACGCGTTCACCGCGCTTGAAGCGGAAGGCGACATTGCGCCATTCGCAGCACGCAATGCGGATGATCTGGCGGTATTGGTCTATACGTCCGGCACGACCGCCGATCCGAAGGGCGTGATGCACTCCGCACGCACATTGCTCTCTGAATTGGAGTCGGTCCAGGACATGCGCAGCGGCCCTGAGGAAGAAGCGATCCTCTCGCCCTGGCCGCCGGGTCATGTGGCGGGAGTGATCGCCATGTTCCGGTTTCTATCCATGGGAACAACGCTGGTATTGATGGATCAATGGGATCCGGCAATGGCCGCTGAATTGGTCGAGCGGCACCAAATCACATCTTCGTCGGGGACACCCTTTCATCTTTCGGGCATGATGGAGGCGGCGGATCGTGATGGTCGGGACCTCACTTCGTTGCGGCAATATCTTGTGGGGGCTGCCCCGGTGCCGACGTCGCTGGTCGAACGATGCAAGGCGATGGGGCTTGCTGTATTCCATTGCTACGGCTCAAGCGAGCATCCCACGGTTACGTCCGGCAAAGCCGATGACCCTCTCGACAAGCAGCTCAACACCGAAGGGCAGGCGATAACCGGATCCGAAATGCGGTTTGTAGACGATGACGGCAATGATGTGCCGCCAGGTGCCGATGGAGAGATCTGCACGCGCGGGCCAGAGCTCTTCCTTGGTTATTTCGACCCTAAACTGAACGACACAGCCTTCCTGCCAGATGGCTGGTATCGCACCGGCGACATCGGCCGGCTGGATGATGACGGTTATCTGCTTATCACCGATCGGAAGAAGGACATTATCATCCGCGGCGGCGAAAACATCTCTTCGAAAGAGGTGGAGGGCGTGCTGCTCGGTGTTCCCGCAGTTGCCGATGTCGCAGTGGTTGCAGCCCCCGACGACCGGATGGGGGAAGTCGTGCGAGCTTGTGTTGTGCTGAAACCGGGGACGGCGTTGTCGCTGGATGATGTGCGCGCGCATTTCGCGCAGCAGGGCATTGCCAAGCAGAAAACGCCTGAAAGATTGACCATAGTCGATGAACTGCCGCGCAATGCTTCGGGCAAGATTCTAAAGCACGAACTGCGGAATTTGCCGCTCTCATGAATATGGCTTCCGACCCCGTCATCGAACGTGTCATTCAATTGGATGCTGTACATAATTTTCGCGACTATGGGGGGTACCAGACAGGCGGTGGCAGCCGTCTGCGCAGCGGCATCCTATATCGTTCAGCGCAGCACAAGGAAGCCACTCCTGACGATCTGGAGCGAATAAGTGCACTGAAGCTCTCGACGATTGTCGATTTGCGGGGCGCCAGTGAAAGGCAGCAGCATCCCTGCGCCCGACCCGCCGATTTCACGGCAGAAGTGCTATTCAGCGATGGAGAGACCGTTACACAAATGGCTGCACCGCATATTGAAGCGGCGCGGCATGTAGAGACGGCCGAGGATGCCATGCAGGCAATGCTGTCAGGCTATCGCGATATGCCATTCCGCCCGGTGCTGGTGGAGTCTTTGCGTTTATATTTTGAGGCATTGGCAACACGGAACGGCCCCAGCCTTGTGCATTGCCTGGCCGGTAAGGACCGCACCGGAATAGCCGTGGCCATGTTGCACAATTTGCTCGGCGTGCACGCAGATGACATCATGGCGGACTATTTGCTAACCAATGTTGCCGGCAATATCGAGGCGCGCATCGCCGCAGGCGCGACGGTTGTGCGCAACAATTTTGGTCCCCAAATCAGCGATGAAGCTGTTCGGACATTGATGACAGCACATCCGTCCTGGCTTGAAGCCATGTTTGCTGAAGTGAACGAACGCCATGGCAGCTTACGCAATTATACCGAACATATGCTGGGCGTGACGCCTGAGCTGTTATCCCGGATAGAGCAACAGCTGCTCGTCTAGCCGCAATTTTTACCCACGCATCACCCAGCCGCCATCGACATTCAACACCTGCCCCGTCATCCAGCGTCCCGCGCCCGATACCAGCAGCAGCAGGGCACCGCATAGCGCATCGGGCGTATCGCGAAGCTGGATTGGCGCGCGCGCCGATATGGCCTGAACCAATGGGCTGTCTTCCGGGGTCAATGCCAGACCTGCATCGGTTTTCGTCATGCCGGGTCCGATCGCATTGACGCGGATATTCTGATTGCCCAGTTCGGTTGCCAGCGCAGTGGTCACACCGTGCAAAGCGATCTTGGTGACGCCATAAAATGTTTGTGCGGGATACGCTCCTGCAGACACCTGGTTGACGATCGCGCCGCCACCGCGCTCGGCCAGATAGGGAGCAACCACTTGCGCGCAGTTGAGCGCGCCCCAGACGTTGACGGCCATACCCTTGTCAAAGCGCGCCCGATCGGTCTGGATCAGTGGCTTGTCGACGATTTCGACCATCAAGGCTGCATTGTTGACCAGAATATCAATCCCGCCAAATTCGGCTTTGGCCTTGGCAGCCATCGCTTCGACGGCGGCGGTGTCGGTGATATCTACCTGAACAGCGAGCGCCTTACCGCCTGCAGCTACTATCTCGTCGGCTACCTTCTGCGCACCTTCGGCGGAAAGATCTGCCACAACGATGCTTGCGCCCGCATTGGCAAGTGCAATGGCATAAGCGCGGCCAATGCTGTTGCCACGTCCGCCCGCACCGGTAACGATGGCGACCTTTCCGGTCAGGTCAAATTCTGTCTTGGGATCAAAGTCCATGGGGCTCTCCTCAGCTGAAAATTCCAGCGCCTGTTCCAATTGTGACGGTCTTCATGTGCAGAAACTCTTCGATGCCTGCTTTGCCGCCTTCTTTGCCAAAGCCCGAAATGCCGACACCGCCAAATGGCGTGTACGCATTGATCTGCATTCCGCCGTTCACATACACGCCACCTGCATGCAGACGCTCTGCCACGCGGTGAACGCGCATCATATCGTTCGACTGGATATAGGCCGCGAGACCATATTCGCTGTTGTTGGCAATCGCGATGGCCTCATCCTCGTCATGGAATTTCATCACCGCAACCGCAGGACCAAAAATTTCGACCTGTGCGATTTCATGATCCGGGTTCACATCGGCTAGAATTGTCGGTTCGATGAAGTTGCCTTTGGCCAGATCGCCTCCGCAGCGGTTGCCGCCGATGACAAAGCGGGCGGCGTTGTCGGCCTTGGCGCGTTCGAACATGCCAGTAATGCGATCCACGGCGGCGGCATTGATAACCGGACCAACCATCACGCCAGGTTCCATCGGATCGCCAACTTTGAAGACCTTGGATACTTCAACCATGCGCTCAAGGAATTCGTCATAGACATCGGCATGCACAATCTGTCGTGTCGGCAGTGCGCAACCTTGCCCTGCCAGAATGCCGATTGTCCAGAAAATGGCACGTTCCGCGGCTGCCTGCAGGTTGCAATCAGGAAAGACGAGGCTCGCCGATTTGCCGCCCAGTTCCATGACCGAAGGCTTGATCTGTTCCGCCGCAGCCGCAAGAATTTTGCGCGCCGTTGTTGGGCCACCGGTGAAGCTGATCTTGCGTACCCTGGGGTGACGAACAATCGCGTCGCCCGCTTCTCCGGTGCCCGGCAATATGGCGAGCACGCCATCAGGCACCCCGGCTTCTTTCGCGCATTGGGCAAACAACTCGGGAGCAAAGGGCGTGATTTCCGCTGGCTTTAGAATGACGCAATTTCCGGCGGCCAGCGCGGGTATCACTTTCATACCGATACCGATCAACGGACCGTTCCAGGTGTTGATGATACCGACGATGCCGATGGGCTCTGGCACTGAATAGCTGAACTCGCCGCGCGTATCGAAAGTGCTCATCACGTCACCGGTCAGTTTGTCGCACCAACCCGCATAATAGCGCGTCCACGACACGGCGGTCTCAACTCCGCGCTCACCTTGCATGATTGGTGTGCCGCCATCGAGGGCAGCCATTTCGGCAAACTCGCGTTTCTTCGCTTCCATCAAGTCAGCAAGCCGGTTCAGAATGTCGCGACGTGCTTCGGGGCTTGTCCGCCGCCAGCCTTCGCGTGCAGCCTCGGCAGCGGCGACCGCTTCTTCAACTTCAGCTGCTCCGGCCAGCGGGATTTCGGCCATCGCCTCGCCGCTTACCGGATGGATATGGGTGCGGGTGCCGCCGCTTCCGCTCGCGCGCGGCGTTCCGCCAATGTGCAGGGAAACCTTGGGTGCGGTGGTCATGATACTCTCCTCAAAACTGTCTGGTCTATTGGCCGCCGAGCGTCAGCCCGCCATCTGCGCCTACCGGCATGTGCGGGCTCCAGACGATTTCCCAGCAATTACCTTCGGGGTCAGCAAAATAGCCCGAATAGAGTCCGCCATCGCGGTCGCGCACCGGACTTGTGATGGTGCCACCAGCGGCAACCACTTTTGCCATTTGCGTGTCAACATCTGCCTTACTACTTACGAACACCGCATTGATGATGCGCGATGTTTCCGCCACATCAATGCCTGCCTCCTTGGCCAGATAATCGCGGTTGACGAACACCAGCACTGCGGTGCCAAGCCGGTACATGACAGAGCCGGGCATTTCCGGTCCCCATGTGTTCCAGCCAAGGCCGCCTTCATAAAATGCGCGAAGAGCAGCCACATCGCGCACGGGGTTCATCACCATATTCAGCCGTTGTTCCATAGCCTTATCTCCAACTACTTTTATGCCCAGCGGATCGGCAAAGCTTCGATCGACTGAACCGAACCGGCGCGGAATTTGAGCGGTCCGTCCATAGGTGCCAATTCGAACCGCGGTATCCGCCGGAACCACACCTTGTAGAAATTGATCATTTCCATTCGGGCAAGGTGCAGCCCAAGACAGGTGTGGACGCCCGAGCCGAAAGCAGCATGGCGCACCGCTGGCCGATCAACATCGACCGTTTCAGGATTGGGATTAAGCTTGTCATCCAACCCGACCGAATGGAGAGGAACCAATATGGACTCGCCCTTGCGCAGTTGGATGCCGTCAATCTCGGTATCCTGCACCAGATAGCGCGGGGTAGATACAAAGGTATAACGACGCAGCAGTTCCTCGACCGCATTCGGGATGCAGTCCGGGTCTTCGGCCATGCGTTGCTGGAGCGCGGGGTCGTGGGCCAAGTGCCGCATTCCATAAGTAAGCGCGTTGGTCACGGTATCCAGACCGGCAAGGAACATCAGGAAACCGATCGACATCAGTTCCTCGAACGTCAGTTTGCGACCTTCAAAATCCATCGTTACAAGTGAAGAGACCAAATCTGAGCGGGGCTCCGCCATGCGGGATTGGATCAGTTCAACCAGGATCTGCTGGATTTGCCCGACATAAGCCAAACCGCTCTCTGATCCATTTCCGGCCGAAAAATAGTTGAGCGCCAAGGTGCGAAACTCTTCGTAACGATCAAGCGGAAAGCCGAAAATTTCCATGAAGACCGAGATGGGCAGAGGGCCTGCAATGTCCTCGACGAATTCACATCCGCCCTTGTCGACCACCTTGCCGACGAGTTCCTCAGTCCATTCGATAATCCGAGGTTCGAGTGGAGCGATCGCCTTGCCTTCGAAAAACGGGCGCAGCATTTGCCGATACGGCCGATGCTCTGGCGGATCGAGCGATTCCGGGATCATCTTGGGCTGCTGCGGATTGGGCGGAATCGAAAGGAATTTGCTGGAGAAGATTTCAGGATGGCGCAATGCCTTCACGGCAACGTCGGCACTGTTTGCGACCCAATGCCCGCCATGTCGCGTTGTCCAGAAGAGCGGAGGCGCATTTTTCTTCAGGTTGAGATAGGCTTCGTGCACGTCCTTCAGGACGTCGGCGCCTGCAATATAGTCAAAGTCATAGACAGGGCGTCGTTCTTCCAGCATCGAATCATTCATGGGATCTCTCCTTCCTTGCCTTTAAGTAAACGAGTGTTTACACGTCATGTCAATGCCTATTCCGCTTCGTGATTCCGATCGGACCAAAGCTGCCATCCTGCATGCCGCGCAGGTGGCATTTTCCACGCGCGGTTATGGAGCGACCGGGGTGCGGGACATCACGGCCGCTGCGGGCGTCAATGCATCGCTGGTCAGCCGATATTTCGGCTCGAAGGAAAAGCTTTTTGAATCCGCACTTTCCGAACTGCTGGATGCGAGTGTCATCACCAACATCGAAAAGCCGGAATTCGGACGCGGGCTCGTCGCCCTGTTCGCCCAAAGCGAGCAGTACCGCGTCAACGTGTTGCCGATGCTGGTGCTGGCGGCTGGTGACCCGGTGTCGCGCGCGATTGCCGATCGACAATTGCGCGAACTGGTCATCAAGCCGCTGACCGTCTGGTTTGATCGACCGAATGCCGAGGAGCGTGCCGCAAGGGTGGTCCTGCTTGCATCCGGCTTTTTTCTCTATCGCATCCTTTACCCGCTGCCTGCCTGGGAGGGCGATCTTGCACCCGCCAGCCGGAAATGGCTGGAACGGGCCTTTCAATCGGTCATTGATGATGCGGATTGACTGAGCGTCAAAGAAAATGGTCCAAAGTTGCCATGAAGCGATTGAACTGGTCATGGTGCAACCAATGACCGGCTTTTTCAAATTCGGTTACTGTAACATTCGGTCTGAAATGCCGCATGCGACCATCGCGTTCGGGGTTTGAAGCCCAGCTGTCAGCGCCATAAAGCAGCAGGGTCGGACAACTGATTGCGCTCCACAGTTTCTCGATTTCCGCGCGCGGGATGTCCAGTGGTGACCAGAAGTTCAAATGCGGATCAAACTTCCAGCTAAAGGTGCCATCCTCGTTGCGATTGACGCCCTGTTCGGTCAGGTGCCGGGCTTGCTCATCTGTCAAATAGGCATTCTCAGCCTGCATTCGTGCCAGCGCCTCGTCGATGCTGTTATAGCGTTTGGGCAAGCGTGCCGCCGCCGCCCTTTTGCTATCCATCCATTCGCGGAACCGGTCAGCAAATGGCGTTTCGTCCATCTTCTTCTGCATTTCGGGGGGCGGACCAAGACCTTCAATTGCCACCAGTTTTCGGACCTTGTCCGGAAACAGACCCGTATAGCGCAGGCTTACATTTCCGCCCATCGAATGCGATACAATCGTGACAGGGGCAAGATCGAGCAGGTGGATGAGGTGCGCCAGGTCATAAACCATATCCATCGACGCGTAGTTACCGTCCGGGGCCCATTGGCTGTCACCATGACCGCGCTGGTCGATCGCGATGACATGCCACTTGCTTGAAAGCTCCTGCGCCACCCAATCCCAGCTGCGGCAATGGTCGCGTCCACCATGCACCAGAAGCAATGGCGGCGCTTCGGTATTGCCCCAGTCTGCATAATGCAGCCGTAACCGTTGCGAGATGAAATATTGCGACGTCGGTCCGTTGATTGTCATGGCTCAAAGCGTCGCCATATCGATGACGAACCGATATTTGACATCAGATTTTTCCATCCGCTCATAGGCATCGTTGATCTCGTCCATCCGGATTGTCTCGCACTCGGGCAGGATATTCTTCTCGGCGCAGAAATCGAGCAGTTGCTGCGTTTCCTTTATGCCGCCAATCGCCGAGCCCGCAATCGATTTGCGACCGCCAAGCAACAGGCCCGAATGAAAACCGGGCATCGGTTCGACTGCGCCGACAATCACCAGATGGCCTGAGGGTTTCAGCAGGCGCAGATAGTTTTGCACGTCGTGTCCAACGGGAATGGTATCGAGAATGAAGTCGAAACGACCGTTGGCGGCTTTCATCGCTTCCTTGTCGGACGACAGCAGAACAGCATGAGCGCCGAGCTTTTGGGCGTCCGCTGCTTTTGCGGGCGACGTGGTGATCATGGTCACTTCTGCTCCCAAACCGACCGCCAGCTTGACGCCCATATGGCCCAATCCACCCAGGCCAACGACCGCGATTGCCTTGCCAGGTCCGACATCCCAGTGGCGCAATGGCGAGTAAGTGGTGATCCCGGCACACAATAAGGGAGCGGCGCGGGCCAGATCCAGTTTGTCAGGCACGCGCAAAACAAAGGCCTCGCGCACGGTGATCGATTTTGCATATCCGCCAAAAGTTGGCGAGCCATCATGCCGGTCGCGACTATTGTACGTGCCAACACCATTCGCGCAATATTGCTCCTGATGCTCGTCGCATTGCGGGCAATCGAGGCAGGCATCGACCAGGCAGCCGACGGCAACAGCATCACCGGTTTTGAAAGCCTTCACATCTGTGCCCACCGCAGCCACGCGTCCGACAATTTCGTGGCCGGGAACTACCGGATAATGCGTCCGGCCCCAATCATTGCGGGCGGTGTGCAAATCCGAATGGCAGACCCCGCAAAACAGAATTTCGATCTGGACATCGTCCGGACGCAATTCCCGTCGCTCGATCGACAGGGGATTGATGCCCGATTCAGGTGCGGTTGCGCCCCATGCTGAAATCATCTGTGTCATGCGGCACTCTCCAGCAGGTCCTTGGTATCGACAGGGGCAATGAAGCTCAGCAGATGCGCACGTTTCAGGCAAAGATGCGGCACCGCTTCATCGGTCATGCCGATTCCACCATGTACCTGAATGTTTGCGCGGCCGTTGTCCAGCGCGCTGCTGTCTGCAAGGCGCTTGGCGGCTGCAACGTGGAACGCGGCATCGTCTCCACCGGCATCAAGTGCACAAGCCGCATAATAGAGTTGCGAACGGGCAACCTCGCAGCGCACGGCCATGTCCGCACATATATGCTTCAACGATTGGAACCAGCCGATGGGCCGGTCAAATTGTTCGCGTATCTTGGCATAGTCCGCAGCCATGTCGCGCGCGGCATCGGCAACGCCAACCCCATAAGCGGCTGCCAGCAGTTGCAGATGCAGCGCGGCTCTGGGATCGTCGAGTGGATTTGGAACCAGCTCCAATGCGATTGTTGCGTAAGGGGCAGAAAGATCCAGCCCCGTCTCTGTATCAAGCGATGCTGGCAGCATAAGCAATCCGGCACAGTTGCCCCATATGCTAAGCGCCGATGCACAGTCTTGCGGATCGAACACCCGTGTTAGTTTTTCGTGGGGTATCGCCAGCGCCACACGTGCATCGCCACCGATCCAGCGGGCAGCAACTGCGGTGGACAGCAAGCCGACCGGCGCGAGCTCGCGGCCCAGTTCGGCAAAGACTAGCGCCTCGGTCGCATGGTCGAGGCCCATTCCGGGTGCTGTCATGCCTGTCCACCCCATGTCGGCCAAATCGCGCCATAAATGTTCAGGGCGATTTCGTGCGCCGTCCAATGGCATGTTATCGCGGCACCAATCCGCCGTCGCGGTCTGTAAAGCGGATTGGTCGCTATTGGGTGTCAGGTCCATCTTATCGGCTCTTTGGCAGGCCGAGCAACCGCTCGGCTATGATGTCACGTTGGATTTGCGCCGTTCCGCCTGCAATGGTGGCGGCAAATCCGCGAAGATAATCGTGCACTATATTGTCGTCGCCATAACGGAAATCGAGGGCCGCACTGCCCATCAGCAATACACCCATCCTTTCCAGCCTTTGCCCGAGTTCAGAGGTGAACAGCCGGATGACAGAAGATTCAGGACCTGGCTGTCCGGTGCGGATCACGGTTGAAATATTGCGATAGGTCATCGCCCGCAGGGCCGCGACTTCGGCGCGCATCTGGCCAAGTTCGCCCGCAATTCGATCATCGCGGATCTTGCCATTGGCCCGCGCAGTGGAGATCAGTTCGTCAATTTCCTGTGATTGTTTGACCTGATCAGCAATGAAGCCGGTACCGCGCTCAAAACTCAATGTCGACATCGCCACGCGCCAGCCATTACCTAGCCCGCCGACGACATTTTCCAAGGGTATGCGCACATCGTCGTAAAACACCTGTGCAAACTCCACCTGTCCGCTCATTTTGCGGATCGGGCTGATGCTGATGCCGGGGGCGTGCATGTCACAGATCACCCAGCTGAGACCTTTGTGGCGAAGCGATCCTTCCTCGGTGCGCAGAACCAGCTCCTGCCAATCGGCAACATGGGCAAAACTCGTCCATATCTTTGAGCCATTGACGACCAACGCGTCACCTTCGATGCGCCCGCGCGTATTTATGCCTGCAAGGTCTGAGCCGGCACCAGGTTCCGAAAAGCCCTGACACCAGATTGCGTCGCCCTTGAGGATGCGGGGCAGATGATAGGCCTTCTGCTCCTCGCTTGCATTCATAATCAATGTTGGTCCGCCATGATTGACGCCGACAAAATTCGCGCCGATCCATGGAGCGTCCGCCTGCGCATATTCCTCCAGCCATATGACCTGTTGGACAATCGAAAGCCCGCGCCCGCCATATTCGACTGGCCAGTTGATCCCCGCCCAGCCGGCATCAAACAAGCGGCGCTGCCATGCCTTGTCGAATTCGAGTGCATCCGCGGCATGCAGCGGCCGCTTTTCTTCTGGAACATTGGCGTGCAGCCACTCCCGGCATTCTTCCCGGAAACGCGTTTCCTCCGCGTTGAAACCGATTTCCATCAGTCTTTTTTCCTTGCTGCAAATTTTGCCCCGCGATTGGCCGCATCCTTGTCAAATCCGGCGTTGCGCATCAGTTCATGGTTGAGGCCGCCAGTCAGAGTCATGCCGTCGGTGTCGTAGACGAGCCGCTTATTCTCGGCATTGCTGTGCCAGCTATTGGCGAGAATACTCGCACAAAGTCCGGCAACGCGAGCCTCCAATTCGGTGTCCGGCACACAATAGTTGGCCAGCCCCATCGCCTCGGCTTCGCGGCCTGAATAGGGTTGGCAGGTCAGCATCATTTCCAGCGCCTTGGCCTGGCCAACCCGGCGCGGAAGGCGTTGCGACAGTCCCCAACCCGGCACCAGCCCCCATTTGCCATGCGTGTCTGCAAAACGCGCGCTTTCTCCGCAGATGATGAAGTCCGCTGTCAGCGCAAATTCCAGACCACCGGTATAGCATGTGCCCTGTACGGCAGCGATCACCGGCTGCCGCAGTTTGGTGAGGCGTTCTAGCACCAGCATTTCCTGTCGTAGCCAGCCGAGCGCATCCGGATGCGGATCAGATTGCAGATCATGGCCTGCGCAGAAATGGTCGCCCGCCCCTTTGATAACGATGATGCCGATGTCCGCGCCATCTGCCTCAATCGCCTTCACATGCGCGCGAAAGGCACGGAACAGGTCACGGTTGACGGCATTGCGTTTGTCCGGACGGTTCAGCGTCAAAGTACATACGCCGCCATCATCGGAACGCAGGACGAGATCAGGCTCGCTCACTCTTTGTCTCCGCGTGTCCTGGATATGGCTGCCTGTGCCGTACCACGCTCACGCGCCAATTTACCAAATTGTTCACGGATAGGAACAAATTCAGGCATCACCAAACTGCGCCGCAGCCAGTTCGCGCCATCCAGCACGACCGTATGCCCTGAAAGATAGGCGGCATACGGCGAACACATGAAGGTCGCCATCCAGCCCAGTTCGCGGATTGCGCCAACGCGCTGGGCAGGGATTGTGTTGTCGCCGCGGTCACCCACCCGGTGGCGGGTCATGTGATCGGGCAGATCTTCATGCGGAAAGCGCCCTGGGGCGAGGCAATTGACGCGGATGCCATCCGGCGCCCATTCGACCGCAAGGCTCTGGGTGAGGTTGGTTACGCCCGCCTTGGCCGCTGCCGAGTGGGCGGTGCCGGGGCCGCCGGTCCAGCTATAGGTCGCACCGATGTTCAGGATTGCGCCGGGACGGGCATCGCGCAGACAACGGAGAGCAAATTCTCTGGAGCAATTATAAGTGCCCTTCAGCACAATATCGACGACTGTACCAAAACCATTGGGGGTCATCTCTTCAGCAGGGGCGGGGAAGTTTCCGGCGGCATTGTTGATTAGAACGTCGACCGGACCGAGCTTGGCCTCGATTTCATCAAAGGCTGTCGCGATGGCCTCGGGATTGCGAATATCGCATGCAACAGCAATCGCTTTCGCACCCACCGACTCCATCGCCTTCACGCCGGCTTCCAGGTGCTCCGGCTTGCGGCTGAGGACGGCGATTTTTGCGCCCAGTCGCGCAAATTCGAGCGCCATACCCTTGCCAAGGCCTGTACCGCCGCCGGTGACGGCGACGACCTGACCTTCATAAGTGCCTGCGGGGAGGGCGGACGTACCCAAAGCGGGAGGATTGGGCAGTGGCATGTCATTTTCCCTTGAAAACAGGAGCGCGTTTCTCGCGCAGGGCGGCGCGGGCTTCGGCATAATCCTCGGTCTTGAAGATATAGCTTTGCGCCATCAGTTCAGCGCGCGTACCCGTACGGATGGTCGGACCGTGCATCAGATTGACCATATCTTTGCCCATCGCGAGGTTGAGCGGCGGTTTGGACGCAATCGACCGAGCGATGGAAAGTGCCTTTTCGTCAAGCTCCCCGGGCGCGACCACGAAATCGACTGCACCCCAATCCAGAGCCGTTGCCGCGTCGATCCTGTCACCTGACAGCACCATATATTTGGTCCGCGAAGGGCCGATGAGTGAAGTCAGCATCTGGGTGCCGCCGGTATCGGGTAGCAAGCCATAATTGATTTCGGGAAGTGCCATTTTGAGCGTGGTATCGGCAACGCGAATATCAGCAGCCAACGCCAGTTCACACCCGCCGCCTATGGCTCCGCCTTTGACAGCAGCGACAATCGGCTTTGTTGAGTCCAGCATCCGCAGTCGACCTTCCTGTGCGCGGCGGACGAAGTGATAATCGCTCTCGTCGCGCGCGCGGTGGCCCAGCATGGTGGTGTCACGGCCCGAGCAAAAGGATTTGCCGTTGGCGCGCAACAGGATCGCACTCGACTCGGTTTCTTCCAGCGCCGCAAACAAGAGCGACTGGAACAGTTCCGACATGCTGTCGTTCATAGCATTGTGAACTTCGGGACGGTTCAGCGTGATGATCCGCAGATACCCGTCCAGTTCGCTCAATACCTCATCTGTCACTTGGCTCTCTCCATTTGCTGATTGGCCCGGACAATCGCACAACCTATGTAACTAGGTCAACCATCTCAGCTTATGTTGCGGTGAAGGGCGCCCCACCGATGATTGTCATGGCCACAGGATTTGCAGTCCAGCCTTCGGCCAGCACCGAAAGCGGCGTTCCTAGCAAGCAAAGGTCTGCGGCTTGTCCCGGCTGGATTCCCCGATCCGCGCCATAGAGGCCGAGTGCCTGACGCAGCGGGATGGCTTCTTTCTTGCCAATTATGGCGCCTGATTCGGTGGTCCGTTTGGTCGCGGCCAAGATTGCCTCCCACGGATCGATGCTGCCATAGGGTGCGTCGGACCCGGCGAGCACATTTATGCCTGCATCGGAAAGGCTGCGTAGCCGGTAAAGGTCTGGTAGGTCGTCGGGCTCGATCGTCGCAAGATAGCGGTCGCCGCGGGTGCGAACGAAGCCGGGCTGGGTGACGATGGTCAGGCCAGACCGCGCGATGTCGGCCAATAGGCTTTGGGGAATGACGCTGCCATGCTCGATCCTGTCCCCAGGGCGAGCACCGCCGGCGGCATCCAGCGCGGCCAAGAAAAACAGCAGTTCGCCGAGGGTGACACAATGGGCCGCTGCAGCGCGATTGTGTTGCCGCGCAATTACGATGCGGGCCGCGACCTCGGCGACATCCGGCAATGCGGATTCATCATAGAGTAATTTCAGGGGGCCGCGTTCGAGGTCGGGCGACAGCGGCAAATCTTCCCGCCCCATTAGCGTCAGTTTTTGCAGCAGTTCCCCGGATTGGACAGCCGCCTCGAACAAAGCAACTTCCGCAGCGCCATTGGAGGCACCGGCATCGGTGACGGACGTTATGCCGAATGCGGCAAGTTCGCGGCTGAGATGATGCAACGATGGTGGTGGTGAGGCTAGGGTCGATCGCAACCAGACGTCTCCACGCCAGATGCGCCCGGTCGGGCGACCCGAAGCATCGCGTTCTACACAGTCCGGCCAAGGCCCCGGCCCGATTGCGTCAATAGCCCTGCTGTTGAGCAGCCACAGCGCGCCTGTACGGTCCTGAACACGGATTGGCCGGTCGTTGATCCATTGATCGAGCATGTGTCGGTCGGGGATCTCGGTATCGGGCTCGATCAGGCCAGTCGCGCGCAGCCATGCCCCTTCCGCCAGCCTTGCTGCGTGTTGCCGCAGGGCAGCGCAAACGGCATCCATGCTCTCGCAACGGGCTAGATCGACCGTCACCTTTCGCGCGGCGGTGGCGAACAGATGCAGGTGATGATCGTGCAAACCGGGGATGAGATCGCGGCCATCGCACACAATTTCCGGCCCGGATACAGAGAGGTTCGGGCCAAGCGCCAATATCTGCCCGCCCTTTATGGCTACATCACACATGGCAGCGCCGTAGGGCCGCACATTGCGCAGGATAAGGTCCGCGGCAACCGTCATCGCAAGCCAATCCGGCTGGCATAGCGTGCTGCCGTCTGGGCTAGCGCCATGTCGATCAATCCCGACTCCCCAGCCTCTATCGCACGTGCAGCTGCAAGCGCTGCTTCAAGCCCGGTCAGCGGGTCGGCGAGTGCATCGCCGATGAAATGAGGTGCGCCTCGCTCCCACGCGACCAGTCCGCCCGCCGCTGCACAGTCATCGCCAAAGCCTGTCCGCATCGCTGCCTCACCCCGCCAGCCATACGCAGTGATGGCGATCCAGATCAACGACGGATTTATCGCAAAAATCACCTCTTCGCTGAGGCCGTGGCGGGCTAGCGCATGGGGACGGCCGCTAGTGATAAGAATATCAGTCTCACCAATAGCATCCAGGAGCCGAGAGTCGCAGAGCGCCATCGTTTGCGTCGCCTTCTGCCCGTTTAGCCGCTGATGCAGTGCGGGTGCCGTGAGGGGGGTTGGGTCTGGCCGTGTCGGGCTCTCGACACGCGTTACCTTTACGCCTGCCGCCGCAAGCAATCCGCCACACAATGGCCCCGCCCAAAGCGCGGACAAATCGATAGCCTTGAGGGCGTGATCGGCGCGCTTCGCGAAGCGCAGGCGCGGCGATGGTGCAGACCGTGTCTCGTTTACAATTGCAACCGGTAAATGCAGCATTTGCCCGTCAGCTAATGCAATATCGCAAGGCGTCTTCGCGAGATAGCCGATCACCGCATTCCACGGATCATCATCCAGCGCGCATCCTGTCCAGGCGGGGACGGTGCGGACATCATCTTCGCGCGCTAGCGATACTGCCATCCAGCCATCCAGCGCCTCGACCATCCGGCTATGCCGGTTCGGCGACCAAAGGCCTGGTGCTGTCAGACCAAGCGAGGCATCGCGCTGGAGCAAGGCAGTCGCATCAACCGACACAGCCTGCCCCAAATTGCGCGACACAGCTTCAAATTCTGCACCGGTTTCGCTTATGGCGGACAGCAGCCGTTTCATTGGCGGGTAATCGTGTGGATCAACCCCATCGATAACGCTTGCGGGGCCGTCACCCGCTTTCCGGACAGCAGCATCCACGCCGTTCTATGCCGCCCGATGGCGCGCGAAACCGAAACAGTCCCGCCCGCTCCAGGGATCAATCCCATCTGCAATTCGGGTAACTGGAACCAGGCATCGCGCGAGGCGACCCTGTAATGGGCAGCAGCAGGAACCTCCAGGCCGGAGCCGATACACGCGCCGTGCAGCAACACACTTGCCCGTTCCCCGAGACTGTGCAGCGCCCGCGCACAACTGTGGAGTGTGCGCACGACATGGGCCTTTGCCAGATCATGGGCTGAGCCAAATTCGGGCAAATGCCCTCCCGTTGAAAAGCAACGGCCATTGCCCTCGATCCGGACGAAGGGTTTCGAAGGATCATCAAGGCAATTCGCAAGCGCATTGTAAAGCGCATCGCGCATCGCCGCCGTCATGGCATTGTCGCGCTCGGGATCGTTGAGTGTGAGCGTGACAATATCATCCGTTCGACTGATCTTGACCCATTCTGCGCTAGGGGAGGTCGTTGTGACCCGCGGCGGTTGCATCGCGCACCAGTTGCGGAATTCCTGGCCCCCAAGCAAGGTCGAATAGGCAAGCGATTCAACGTCAAGCGCCTGCGCGAACGCCAATTTTTCAGTTAGACGCAAAGTCCGCGCCAACATTGTCGCCGCGACAGGTTGTTGCCGCACAGTACCGGCAAGTGTTTCCGCATGTGTGGCCAATCTTTCGGCCGGAACCGGTATCCACGGCGCCGGCGCATCGACACGCGCTGTCAGCAACACATCGTAGGCATCGATCGAAACACATTCGAGTGTGCCATGTGCATCCAGCCCGATCAGCACTGACTGGACCCCTGAGGGTGGTTGACAAGTCGCCGGGCCAATCCAGACGGCACGGCTGCCGAACG
Organism: Sphingorhabdus pulchriflava; assembly: GCF_003367235.1. Classification (GTDB taxonomy): domain Bacteria; phylum Pseudomonadota; class Alphaproteobacteria; order Sphingomonadales; family Sphingomonadaceae; genus Sphingorhabdus_B; species Sphingorhabdus_B pulchriflava. The sequence continues at coordinate 794,669 of NZ_QRGP01000001.1, forward strand.
CAGACCAGTCGTCCGCCTCTATGGCGTCGGGTTGCAAAAAGGCCTCATCGTCCCGGGTCACGGACGAGCTTCTATCAGCAATCGGCTGAGAGTTCAGCCTTCAACACGCGGCGGAGCAATTTACCGGTTTCATTATACGGCAGCTCTGTGCGGACGAACCAGGCTTCAGGTGTTTTTGTGGAACGCAGCTTGCTGCGGACCATCGCCGCTAGCGCATCGCAATCCACGCTGTCGGTTTTGCCTACAATCACCGCTGCGACCTTTTCACCCCATGTGGCACAGGGCAGGCCAAGTACTGCGCAATCGGCGACGCTCGCATCTTCGCGTAGAACATGTTCTATTTCACCGGGAGAGATATTTTCGCCGCCGCGTACGATTACATCATCAAGGCGCCCGTCGACATAAAGATAGCCGTCCTTGTCGAGCCAGCCGCCATCGTTGGTCGCAAACCAGCCATCGTCGGCAATGGCGCGCTTATGAAGATATTCGCCCGACACCTGATCGCCGCGCACATAAATCTCACCTTGCTCTCCGGGGCCAACAATTTTGCCTTCTTCGTCGCGGATTTCGAGTTCGATCGACGGCAGTGGCTTGCCTACCGAACCCAGTCTGCGACGTATGTCGGGATCCTCTGAGGCAAAGGCGATCCGGTGGTCTTCGGCACCCAATAAAGCGATGGTGGAGCTGGTTTCAGTCAAGCCATAGGCGTTCACAAAATCAACCTGGGGCAGCATGGCGAGCGCGCGGGCGATCGTAGGTTCGGGCATCCGTCCGCCGCCATAAGAAAGTGCGCGCAATGCAGGCAATGTTTCGCCGGTCTTTTCCATCACGTCCAGAATCCGGTCGAGCATGGTTGGAACAACCATCGCGTGGGTGATTGCCTCACGGGCAGCGGTTTGAACCCAGTCTTCCGCTGTAAAGGCCGGCAGATAGACGATCCGGCGCCCCCCATAGACGGAGGTCAGTACGGCGGAAATGCCGGCAATATGATAAGGGGGGACGCTGACCAGAGCTGCTTCGTCTTCGTCCGAGCCAAGGAATTCGACGGTGGACATCACATAGGATGTCAAATTTGCATGGCGCAACACGGCGGCCTTCGGGTCGCCTGTTGTCCCGCTGGTGAACAGCAGAACGGCGATATCGTTGTCGGGTTCGGGTAGGTCGACTGGGTCTTCGACAGGGCCCGTGATGAAGCGCGCGTCAAAATCGCTGCGCAACACAATTTCGACACCCTCCACTTCGGCAATACGTGATGCCATATCGTCGTCGACAACCACAGTCGCCGGAACGGTGCGCGCAACCAGTTTGCGCAAATCCTCGTCCGACAGCCGATAGTTGATCGGAACAAAGGGCAATCCGGCTAGACCGCTGCCAAACAGCAAAACAGGCAACGCATCTCCGTTGAGTCCAACAAAAACGGCGTGCTGCGTATCTGCACTGGCGAGCCAAGCCCCCACTGCGCGTGCGCGTGTGCGGAGGTCTGCATAGCTCAGGCCAGCCGTTTTGGAGCCAATGGCAATCCGGTCGCCGCAAGCTTCGGCGGCAATATCGAGCAACAGGTTGGTTTGCACAGGGTCAGTCCGACGCGGGCAGGGGCTTGGCTTCTTTCAAAGTCAGCGGCACGCCATTGAACGCGAGCGAGCCTGCGCCTGCTTTGGCGCCGAGCACTTCAATACCGCTGTCGATATCGGTATAGCGCTTGCCGATCAGGACGCCACCAGCATGCGCCGGGTCAATGGTGCCCGTGGGTGGCGTAGTGTCTGTCTGAGGAAGCACCGCCACGCCACCACATTGCAATTCGCCAGCGGCTGAAGGAGGGCGGACGACAACCATCTGTGCATCACAAACGGCGCTTTTCCATCGCGATCCGGGTTTAAGCTCCATTTCCTCTCAATCCTCATTTTCGTTCGGCGGCTTAATTCAACCCCCGATACCTTAACATCGTTCAGACATAAAGCGCGGGCCCGATCAACGTCAGGCCAAGCAAAGTTTGCATCGCGCGATTCACTTATTGCACTAAGTAAACTATCTTGGCAAGATTGAAGCATGAACGAACTGACCGGAAAAAATGCGCTGGTGACCGGCGGAGCCCGAGGCATCGGTGCGGCGATCGTGCGCCGCCTGGCCAAAGCAGGTGCGCGAGTCGTCGTCAATTATGCAAATGCGGACGCGGAAGCATCGGCACTTGTCGACGAAATTGCCGCCAATGGTGGGCGCGCGATTGCGGTCAAGGCTGACATTTCCACTCTCGCCGGAATACAGGCTCTGTTCAACGCGTGCGACGCCGAATTTGGTGAAGCGCCCAATTTGGACATCCTCATAAACAATGCGGGAATCGGCAGTGGCGGCGGTGATGCCAGCTTGAAATCGGGGAGCGAGGAACTTTTCGATGCGATGATGGCAACCAATGTCAAAGGCCCGCATTTTGTCACTCAGGCAGCACTTCCACGGCTACGCGATTCTGGGCGTATCATCAATATTGGCTCGATGTCGGGTAAAGTCGGGCAACCCTTTGCTGCAGGCTATGGCATGACGAAACGTGCCTTGCAGAGCCTTACTTTCTCGACAGCGCTTGCGGTTGCCAAGCGCCAGATCACCTGCAATCTCGTCGCCCCGGGTGCTGTTTCGACAGATTTCATCGCGGCACTCCGTGACAAACCAGGCTGGGATGAGGCCACCGCCAAGCACACACCGATGGGACGGCTCGGCGAGCCGGATGACATCGCCGGGGCCGTTATGATGCTGGTCAGCGAAGATGCGCGCTGGGTGACAGGACAAATTATCGAAGCGAGCGGAGGTCTGTCGATCTGATGGCACTGATGACCGAAAAACTGCGCGCAATCATGGCGCTCGATCCTGCCCGGACCGAAATTGACTTCGAAGGCATCGAATATAGCTGGGCGCAACTTGCTGCAACCGTTGGCGCGATCGAAGCTGCACTTCAGGCGCTTGAATTGCCCGAGGACTGTCGTGTCGGCATCATGCTGCGGAACCGGCCAGGACATATCGCTGCGATCATTGCTGTGCTTTCAACAGATCGGTGCCTTGTTTCGCTCAATCCGATTTTGCCGGATGAAAAGCTGTTTGCGGATGTGGAGGGGTTGAGCTTACCCGTAGTCATCGCGGATGCAACCGATCTGGCACGCGCGGGCCTCACGGAATCGCTCAAACGCGCCGGTTCCGCAGTGATTGAAATCGGCCCCAGATTGGAAGGCGCGCGACTGGTAAGTGATAGCATCAGGACCGGCATCAAGCTTTCACCCGGTGTCGCTATCGAAATGCTGACCAGCGGCACAACGGGCACCCCCAAACGCGTGCCACTTTCGCGCAATTCATTCGACGCCAGTTTTCGTGGTTTCACCAAATATGAACGCAACCGGAGTTTTGACGATCCGCCAAAGCTGAATTCGGGTTGCACGATGGTCGTCAACCCATTGACCCATATTGGCGGGATTTATGGTTGCATAGGGGCGCTCGCGGCTGGGCGAAAGATTGCGCTGCTGGAGAAATTTTCGGTCGACGCCTGGGTCGACATTGTGCGCAATAATCGGCCTGCGGTCGCCCCGGCGGTTCCTTCGGCCATTCGTATGCTGCTCGAAGCCGATGTGGACAAGGAAGCGCTATCGTCTTTGCGGGCAATGATCAGCGGCACAGCGCCATTGTCGCCGGATCTGGTCGACGCATTTTACGACAAATATGGCATTCCCATATGCGGCAATTACGGTGCTACCGAAATGGCAGGTGCAGTAGCCGGCTGGAATATCGATGATTTTCGGAAGCGCTGGAGTGAAAAACGCGGCGCTGTAGGGCGGATGCATGCCGATATCGAAGCGCGTGTCGTAGATGCCGAAACCGGGGAACCGCTTCCGCACGGAAGCGAAGGGCTGCTGGAACTCAAAGGCGCGCAACTCGGCAATGATATGCAATGGATGCGGACAACCGACCGTGCTGTGCTTGATGATGATCGGTACCTTTGGATCAAGGGGCGCGCCGATAATGCGATCATCCGGGGTGGTTTCAAGGTGCACCCTGATGATGTGGTCAAGGCCATCAACCAGCACCCATCCGTCCGGGAATCAGCTGTTGTCGGCGTTCCGGACGATCGGCTGGGCGAGGTGCCCGCAGCCGCAATCATCCTGAAAGCTGGCGAGACCCCCCCCGAAACAGATGTGATGAAAGCATTTCTCAAGGAAAAGCTGATCGCCTATCAGGTGCCTGTCCATTTCCGCTTCGTGGAAGACTTTCCGCGCACGCCCTCGATGAAGCCTTCTGCGCCGGGACTGAAGGCGTTGTTCGGGGTTGCTGTGTGAGCGAGAGCTTTTCCGGAAAAACCGTCATAGTTACCGGGGGCGGGCGCGGGGTAGGCCGCGGCATCGCGCTGGGTTTTGCATCGGCTGGCGCGAATGTGATGCTGGCGGCACGCACGCTGTCTTATGCCGAAGAAACCAAAGCCGATATTGAAGCTGCCGGTGGTGTTGCGGACATTTTCGGGATCGACGTCAAGGATCACGCTCAGTGCAGTGCCTTGATCGCGGCAACAGCCAAGCGGTTTGGCGGGATAGACATCATCGTCCATTGCGCAGCGGACATCGCGCATGGCGGGGTGGGGCATGTTTCGGACGAAGCGATGGAGGCTGGCTTTGCCAGCATCGCAAAGGCAGCATGGTGGCTGCTTGATGCAGGTCGTCCCTATCTGGCCAAAGCATCGGATGGCGGGCGGTTTATCGCGATCGGTTCGGTCAACGGAACTGTTTCGATTGTGCCGAATATGACTGCTTACGGCATGGCCAAGGCGGCGCTCGACGCTTTTGTGCGCGGTGCGGCGGGCGATGTTGTGGCAGACGGGATCACCGTCAACGCGGTCAATCCCGGCCTGATAGCCAGTGCACGGGCGATGGCGGTGTTGGGGGATGAAGGCCTTGCTACATATGCCGCTACGGTTCCGGTCGGACGGGCCGGCACACCGGAGGATGTGGCCCATGCCTGTCTGTTTTTGGCCTCGGCCCGCTCCTCATATATCACGGGAACCAGTATCAAAATGGACGGTGGCTCCAGCGTTGCCGTTGCCAACGGACGCAACGACTTGCTTCAGAATAAGCTTAAACAACAAAGGGAAATTCAGATATGAAACTCGATAATTCGGTCTCCGCTGTCGTCACCGGCGGGGCATCGGGCCTTGGCCGTGCGTCGGCGCAGGCACTTGCATCGGTTGGTGTCAAAGTCGCGATCTTCGACATGAATGAAGAAGGTGGGCAGGCGGTTGCCAACGAAATCGGTGGGACATTCCATAAAGTCAACATCATGGATGAGGCTGGTGCCGAAGCTGGCTTCGCCGCTGCCCGCGCAGCCAATGGCCAGGAACGTATTCTGGTCCACTGCGCACAGGTGTCGAAAGGCGGCAAGACTGTTGCCAAGGATCGTGAAACGGGTGGATTCAAGAGATTTTCGACTGAGGATTATGAATTCTCCGCGCTGGGTATATTGGTCGCGTCCTACCGCATGGCATCGATGTCGGCGCTAGGCATGGCCAGCCTTGAACCGCTCGAAGATGGCGAACGCGGTTGCATAACGCTTACGGCGTCGGCTGCGGCGCAAGACGCACAGATCGGACAGGTTGCTTATGGCAGCTGCAAGGCGGGCGTTAACGGCCTTGTCCTACCCATCGCGCGCGATTTGATGGATATTGGTGTCCGCTGCAACTCGATCATGCCGGGCATCTTTGCAACACCGCCGATGCTGGCCGTGAAAGACAGGGCACCGCAAATTTTTGAAGGGCTTGCGGCCTCGGTTCCCTTCCCGAAACGCCTTGGCAAGCCAGAGGAATTTGGCAGCCTGGTACTCGAACTGAACCGGAACACCTATTTCAATGGCCAGGCCATCCGGCTTGATGGTGCCATCCGCATGCCACCGCGTTGATGGGCATGATAGCAAGGATAGCATATTGACCGGTCACGAACGCATCGTCCGCAACCCCGCCGGGCCAGCACCGGTCCGGCGACCCAATTCGGTTCGCCGGACATCGACCATCGACACGGGCTGGCCCGGCGGCTTTGGCCAACCGGTGGTGATGGTCGGTCGCGCGCGGGATGTTCTGACCGGGCCGGATGGCGGACCGCCAAAAATTCTGGCCGAAGACAGTTTTCGCATCGGCGCAACGGCGCGGCGGGAAATTTTGGACATAAGTGTCGAACCGCATCGCCCGTCGATCGACGTGCTGGTCGGTGCGCGCGGCGGCGGGCATTTGCGGGCATTGCTTGCCGAAGTGATGCCCGAAGAGCGTGTCAACGGCTCCCCGCTTTACCTGCTGCTTGACGATTTTTCGGGCGCCAGCCTGGTCGCGGGCTGGATATGGTCACAATGGGTCAATGATTGGCAGGAATTGGCGCAGCAGTCCGGCGCACGATCAACGGCCGGGCGCGGCGGGGTGATGACCGATATCTGCGCTGGTTTCGAGCAAGGTTCGACCGCACTAATGCCCGATGGCAGCAGTAACCGGAGCCAGAATTCGGCCGAAGTTCCCTCACTCGTCAATCCGGACGATCCGGAAGGGTGGCACAATCTGTTCGATCACGCGCCCGTTTCGATGCGCCGCGCCCGTCGTATCGATGTCTGGCGTGATGGAGGCGACGTGCGAATCGAGGTCGGTTTCCAGGATAGCGGTATCAACCCAAAGGGTGGACGCACCGCCATTCACGAATATCTTGTCCATGCTGTGGCGCGGGGAGCGGATTTGGTGCTTGCGGAAATCACGGTCGATCCGCGGATATTGCCGTATCGCGAATGCCCCAATGCCGCCCCCAATGCTGACAAAATGGTCGGGCTGAGACTGGCGGATTTCCGCAAGTCCGTGCTCGAAACACTTCCTGGTCCGCTTGGCTGCACGCACCTTAACGACGTGCTCCGCTCGATGGCCGAGGTGCCACATCTGGCGGCGCATCTGCCGCACTGATGCATTCCGGTCACACTCAAACAGCAAATTCAAAAGCCCATTGCATCTGCTGTCCCACTTAGTTATACAAGTAATAGATGACACTCAAAGCTGGGTGCATATCAGGAGAGGAATATGGCTGCTTTTAAAAGTGCCCCCAAGGGCGCATTCGTTCGGATTTTATCGACCGTTTCCACCGTTGCGTTGGGTATCGGTGCGTTTACCGCGCCAGCATTTGCTCAGGAAGCAACCGAGGAAGATTCTGTCGGCTTGACCGAAATTATCGTGACAGCGCGGAAGGTTGAGGAAAATCTTCAGGATGTGCCAGTCGCGGTTACCGCCTTCAGCGGTGAAGATTTGCAGAACCAGAATATCCAGCGCTTGCAGGATGTAGCAAATTTCACTCCGGGCCTTGCGATGCGTCAGGGTTCTTCGACTCCGTCGGCAGTCACAATCACACTTCGCGGTCAGGTTCAGACCGATATTCTTGCCACACTTGATCCATCGGTCGGCACCTATGTAGACGGTGTATATTGGTCGCGTGCGTATGGCTTGAACAGCGACATTCTCGACGCGTCGTCGGTGCAGGTCTTGAAGGGCCCGCAAGGAACATTGTTTGGTCGCAACACGACCGGTGGTGCGTTGCTGATCAATACGAACGATCCTGATCTAAACGAATATGGCGGTAAGATTTCGGCGAGCTATGGTCGTTTCAATGAACTGACGCTCAATGCAGTATCGAACATCCCAATTGTCGAAGACAAGATTGCTATTCGTCTGGCTGGTCAGCGCTTCAAGCGCGATGGCTTTACATCCAATACCACTGCTTCGACCACGGCCTTACTCGGCAATACAGTTGTGCGCCGCAATTATCCCGGCTCGCAGCTTGGCCGCAAACTCGATAATCGGGATCGCTGGAATTTCCGCGGCAAATTGCTGATCAAGCCAACCGATCGCTTGAGTCTGCTGTTCTCCGGTGAATATTTTGACATGGAAGAAAATCCTGCCCGTCAGCTTGTGTTTGCGGCTTCCGCGTTTAATGCCGGGCTAGCAACGCCAACCAACCCAACGCCGAATTCGACTTATTCGGTTAGCGCAACTGCAGGCACCTTCGTCGGCATCCTGAACGGCAATCCGCCCGCGACTGCAACGGCACCCGGTTTGGCCATATTGAATGCACAGGCAGCGACATTAGCCGCCAATCCACGGACGACGGCAAATAATGAAGTTTCATACGCTTTGGCTCGCACCTACACTTATGGCTTCACCGGCGCACTCGACACCGATTGGGGTGAGATCAAGCTGATCTTGGGGCAACGTAAGGTCAATTCGGCAGCTGGACTCGATCTTGAGGGTTCTTCTTACGCCGTCCACTTTACCGAGGGCCAACAGGAGCTGAAGCAACAGTCTGCAGAACTGCAGATTACGGGACAGGCCTTTGCCGATGCCGTCGATTTTGCAGCCGGCGCTTTTGTTTTCCATGAATCGGGCTTTGACCAGTCGATCTCGGTTACCGTTCCAGCTCTCAATCCTGCCACATCGCACTTTTATGGCAAAATCGACAATGACAGCATCGGCGTCTACGGTCAGGCTTCATGGCACATCACGGATGCGCTAACCTTCACGGGTGGCCTGCGTTATTCTGTGGACGATAAGGGCCTTGAAACCCGGACGAATAACTACATTCGGACTAGCGGACTTACCATCTGCTCGATCATTCCAGTTGCGCCGTTCAATGCAGGCGGCGAAGTGGTGGGTCCGGCGCAATGCGGTGTGAAGCGTCGCGACAGCTTTGCCGGTGTTTCATATACCGCTGGCCTTGATTACAAGCTGAACGACGATGTCCTTGTCTATGTAAAGACAGCAAAGGGCTTCCGCTCGGGCGGGCAGAATCTGCGCGCACCCAATACAGCTGCTTTCATCCCCTTCCGTCCTGAAACCGCCATTTCGTACGAGGTTGGTTTCAAGGGCCAGTTCTTCGACAATCGGGTTCGCTTTAATGCTGCCGCATATCTCACGAATGTAAAAGACATCCAGCGCTCGACCTTGATTGCTACCCCGCCTATTCCACCTTCAACCGTTCCCGGCACGGCGACAATCCTGGGCAATGCTGGTAAGGCTCGCTTCAAAGGGATTGAGGCTGAACTGACTGCTGTCTTGTTCGATGGTTTCCGGCTCAGCGCTTCCGGTGCTCTGGTCGATCCGGAATATGTCCGCTTTGCCGACTTGAGCGGTGACCGTTCGTTCGAACGCTTCACCGGTGTTGCGAAAAAGCAGTTTTCGTTCGCCGCTGATTATTCGGCCGACCTTGGTGCAGCCAAGTTGAATCTGCATGCTGACTACAGCTGGCGAAGCGACGTGCCCGTGGCGGAGTATAACTTCGTTGCAAACCCGCAAAATCAGCAAATTATCGATGCGACCACTGCCCCAGCTATTGGATTGGTCGGAGCACGTGCGTCTGTTGAATTTGGTGACCATTATGAAATTGCTGTTTTCGGTCGAAATCTGACCAACAAGCGGGACAATATCAGTACGCTTCTTGTCGCGCCACTCGGCTATGTCACGGGCGTTCGCAACGAACCGACAACCTACGGCGTGACCGCTACCGTCAAATTCTGATGCGTTTTGTCACTCCCTTCAATGGGGTTTGAAATCTGGGGGAGGGTCGGGAAACCGGCCTTCCCCCTTTTTGTTGAGAGGGCTGAATGGCACAGGAAATCTCCCCCATGCGCCGGAACCTGACCTTTGGGCTGATGTTCCTTGTCGCGATATTGAGTTATGTGGACAGGCAAATTTTCACCCTGTTTCAGGATGACATAAAGCTGGAGCTTGGCCTCAACGATGGCCAGCTCGGGCTGTTGACGGGGATGTCTTTTGCGCTCTTTTACGCCATAGCTGCTTTCCCGATTGCCCGTTACGCGGACCGGGGTGACAGACGGTTGGTTGTTGCGTTGTGCGTTATGGTCTGGAGTGCAGCGACCGCACTTTGCGGTGTGGCAAACAGCTTTTGGCAGATGGTATTGGCCCGCATTGGTCTTGCTGCCGGGGAAGCGGGCGCTGGTCCTGCTTCAATTTCGCTACTGACCGAGATTTTCCCTCCTGAAAGGCGCACAATCGTCATTTCTTCGATGCTTGCAGCCAGCGCCATTGGCATATCCGCGGGACTTTGGCTTGCGGGCTGGCTTTCGCAGTTTTTTAACTGGCGCGAAGTTTTCCTTATCGTCGGCTTGCCCGGCATTCTGATTGGTCTGGCAGTCTGGCTGTTCTCGGCCGAACCGCGTCGGGGCAAGGGCGATGTTGTTGTTCCGCCGCAGCAGATTGGCATGGCCGAGGTGATGCGGACCATGGCTGGCAATGTATCGCTGCGCTGGGTGGGATTATTGCTCATCATGGTACCCGTTACCGGCTTTGCCTTCATCATATGGGGCGCATCCTTTTTCCAGCGCGTACATGGCATGACCAAGGCGGAAACCGGATTCTGGCTGGGCACGGCGATGGCAGTCGGGCTGGTGATCGGGAATCTGGCAGCCGGTTGGGTTGCAGATAAATGGGGCAAGGATAATCCTCGCTTCAATGGCTGGTTTGCGGGGCTCGGTCTGCTGGCCGCTTTCCCGCTGGCGATGCTCTTCGTCTATTCCGCCAACCCTTATGTGGCGCTTGCCTGTTTCGTGGGCATGAAGTTTGTGATGACGCTCCATCTTGGTCCAATCATTGCGCTCAGTTTTGCGCAGGTCCCGGTTGCGATGCGGGCAATGATGTCGGCCACGATCAACATGCTCATCGGCTTGGCGGGTACCGGGGTAGGCGGAACGCTTACCGGCTTTTTAAGTGAGGCTTATGCACCAGGATTTGGCGAAATGTCGCTGCGTCCCGCACTTGCCACTCTCTCCTGCTGCCTGATAGTGGGCGGCATCGCGGCCATCATGGCGGGGCGGACGGCTAAACCATTGAAAGAACATATAGTGGAGGCGTGAATGCAGTTCATCACCGTCGAAATCAACGGTCCGGTCACTACCGTTACACTTAACCGGCCAGAGGTGATGAATGCAATCAATGCGCAAATGCACCAAGAGTTACAGGCAGCCTTTGATGCCTTTGCCGCAGATGCCGGGCAACTTGCCTGCGTCATAACCGGGGCAGGGGATCGGGCTTTTTGTGCGGGCAGTGACCTGAAGGCTGCTGTGGCTGACGGCCACCGCGATTACCCAAGGAACGGATATGCCGGACTGATCGAACGCTTTGACTGTCCCAAACCCTTTATTGCAGCGGTGAACGGCCTCGCGCTTGGTGGCGGGTTTGAGGTAGCATTGGCATGCGATATCATTATCGCTAGCGAGGGAGCCAGCTTTGGTTTGCCAGAGCCGCTGGTCGGTGCGGTGGCACTTGGCGGGGGTGTTCACCGGCTCGCACGGCAAATTGGCCTGAAACAGGCGATGGGAATGATATTAACCTCACGGCGCGTGAGTGCAGCGGAAGGCGCGCGGCTTGGCTTCGTCAACGAGGTGGTTGCAACCGGGCAATTGCAGGCTGCAACTTTGCGCTGGTGTTCGGAGATATTGCGGGCTTCCCCAATGTCGATCCGCGCCTCAAAAGAGGCGGTGTATCGCGGGCTCGATGAAAGTGGCGTGGCAGCAGCGATGCGTAACCAGAAAAGCTACCCCGCATTTGCGGCCTGGGCCGAAAGCGACGATGCCCGCGAAGGGCCCAGGGCATTTGCGGAAAAGCGACCGCCTGTTTGGAAGGGGCGTTAAAGGTCGATTCCGGAAATTGCTGGACAGCCCATCAGAATCCAAGCTGCGCACAACAAAAAATACCCCGCCAGCCCAGGCCGACGGGATAAGTGGAGGAGAAGGTTAAACCCTGTCAGGCGGCAATCGCCAGTTCCTGACGCCTTGCATCCACCTGCGATTGCAGATTGGCGCGGCTGAAGAGCTTGGCTGCATTACCCCCCAGGACGGCGACGAAATCGTCGATGCTAGCATCCGGGTGCTCGGCCATCATCTTGTCGACAACGTTGCGGGTGAAGGGAAATGTGCCTTCAGAATGCGGATAGTCGCTGGCGAAAAGCAGAGCCTCGATACCCACGCCGCGCCGTGTGGCGATCGATCCGGTGTCGTTCTGCAAGGCGCAATGCACCTGATCGCGTACGATCTGACTGGGCAGTCGTGACAATTTTGGGGAGATTGACGGGGCGTGCCCGTTATAGACCTCGTCCATGCGCTCGGCGAGGCCCCAAAGCCAGCCTGCGCTATGCTCGGCAAACAGGATATGGGCTTTCGGATTGCGATCCAGCACACCACCAGCGACCAACTGGGTGATGATTTCGACCGCGTCATTCATCTGCCGGGTGTAGTTGTACAGCGCGCCGCCGGGTCCGCGAAGCGCACGGATGTTGATGTCGCCAACACCGGTATGGAAGACCAGGGGAATGCCTTTCTCGCCTGCAAAGGCAAAAATCGGATCCCAGCGTGGATCATTGTAATTGTTGAGGCCCTCCCACAGACAGAAAGCGGCATAGCCCAATTCGGCGGTTCGCTTGCATTCTGCCAATGCATCGTCAAAGTCGAAGCAGGGGATCATCGCGGCGGGAATCAACCGGTCGCGGACGGGGGCGGTATATTCCCAAGCCCAGTCGTTATAGATCTGGCATGCGGTGCGTTGGCCTTCGCGGTCACTGATGCGCGGCAGCATCAGGCCCAGCGACGGGAAGACGAGTTCGGCGTCGACGCCGTCACGATCCATGTCGGCCAGACGCAGGTCCAGATCGCGTGCGCCGCGTCTTTTGGTGTCGACGGCACAATCGCTGACAAAATTTTCCTTGGCATCGGTGCAACTGCGATCGGCGTTGGTGCCGGTTTGGGCGTTGAAGGCGGCATCGCCTTCGCCGGTTTTATGCTGGTGAAAATTGGTCTGGATTTTCAGGATGACCTGCTCACCGATCTTTGTGATCCGCAAATCGCCATCGGACTCGCTGCGGATGGCAAATTGCTGCAGATGTTCGGGCATTGCCTTCACAAAAAGATCCGGCGGTTCGGCGACATGGGCGTCGCAACTGAAAACAAAGGGGCGGGCAGCGGTATCAGACATGGCATTTCTCCTGCGTAACAGCGACGAATCGTTCGCTTCGGCCTTGCAGTTCGAGAATGCCTAAATAGGTATCTAATAAAATTGATATAGGTCAAAATATGCGCAAAATTAGGCAAATTAAGACTTTTAAAGATACTTAAAAGCCGCGACTACAAGATGTAGCCGCGGCTCAATTTTGTCAGAAACTGGTATTTATGCTGCCAATAAAACAGGGCTAGTCGACACCACCGGCTCAATTCCAAACAGCCGAGCTCCGTTCAGTCCCAGAATGTCAGCGCGCACCGAATCACTGACGTTAAGACCTGCGAACAGCTCCTCAGTGAGTTTGCGACTTATCGGGAAAGTACCTTCTGCATGCGGATAATCGGATCCCCACATGATGTTGCGCGCTCCAGGGAGTCCCGCTGCTGCGGCGGTAATGCAGGCGCGGTCATGCTGGAAGCTGGCCCACACCTGATCGTCGATGATCTGGCTCGGCTTGCGCGACAATTTCGGGAAAACGAAATTGGCATGTGCTTCGCAGACTTCATCCATTCGCTCGGCAAGTGCGACTAGCCAGCTTGCGCCACTTTCGATGAACGCGACGCGCGCCTTGGGATTACGATCGAGCACGCCGCCGGACACCAGATACATGGCGCTGGTGCAGGCATCCATCATCTGGTTCGAATAGTTGATAATGCCAGCACCTTGGCCGCGTTCAATGACTACTGATTCAAGACCGGTACCAGTATGCATCACAAAAACGATACCCAACTCTGCACCTTTGGCAAACACGACGTTCCATTTTTCGTCATTGTATTTGGGCAGGTTCGGCGGGGATACAGCCGGCAGCATTGCTGCCGTGAAGCCCTTGCTTGCTAGATATTCGAGTTCGGCGACGGTATTCGAAAAATCGAGAACGGGCAACATTCCGCAACGAACAAAGCGGTTGGGGTGGCTTCCCAAGAAATCATTGTTCCAGTCATTATACAGACGGGCCGAAGCTGCTTCGGCTTCCGCGCTGTCGAGCGCATAGAGCCACAGGCCGAGCGATGGGAAGCAAATTTCGGCATCGATGCCTTCCAGTTCCATATCTTCCAGACGGCCCGGAATTTCCCGGATGCCCTTGCGTTCGTTATCGCCCAACGCCTTTTCGCGATGCTGGCCAACGCGCAGCCGGTAGATGATCTTTTCTTCGGTGCCGGTTATCAGAAATTCGCCTTCTTTACGCGAGTGGATTGCGTGTTTCTTGAGCGACGCCGGAAGTCCGTCGAGGAAAATTCCTGCGGGTTCCATGATGTGGCTGTCGGCGCTGAAAACAAAAGGCTTCATTACTAAACTCCTCTAACGCTCGTTTTCCATCGAGTCGCATTAATAGATACCTAGTTATACAGGTTAGCGCAAGCGATAACTGGACAGATCCGTTTTAATCCTCTATTTAGATAACTCTATACATTTCAATAGGAGGCCTGCTTGCTTGCGCTCAATGGTGAAGGTTCACTGGTCACACGTACCGCTCAGGCTTTGTCCAATTTGAGCATGGAGCATGCTCCCGGAGATTATCTGGGGGCAGAGGATGAACTGCTGGCAAAGCTGTCAGTCAGTCGTCCCACATTGCGGCAAGCGGCAAAAATAGTCGAAAGTGATCGGCTGATCAGCGTCAGGCGCGGTATCAAAGGCGGTTTCTATGCGACTCGCCCCAATGCAGCAGATGCGATCAAAGCACTTGCCCGCTATTTACGGTTGAATGGCGCGACAATCGCCGATGTTTTTGCCGTGACTAAGTTGGTCGCGGAACAGGCAGGAGCCTTGGCCGCATCGAGTCGCGATCCAGATCATCGCGCGCAACTCACAAGGTTTAGGGATTCGATCGAACGGAATATCACGCCGGGCTCGCTGATACGGGCCGAAGGCGCGCTGGCGCGGCTGATTGCTGACATGAGCGGTAATCCGGCAATGCAGATCGTCATGGAGATCGGCTACACTTTTGGCATGGAAGAACAGGGGATGCGATTTTATGCCAGTGAGGTAGACCGCGAACGAACGCGGTTGCTCCAAATTACACTTTGCGATGCGATTCTGGCGGGTGACGCTGAAATTGCCAGACTGATGATGCGACGTCGGTCGGCAATGATCGAAGAGTGGATCAAGCGCGAGGTGGAGGCGACACAATGACCTATGTCCGCGAGTTCAAAGGCTTTGCCGGTATTCGGCTGGAGGCGGATGATATCGGGTCAGCGGACGATCCGTCGATCATCCTCCTTCACGGCGCAGGACAGACGCGACAGGTTTGGGAAGATGTGGCTGTCGCTTTGCAGCAGGCTGGTCGGCATGTAATCAACATTGATTTGCGCGGACATGGCGGCAGCGAATGGCCTGAAGATGGTCGTTATGATTTTGATGCGTATGTGGAAGACTTGCGCGCTGTGCTGGCGCAGATGCGGACACGGCCTGTCGTAGTCGCGGCAACTTTGGGAGGCTGGATTGCGACTATCGCGCTTGCGGAAGAGGCTGCTACCCTTGCTGCAGGACTTGTTCTGGTAGACTTGCCGATGACAAACGATCCAGATGTTACGCGAACAATGGCGGAAAAGTTGCGCAATCTAGCAACAACGCGGGTGGGCAAGCCGGATTACGACGTTCGGTTTTTCGACCGATTTGATATGAGCGGCGTGATCGACAGGATCAATTCTGCCGCGTCGCAGATAAATATCCCGGTGTTGTTCGTGTGTGGCGCCCGCAGCAACCTTACGGGTGGTGCTCAAGCCGCATCATTTGTCAACCAATTGCCAGATGTAGAGGCTATTGAGGTGGAGGACAGCGGTCTGTTGGTCACGGCCGAACGCACCGAGAACTTTAATGCGTTGCTGATTGACTTTCTGGAGCGAAAGCACCCTCGCTTTGTGTCGGAATTCCGGGAAGGATCGGATGCTAGGACCTTTCGCGATGCGCTTGGCTGCTTTGCAACGGGTGTGACAATCATCACTGCGATGGCACCCGACGGTTCACCAATCGGCCTGACTGCAAACAGTTTCACCAGCGTTTCACTTGATCCACCCTTGCTGCTCGTTTGCATCGCCAACAACGCAGGCAGTGGACCCGTTCTGCGTGAAGCGGAGCGTTTTGCGGTGAATGTGCTGCAGATCGGCCAACAGCCTACATCGAATCGTTTCGCCGGAAAGGGCGAGGATCGCTTTGCCGCCACGCCTTGGGAGATGGGTGAGTTCGGCACACCGGTGCTTACGGGCTCGCTCAGCAGTTTTGAATGCGCTCGCGATGCGGTGCATGATGGCGGAGACCATTTCATCCTGGTGGGAAGGGTCTTAAAGGCGATGTTTGAGCCTCGCCGCGATCCTTTGCTCTACTTCCGTGGTAAATATCGCCGCCTGCATTTTGCCTGATTTGTATCGGGACTGGACAAGCGCTACAGCTTAATCATAATGCACTTAGTTATATAAGTTGGGATTCGGAGAGGAAAAGCTGTGGCTTGGGCCAATCAAGACAAAACCGCTATCGTCGGTATCGGCGCGACGGACTATTATGTTCGTGGCAAGAGCTGGCCGCGCACAATCAACGACATGGCCGCCGAAGCGATCATGAATGCCTGCGCGGATGCGGGTATCAGCCACAAGCAGATAGATGGTTTCGCCTATTATTCGACTGCAGGAGCGGGCTATCTCGACAAGTTCGATACCGCCAGCCTGATGGAAACGCTGGGCATGCCGCATATCAGCTATTCGGCAACCTTGACCTCCGGTGGCGGTGGCTGCCCAGGTGCCATTGGACTGGCGACAGCGGGCCTGATGAACGAGGATTGCACCTACACGGTGACGCTAATGGCATTGCAACAATTGCCGCAGCATCGGCTGGGTGTCGTTTTCGGCGCCTCCGCGCCGAGCCCCGAGAATAGTTTCCTGCAACCGTCCGGACTGGTCGGCCCCGGACATCTAATGTCGATGCTGACGCGGCGTCACATGCACCTTTATGGTACCCAACCAGAGGCTTTCAAAGAAATCGTTCAGGCGACGCGAGCCAACACACATAACCGCCCCAAGGCCGTGCGCCGCAATCCGCTATCGGACGAGGAATATTGGGGCTCGCCGATGTTGGCGGATCCATTAAGGCGTTTGGACTTCTGTCTGGAAACCGATGGTGCCGTGGCAGTCATTACGACAACGATGGATCGCGCCAAGGATTGTCGCCACAAACCCGCTGTTGTGCATGCATGTGCCCATGGCGGGCAGCGTGAATGGGGCAGGGCCTTTGCCTGGATGGGCATGCCCGATCCGCACTTCGCGTCGTCTGGCCACAAATTTACCGCTGATCGGATCTGGGCACAATCGGGCCTCACAGCCAAGGATGTGGATGTTGCGCTTATTTACGATCATTTCTCTCCTATGGTGCTTATGCAACTGGAGGATTACGGCTTTTGCGAGAAGGGGGAGGGCAGTGATTATGTCCTATCAGGGAAAATCCGCTATGATGCCGCTACGCAAGGTGGCGTGAATGGCGGAGTGCCCGTCAATACGCACGGCGGCAATCTCAACGAAGCCTACATCATCGGCATGACCCACATTGTTGAGGGTGTCGAGCAGGTGCGCGGCACCGCGATCAATCAGGTAAAAGATGCAGAATTTGCGCTCGTTTCTGGCGGGCCCGCGTCGCTTCCTGTTTCCAGCCTCATTCTCCGGAGTGCCTGACATGACCTATGGACCCGCTCGTGCGCTACCCGGCGACCAGATCAAGATTACTACCAACCCCGATACCGAACCCTTTTGGGAAGCGGCCAAAGAACATAAACTGACGGCTTGCCAGTGCGGAGCTTGTGGTAAATTCCGCATGCCACCAACCCCGGTTTGCCCTGAATGCGGCAGCCGCGAAAAAAACTGGCCCACATTGCCGGGCACGGCGACCGTGTTCAGCTATGTGGTATGCAATAAGAACCCGAAAAATGGCGAGGATTATGTTTACGTGCCTGTCGTCGTTGATCTGGATGGTGCCCCAGGTGCCCGGCTGAACGCCAACGTCTCGGGTTGTGATGCCGACGATGTGTACATCGGTATGAAGGTCGTAGTAGACTGGACACCTATTCAGGATGGTTGGGTTTTACCCAATTTCAAAAAGGCCTAATCAGCCATGCTGAGTGATCTGCGCATCGTTGAAATCGGTGAAGGGATGGCGGTTCAAGTCGCGGGGCTGATGCTGAGCGAACTGGGGGCTGATGTGCTGAAGGTTGAGCGACCCGGCGGCGATCCTACACGCGGCACTGCGCCTTTTGCCAACTGGAATCGGGGCAAGCGCAGTTTGGAACTTGATCTGGACAGTGATCAGGGTCTCTCTGTCTTAAGGGAAAAGCTGGCGGGCGCAGACGTTTTGCTCCACCAGTTCAGTCCTGCCCAAGCTCAGGCTCGCGGACTGGACGATGCAAGCCTCGCCAACGCTTTCCCGCGCCTCGTTGTCTGCGGTATTACCGGATCACCCCACAATCATCCAGATGTCGAGCGGTCTGACGATGAACTTCTCGTCGCCGCGCGCTGGGGTTTCCTTTATGAAAATGACGGCTATCGCGCTGGGCCGATCGTCTGGCGCTATCAGACTGGAAGCTGGGGCGCGGCGCATCTGGCGGCAGGTGGAATTCTCGCTAGGCTGGTCGAGCGTTTGCAATCGGGACGTGGCGGCGTGGCACATACATCGCTTGCGCAAGGGATGCTGTCGCAGATTCCCTTGGTCTGGGCGCGTAACAGCAAGGGGCCAATGCCAAATCCGCCGACATATCCGCCCGGTCCGAGGGCGATGTCTATGCAGCTGTTCCAGTGCAAGGATGGTGACTGGCTCCAGATCATGGATCCCACGCGTCAGCTCGATTACGCCACTCTGCCGACGATGTGGGATGTCCTCGCGGAAGGGGCTGATCTTTCGACTGAAGAGGGAACTAAAGCTGCGTTCCGGCAGCGTCCTCTTGCAGATTGGCTTGCCGATCTTCGTGCCATGGACATTGCTGTCGAACCTGCCTTCCCGATGGGTGAAGTGCTCAAGCATGACGACGTTCGTGCCAATGGCTATGTCATCGAAGTGGACGATCCGGAGCTGGGCAAGACCACTCAACCTAATGTGCCGTTTCACACAGATGCACCGCTTAAGACCGGTCAACCCGCGCCCAGACTAAGCGAACGTGGGGACGCGGACTGGCAGGGTAATCCCGCACCTACGGGCTCTAACGGTCAGGCACCGCACCCCCTGGCGGGAACCCGCGTGCTCGATCTTGGGATGTTCCTCGCTGGCCCTATGGCGCCGTCGCTGATGGGCGATATGGGCGCGAATGTGATCAAGGTCGAGGCGCTGACGGGTGACCGCCTTCGGTTCATGCATCGCTATTATCAGGCGGCAGCGCGTTCCAAACGATCGCTCGCGCTCGACCTCACCAAGCCAGAGGCGCAGCCTATTTTGGAACGCCTGATCAAATGGGCGGAAGTTCTTCACCACAATATGCGCTTCAAAGGTGCCAACAAGCTTGGCCTGTCTGAAGAAGCAATCCGCAAACATAATCCAAACATCGGATTTTCCTATGTCAGCGCTTATGGCCAGCGCGGTAGTCGTGGGGACTGGCCGGGTTATGACTCTATCTTCAACGCGATCGCCGGCTGGGAATTTGAAAATGCGGGAGAAGGCAACCCTCCAGTCTTTAATCGCCCTGGCACAATGGACGTGCTGTCTGCGCAAAGTTGCTTCGTCGGCACCATGGCCTTGCTCTACGCAAAACGGGCGCATGGGAAGGGCTATAGCCTCCACAGCTCGCTGCTCGGCGTCTCGGCTTTCTCACAAGGTGAGCGATTGCTGCTGGCCGACGGCAGCCTGACCGAGACTTGGCATCTGAATAGCGACCAGACCGGATACAGCCCTTATCACCGCATTTACGAATGCGCCGACGGCCAATGGATCGCGATTGCAGCGCATACTGAAGGTGTGCGCGAGGGTGTGCGATCGGTGCTGGGTGCGAACGAGACTGACTTCGTAGATGCCGCCAAGGTCCAGACCTCTATCGAACTGCTCGCCGAACTAGAAGCTTTGGGTGTGCCGTGTGAAGCGGTGTTGTTTGAAGACGCGATGAACCGCTTCTTCGATGACCCGCTCAACCGCGAGCTTGGGCTGGTCTCTGTTACGTCCCAACCCATTTATGGCGAAATTGAACAGCCTGGCGAATTCTGGGACTTCGGCGACCTTTCCATGAATATAGTCCACGCCGCCCCTGCCATCGGCCAGCACAGCGACGAGATCATGCGCGAAATGGGTTATACGGATACTGAGATAGCCGCATTCCGGGAGGCGAAGATTATTGGGTAACTAGGAGAGCGGTGTAAACCGCGTCTTCGCCAGCGCACCCATTGCATCAGCCATCAGCGCGGCGTCGCGAGTAGCGTGGGCGTTGGCTATTTGGATAGCGGTTTTGCGGTTCAGGGTGCCAGCTTTTACCGCCGCACAATAGGCAGTCCATGCCTCTGCATGACTCGTAAACTCCCGCCCGAGCGCCGCGCCAATCTCTACCCGTTCGGCCTCATGGAAGCCCGGTTCAAAGCGCTCGATATCACGCCACCATTTGACCAGCCGCGCGAGTCCTTTAGCTTTTGCCGCTGCTTGCTGGTCAGCGAGGCGAGGCACGACGATGTCACGGATGTCGTCTAGAGCAATATCGAAGCTACGGTGATGCGCACCTAGCGGTGAGTCAGGCAGGGCAACCGGCTCCAAATCCATACCTGCCGCCTCTGCCAGTGCTTCGGAGAGCACCCGGCGGTGGATGGTCGAATAGACCATGTTCATCCCTAGATTGGGTGGAGGCGGGGCGTCCGGATCGTTAAAACGGCTCGCGCGGGCAAAGCCGGTCTGGAACAGCAGTCGCCAGTAACGCACCCGGTCCAGGTCTACGGGATACCCGCCCGCTGCCTCATAAGCTGCGAAGGCCGAGGGAAGGGGGACGAAAGGCTGGAACAACATACGCAAGCACAGCATGGCGAGATCCGCCATCGGGTCCCCATAATGCACCAGTTCCCAATCGAGCAATATGGTTACCTTGCCATTGGAGTATAGGAAATTTGCAGGCCCTGCATCGCCATGGACAATTACGGGCGCAGGCAAATCGGAGGGAACATTGTCTGCCAGCCAGTCAATGCTGAGTTGGATCAGCGGATCCCAATCCTTCCCCTTGTTTCGGCGTCGCAGCAAATCAATGCGCTGATCAATGAGGGTGGAGATGGGAGATACTGGCCCCATGCCTTCCACAGGACTAGCGGATACGTCAATTTTATGGAGTTTTGCGAGTTGGTCCATAAAGTCTACTGCGACCGCCATGCGGTCTTCTGGCGTTACAAGCTTGTTGAAATTGGCTTCTCCGTCTACAAACCCGCCGAGCAGCGCACGTTTTTCGGGGATTGCTGCGATAAATGGCGCTACTTTGACACCAGCTGCTTTGTGCTGCCCTGATAGGGATTTGATGATCGCGGCTTCACGCAGAAAAGCATCATCATCGCCTGCACCTGCCCGATGCACGTCATAGTTCATATAAGCGGTTTGCATGCGGCCGTCGGGCCATCGCAAATCAAGTTCTGCACCCTCACGCGACGCGCCGCCGCCGCCCCGCGGGCGAACCTGCTCGATTGCCGCCCCTGATGCAGACTGGACTGCATCGAAAAGGCCGTCGGGAAGGAGAGTGTTAAGTTCTGCAGGCAAATTCATATCTTACTTAGTTATCTACCTGCCACTCCAAAGGCAAGTTGCGGATTGAGAGCAACCCGGGGGTCACGGTTGTGTCCGTGTCTGGCTTGATGCGGAATTCGGGAATGCGTCTGAACCATTCGTCTAGCAAGCAACGCAATTCGCGTCGCGCAAGATGGGCGCCGAGGCACAGGTGTATGCCGCCTGCCAGGGTAAAGTGTCGATTGGCTTTTCGTTCAGCATCAAATTTGTGTGGGTCTGTGAATTGCGCCTCATCAAAGTTGCCCGAACTGTTGAACACGGTCACCCAATCACCTGCTTTGATTTGAACGCCGTGCCAGATGAAGTCCCGCTTCACTTTCCGTCCTGAGTTGACCAGCGGTTGGACGCGCAGAAATTCTTCTACGGCAGTCGGGATGATTTCGGGATTGTTTCGGATGCTTGCCTGAAGCGCAGGGTCCATTCCTAACCGACGGTACATTTGACTGATCGTCGACGCCACGGTGTCGAGGCCACCAAGCCACAGGAACCAGGTCATGCCAAGCACTTCTTCCGGCGTTAGCAATTTGCCATCGATAGACCCGTTGGCAATATAGCTGCCAAGAGACTCATCTGCTGTAGCCTGCTTTTCTGCTATGAAGCCACGCAGATAGGCGAGGATTCCCTGCACCGCCGCCGCCTTGGTCTCGATCGCAGGTTCGTGAAGAATGTCCCATTCCCAGGCAAGAAACTGATCGAACATGGAAAAGGGAAAGCCCATCAGATCCAAGAAGACACGGACGGGGAAAACGCGCCCGAAATCATAAGCAATGTCAACTTCGCCCCGGTCCGCAAACTGACCGATCATTTCGGCCAGGATTGCCCGGATCCGCGGTTCCATTTTTTTCATGGCGACGGGCGTGAACCACGGGTTCAGGAATTTGCGATATTTGCTGTGATCGGGCGGATCGATACCGAGCGGAATGGATGGCCATGTTTCCCCGGCAAGCCGCTGGAACTGCGCAACGCCTTCAGTGGAAAAAAGGTCATTATCTTCATAAACTCTCTGGATATCTTCGTAGCGCGTGACCACCCACGCACCATGCTGGTTTCCGCTTGCCGGCCAAGGGTAGTAATGTATGCGCGGAAAGGCTGGATCACGAAGGATATCGGTTGGCGTATAAGGGTCAGGCAGATCATTGGCTGCTTGACCATTTGCGAAGCGCGTATCGAGAACCAACTCGGCTGGTACGTGGTCTGGTACAGGCGGCGCGCCAGTGGGGGCGAGTGGAACGGGGCAGTCTGTCATGCAGCATCTCCCGAACGATAATGGCGCCCCAGCAGGAGATGCCCAACGCTGCCATCACTTTTGAAGCTGCGAACCAGCAGATAAGCGAAACTGAACAAGCCCCCCCCTAAAATCGTGAACAACCCGACAAAGGGAGCAGCAAGACGATTTTTCTCTGTCCACCACAACCAAAGCGCCGCGAGCAGAAGATGCGCTATGAAGTCGATATTGAACTGTCCGCGCCAAGGATGGCTCATGTCGCCGAAGAAAAAATCTCCGGCAAGATCGAGCCCCATATTGGCAGCTCGCAACGTCGCCCACAGGACAAATGCCCAGCCAACGACCAGCAATATTCTTACAAAGTTCATGGCATATCCTCTTTGACGCTCAGGCTGCGGCAAACATGCGTTCGATATCGCCTGAAGTGACTGGTCTGCGCGCCTTGCCGATCGCATCCATGCTATCGGTTTTAAGCCCACCGAGATTGTGCCGGGGCGACACGTCGACGTGCTTACCCAGTTCGCGAAGATGTCCGACGGTGCATTTTTCACGGCCACCGTTGAGCGAGAATGCATCAAAGCTGTATTCGCGCATCACGTTCAAATGGGTGATCTTGTCGATCACGCTCTTGTCTAACCCGTTGACTGAAGCCCACAGATATTCCGGAACATTCGGCCAAACCGTATCTGAATGCGGATAATCGCATTCATAGGCCACCATGTCGACATTCATATATTCCAGATTTTTCACGCCGAATTGGTCGTCAATGAAACAGCAGATAATATGGCGCTTGAAGATATCGGAAGGACGCTCTCCGCCAAAATCACTGAACGTCCATTCGTGATGATGCTCATGTGTGAAATCGGCACGCTCCAGAAAATAGGGGATCCAGCCGATACCTCCTTCGGACAATGCCATGCGCAATTCGGGGTAGCGTTTCCAGAAACTGGCAAAGGTCCAGTCGGCGGCTGAGTTTGCGATGGAGATTGGCATAGCAGTAATCCACGCATCAATCGGGCTTTCGGGCGACGGATGCATGGCGCGGGCACCGGTGCCGATATGACAGTTGATGACCATTTTATAGTCAACACACGCCTTCCAGAAGGGCTCCCAATAGGCGTTATGAATGCTGGGTAGGCCGATATTTGCCGGGTTATCGGAAAAGGATACGGCGTGAACACCGAGCGCGCTCATACGCTTCATTTCTGCAAGTGTTGCATCCATATCCCACATCGGCACAAGACACATAGGTATGAAGCGCCCCGGGGCGGATGCGCACCATTCCTGAACGTGCCAGTCATTCCATGCCTGTACAGCAAGCAAGGCTTCATCGGGGGCACTTGTTGCCGCCGCTACGAAAACACCTCCCGCAAAGGATGGCATGGTCGGGAAATTCAGCGAGGCCAAGACGCCGTTGGCGTTCATGTCATCCACGCGCGCCTTGGGATCATAGGTGCCTTCGCGCAACTGGCTGAACTGGCTCGGTTCCATGCCATATTCCGAGCGCGGGCGTCCGACGACAGCATTCAATCCGATTGTCGGATAGCGCTTTCCGTTCCATAGCCAGATGTCTTTGCCGTCTTCTTCGACAATGCGCGGAGCCCGGTCTTTTTTGCCTTCAGGATAATGGCGGATAAATGCTTCCGGGGGTTCGACTGCGTGATCGTCAACGCTAATGATCACCATTTCGTCCATGCTGTTCATGCGATTGCTCCTTTGGTTTTCAATTCTTCAATTCGGTCCCACTCGACGCCGAGTTCCATCAAGAATAGCTCGGTGTGTTCACTCGCTTCGGGTGCGCGTGTGTTGGTGATCGGTTCCCGATTGAACTGAACCGGGCTGGCGACCAGTTTGATTGGAGCACCGCCATCGGCGGACTCGACCTCAAATATCAGATCATTTGCAAGAACCTGCTCGTCCGTGCCGACGTCCGCGGGGGACTGATACATTGCCCATTGGCCACGCATCGTTTTCAAATGTTGTACCCAATATCCAAAGGGTTTTGCTGCGATGGCTTCGACCACCAGGCTGTGTGCGGCCGCGGCATTTTCCATTACCTTTTCAACTGTATTGAAACGTTCGTCCTCCATCAGATTGGCCAGCCCAAGATGGGTGAATGTATCTTCCAGCACTGGTCCGGGAGACAGGACGGTCAGATTGATAAACCCGCCATCGCTCGTCTTGAACACCCCCATAAACGGGTTCGTACCGACAGCGGTCGTGCCGGGTAAGGCGTTCTGGAAAGGATTTGTGCCCATTTCCATGCAGACATCGACGCTGCATGCAGTTGCCCATACGCCTGATGAAAGCAGCGATACATCGACTTCAGTGGCTTCGCCGGTCCTTTCGCGATGGAAGAGCGCCGCCGCAATTCCGCCTGCAATGTTCATCCCTCCTATCGTATCGCCATAGGCAGGGCCCGGCTGAAGCAGCGGGCCATCGAGTTCCTTCGGTGTCACAAGGATCGAAGAGCCGCCGCGTGCCCAATAAGCAGTTGAATCGAACCCACCCTTCTCACGCTCGGGACCTTTGTCACCATAAGCGCTGCCGCGTACATAGATGATGTTCGGGTTCGCTGCCCGGATATGCTCAATGTCGATTTTGAGCTTCTGACGCTGCGCCGGAAGGTAGTTGGTGAGGAAGATGTCGCACGTTTTTGCGATCTCGTAGATTAACTCCTGCCCTTCAGGCGTTGATACATCGATGCCGACCGAGCGCTTTCCCCGATTGGGGTGCTGCATCAGGGCGTTACGCCGTTGATCGACCGCGAAACGCTGCAATTCTTTGATTCCTCGCTGTGCATCGCCGCGTATAGGATGCTCGATCTTGATCACGTCCGCACCCCAGTCGGTCAGCACGGCACCTGCTGCCGGGACGAAGGTAAACTGCGCCACCTCGAGCATGCGGATGCCTTTCATTACTTGCGTCATTGGTCAGGCTCCGTGGAATGAAATGGTTTTTTGGTAAGTGAACTCGTTCAGCCCATCTACGCCATATTCGCGACCATAGCCGGAACGCTTGATACCGCCGAACGGCGCCTCGCTTTGCATCGTTCCCGCGCCGCCGTTGATCGAAACGCCGCCGGTGCGCAATTGCAGCGCCATTTCGAAGGCAGTGCCCGCATCGGCCGAGAATATGCCACCCGAAAGGCCGAAATCGCTGTTATTGGCGATCGCGATGGCCTCATCATCGCTGTCAAAGCCCATGACTGCGCCGATGGGACCGAATACCTCTTCCTGCGCCAATCGACTGTCGCTTCTCACATCGACGAAGAGCGTGGGTTCGTAAAAAAAGCCCTTGTCGAAGCCATCCGGGCGTTTGCCGCCTGAAACCAGCTTCGCGCCATCCGCATAGGCGCTTTCGACAAAAGATTCGGTGCGCGTTCGCGCGACTTCTCGGATGAGCGGTCCAAAGGAGACGCTCGGGTCCTGCGGGTTACCAATTTTAACGTGGGACAGCATGCCGCGCAGCATTTCTACATATTGGTCCTTCACAGAGTTGTGGACGAGATGGCGGGTCAGCAAAGCACAACCCTGTCCGCAGTGGGTGACGAAACCCCCGAGGCCCGCTTGTGCCGCTTGCAACAGGTCTGCATCCGGACGTACGATTAACGCCGACTTTCCGCCCAGTTCCATGACGCAGCGCGTAAGGTTATGCGATGCCTGTGCCTGGATCATTGCGCCAACTTTGTCTGATCCGGTAAAGTGGATAAGATCGATCCGCTTGTCGGTAGTCAGGAGTTTGCTAGCCTCAATATCACCGGTCACGATGTTGAGTACACCCTTGGGCAGGCCAACTTCGTTGGCAATTTCGCCAAGAAACAGCGCTTCTATTGGGGTGTAAGGAGAGGGTTTGAGGACAACGCTGCACCCTGTTGCCAGTGCAGGTATGATTTTTCCAATGTTGAGAAAGAAGGGGAAATTATAGGGTGTGATTGCCGACACGACGCCAACCGGTTCCCTGCTGACAACACCGGTGCCAAGCGTCTTGCCGCCTTGGGCATTGGGCGTAAGCTCGACGGGGAGTGACGACATTGCAGGCCTTGAAGCGATCTCCACCGTCTTGCGTGCATGCTTCATCGGGATTCCAAACTGCAGGAAATCGGCGAGCATCCGCGTAGAACCGGCCTCGGCTATGATGAGTTCGACAATCTCCGCCTTCCGCCGATCAATAGCGTCGAGAAATTCCGTCAGCTTTGACTGCCGTTCCGTCACAGCCATGCGGCGCCACGGGCCGTTGTGAAAGGCATCGTAAGCGATACCAATGGCATCGGAAATCGCCGCGGCCCTTCCTACAGGCGCTTCGGCGATTACGCTTTCATCTGCAGGATTGATGACCGCTTCTTTGTCCGAAGCGCGCACCCATTCACCACCAATGTAAAGGCTATCAGGCTGCTGCAGTTTCAACATTATTGACCTCCCGCAAGCGACGCCCGGAAGGCGGCCATATC
This sequence comes from Sphingorhabdus pulchriflava, assembly GCF_003367235.1. Taxonomy (GTDB): domain Bacteria; phylum Pseudomonadota; class Alphaproteobacteria; order Sphingomonadales; family Sphingomonadaceae; genus Sphingorhabdus_B; species Sphingorhabdus_B pulchriflava. Next base: position 822,086 of record NZ_QRGP01000001.1, read on the forward strand.
AACAAGGCCGGTTAAAACACCTCCGGTAAAGCCCGCATCGGTTGGCAGGCAAACGCCATTGATGAAACTTGCAGCCGGGCTGTTGAGCAAAATCAGCGGCCAGGCCTGTTCTTCGGACGTCGCCTGCCTGCCAATTGGTTTGGAGAAGAAGTCGAACACGGCTTGAGGCGCGATTTTAGTGAATTCGCTCATCATCGGCGTCGCAGTTGGGCTGGGGAAAGTACAGTTGATGCGCTTGCCTTGGGTGATCAGATCGACACCGCGTTGCTGTGTCCAGACCGCCAAAGCTTCCTTGGAAAAGCCATAACCGTCCGCAACATCATCGGGATGAGCAGCAACCCAGTCCAGCGCTTCTGCCCGGTCCTTAATCGCAACGAACTCGCTGATCAAACCGATGCGCTGCATATAGCCCATAGCGGCGTTTGATGACACGCTGACGATGGCAGCTCCGGGACGCATCCGCGGCATCCATTGTTCGCTCCAATGGCGAATTCCCAGAAAATTGACCGCGACGACGTCCGCCGCCGGATAGGTCTGGGGAAGCCCGGCGCAGTTGAATACTGCGTCGACCTCACCTCCGATTGTGGCGACCACCTGGTCAATGGCGGTCCAATCCTTGAGATCGAGCTCGGTAAAGCTAGCTAGCGCGACGGGGGAGGTGCGGATATCGGCACCGTGTACTTCCGCTCCCAACTCCGTCAAAATGCGCGCACACGCTTCCCCCATTCCGGAGTAGCACCCTGCAATTACGACACGCTTGCCGGCATAGCTCATCAAATTCGTCATCATATCCTCCTTAATCCCGGCACAGCAGGAACGAACCCGCCAGTGGACCGCCGGCTGTCGTCATAACCGCAACCTTGGGTGTATCCTTGCCTTTGCGTTTCACTTGTCGCTCGCCGCCCAAGCCCCACAGCTGGATGCAGGCTTCATGAACCTGACCATAGGCATGCATCCGGCCAGCAGACATTGCTCCGCCATTGGTGTTGATCGGAAATTCACCATCCAGCGCAATCCTGTGACCGCCCTCGATAAAATCCTTCGCACCCCAGCGGTCGCAAACTCCCAGATTTTCGAGCCAGTTGATCGTATGATAACTGAAGCCGTCATAGAGTTCGGCGACGTCAATATCCTTCACCGTCAGATCGGTACGGTTCCACATCATTGCTGCAACCTCTGGCTGGCATTGTGTGGCGAGCGCGTCGCCCTCCATCTGGGTCCAACTGTTGCGATAGCGCATCGAACTGCCAACGGCCTCAATCCAGGTCAGCGGGTTAGGGCCATCCTTTGCGGCATCCCGGTGTGAAAGAATGATGGCCGTCGACCCGTCGCAGGGCACATCGCAATCGAACAGCCGCAGCGGCGTTGCGATGATCGGCGACGCCATATAGTCATCGACGGTAATCGGTGTGCGATAGATTGCTGCCGGATTTAGTGCAGCATTGCGCCGTCCGTTGATTGCAATCTGTGCGACCTGTTCCGGCTTGATTCCAGACTTGTGGACATAGGCATTGAAGAACAATGCCTGCTGTAGCGACGCTGCATATACATGGTAAGGCGCATACCAGTTGAAGATTCCATAAACCGGTTCTCCAGGCTGGCTAAGCGCATTCGCGAAACTGGTCTTGCGCGCGGTGGCCTCGTACATGGTTCGATAGATCAGCACATGCCGCGCTAGCCCGGCTGCAATGGCCCCGATTGCGTTGAAGAGTGCGCCATATTGGCCAGAGGTCTCGCTGGCATTTGAGTACCAGTTAAGTTTGAGCCGTAGCGCGTCTTGCAGCACCGGTATGCTAATCGGGGCGAAGCCATTCGCTTCGCCGGTGCCGCCCGGCCAGCATGCCATGCCATCGATATCTTCGCGCTTGAGACCCGCATTTTCAATGGCCTGAAGTGCGGCATCGATTGTCAGGCCGAGTGCTGGCTTGTCCGCCCCGCGCGATATTTTGGACTGGCCAATTCCGCTGATAGCCGTCTGTTTTTCGGGATAGGAGGTCATGCGGATAACTCCGGAGCGAATAAAGGTATCCAGAGGTCATCCGACTGTTCGAATGTCACATTCACTGGCATATCGAACTCGACCAGTTCGGGGTCGCAGCCAACGATATTGGTGACCAGCCGAACATGGGGTGCATCTGCCAGCCGAACCATTGCCAACACCATATGATCGGGCATTCCGGGCATCCACTGTTTGTGGTTGATGGTGAAGGTGTCGATGAACGCCTTGCCTGACACGGGTTGGAAATGCGTCTTTCGGCTTTCACATTCAGGGCAAAAGCCGGTCGGCGGGTGGATGTAGTAATTGCAGGCATCGCATTGCTCGATCAGCAGTTCTCCCCGCGCTCCGCCAGTCCAGAAAGGGCGATTGTCGGCGGTCAGCGCAGGACGGGGACGGGGTAGGCTCATTGCATTTCGATCTTTCCTTTGGGCAGCGCGAGCGCCGTAAATGTGGCAAGGATGGCAAAGCCGGTGATGACAGTAACCGTCAGATGATAGGCATCGATCGTTGGATAGCTTGCATTGCTGGCAGGATCTTTCAGTGTCTCGCTGGCGAGCAACAACGTCACCATCATCGATCCGATGCCGGCGAAAAGGCCGCGCACCACGCTCAACATGCCAACCACCTCGCTCACCCGATCAGGTGGTGCTGCCATCGCCATAATCGTGGGTGCGACGGAAAATAATATGGTTGTTCCGAAGGAAATTATGCAGAGCACAGCTACAACCGTCCAGTAATCCTGGTGGAAGCACCGCGCCAGAATCCATCCCAATGTGGCCAGACAACCACCGAACAACATGGTTGTCCTCCCTCCACCGCGACCGGTCAACCAGCCGCCAAGCGGCCCGGCAAAGGTCGACAAGATGTTTGATGGCAGCTTCGCCAGCCCTGCCAGAAACGCCGTTACCCCGATGCCGATTCCCGTCCATGCAGGTGTCTGGAGTAAAACCGCGAATACCAGAGTGATCTGAAGTGAACTGAGCGCCACCAGAGTTGAAACGCCGATCGGAATATTGATGTCCCGACGTGCGAGCAGCCGGATATCGAACAAGGGGTTTGTGATACGCAAACTATGCCACACCCATATCGCCAGCAGAATAATCCCAGCAAAAAGCGTCGCAAGGCTCAGCGGTTCATCCCAACCAGTCTTGGCGAGTGAGGCAGCGTAATACAGCACACCCAATGTGCCTGGCGCAAAGAGTATGCCCGACAACCAATCTGTTTTGCCGACATTTTCGAGACGACCGGAAGGGGTGACCCAAAGCAAGCAGGCCGCTATGGTTGAAGCGCAAAATGCAGCACTTGCTACGAAAATGCCCTGCCAGCTGAAATTGTCGGCAATCCAGCCGCCAAGCACCAACCCGGCAGCCGTGCCCAGCGATGCACCCGAAATCATGAGGCCAATTCCCATCGGCACAATAGGTGCCGGCATTTTCTCGCGAACTAAGCCGATGCACAGAGCAAGCACAGCGCCGGAAAGCCCCTGCAATGTACGACCGAACAACAGCCAACCAAAATTTGGCGCAAAGGCACTGATCAAGGAACCTATAAAGGCAATGGCTAGCACGAAAATCAACAATCGACGCCGACCGAAAAGGTCGCCAAGCCGCCCCACCACTGCGGCCGAGGCAGCACCGACGATACCGAAAGTGGAAATCAACCAACCAAGAGCCACCGGATCACCAAAATCCTGAAGCAACGGTCGCATCGCTGCGAGGATCATTGCCGCCTCAAACGAGCCTGTTACTTCCGCGATCCAAAGCGCTATCAGCAAGGGTAGATAAGGCTTCAAAGCCACCCAGTCGAACGAGCCAGATGCGACCGTTGCCGTCATTGCTGTTTGGTACCTTCGGGGACACCGGATTGTGCCGCGCGAACATCAATCAGCCTTGGGCAAACATCGGCGGGCAATCCGACAATACCGATTAACGCCTGAGCCATCGATTCAGCGGACGCTGCAGATCCCGCCATCTGGGCATGACCGGTTTCCATGATTTTGGCATAAAATGCCTGTTTCGCGTCCGCGCTCCAGCTATCACCGCCACTTCCGCCAGCAACTGAACCCGATCGTAGAACGGAGACGCGGATACCATCTGACCGCAATTCGTCAGCGAGTGCTGTCGAAAAGGTCTCTACAGCTGCTTTTGATGCTGCGTAAGTCGCTAGCATCGGAAAGGGATGGACTACCGATTCACTGGATATTGAAACGATGTGCCCCTTGGTTTTTTTTAGGTGGGGTATCGACGCCCTGATCATCCAGACAGTTCCCAACACATTGGTGTTGAAATGGTTCGCAACATCCTCGTCCGTCGCCAGTTCGGTCAGGAAAGGATGGAAGATTGCTGCATTATTGACGAGCAGGTCCAGCTGGCCGAATCTGCCAACACATGCAGTGATGGCGTCATTAACCTGCGCGGAGTCTGTAATGTCGCATTCGACGGTTAGCGCGCTTTTGCCCAATTCATGGCGCAGAGAATCGAGTTCGACAGATGGCCGGGCAATCGCTGCGACGTGAACGCCAGCATCGACAAGGGCGCGGACAAACACACGCCCCATCCCTTTTGACGCACCCGTCACGACGGCAACTTTTCCGGCAAGCGGTTTCATCGCTTTATCCTCTCCTGCGACTCGTTATCTAGTAAAATTGACGATGCGTCAATTCTTGTTCAACTTGTTTTTTTCCGCTAACGGATGGTCGAACAAGTGACGAGTGATGGAGGGACGCTCAATGCTGAATAAATTTGTGTCAGGGTCAGTTGTCCTAGACACGGCCCTACATAACCAGATTGGCCAGAAAATTGGTTCCAAAGGCCTGCGGACCCGACAAAAGCTAATCGAAACGACCATCGAATTGCTTGAGACGCATGGGCTGCGCGATTTGTCTGTAGCGGACATCGCGCGTGCCGCGAGTACCTCACCTGCGACTTTCTACGTGTATTTTGAAGGTGTGCCTGAGGTGCTTCTGGCTGCCTTGGAACACGTTACGCAAAGCACGCCGGAACTGGTCAAGATGGCCGAAGAAAACTGGTCAGAGCTAGGACAGCAGGACCGTGCACGACGTTTTGTCGAACTGTACTGTGCACACTGGTGGCGGTGGCGTACCGTTTTCCGCTGCCGCAATCTGGCTTCGGAAGAGGGTGATATTCGTTTTCAAGAAGCACGCCGTCAAAGTGTCGCCCCTTTGATTGAAGCTTTGACTGGTCAGATAATGCGCGCGCAATCAAAGGGCCTCGTGCCTGATAACCTCTCGCCGAGGGCAAGCGCCGGTGCGATATTGACGCTGCTGGAACGACTTGCCGCTGTTGGACCGCTTACGCCCGAACAGCCAGATATGAGCTTCGAAACACTTAAAGATGCGGCCGCTTATATGGTCGCTGCTCTGACCGTCGGGCGATGAAGGCGGAACGAATCGATTTAGTTTTCAAGGCATGCACCAAGTTCACTGCTTCGTAAAAATTGATTTCGCTGACATGTAAATCAACGCTTATCGAACTCCAGCGTTGAGGACCACCCATCCCCGTGAATCACTATGGCGACGACACGTTTAATAATTCGGTCCATCGCATTGACTCCAAATGACAGCTAACTTTGGCGCGCCAGAAAAACAATGTAGCTACCTAGAAAGCTACCTAGCTATCATCGAGTTGTTGTATGCAAATTTGAGGTTCGATCCAAGCTTATGATAAAAAGACATAAAATGGTGAGCCCTGCTGGATTCGAACCAGCGACCTACTGATTAAAAGTCAGTTGCTCTACCGACTGAGCTAAGGGCCCATCACGGCGCGGAAGCTCCCGCGCGCTCAGGAGCGCTCCCCCTAATGCGGGCTTTGCCAACGGTCAAGCGGCTTGGGGCGGTTCAAGCGATGAAAAAGTTGCCTTATGGTCAGGCCGGTCAACGGATCGCGCCAATCCGGTGCGATTTCAGTAGCCGGGCCGAGCACGAAGTTGCGGTCACGCATCGCGGCATGCGGAATGCCAAGCGCAGGGCGTTCGCCAGACCAGATCCCGCCCGACCATAAGAGAATATCGAGATCAAGCGTACGCGCGCGCCAGCGTTGACCATTCCGTCGTCGGCCAAAATGGATTTCGATCGAGTGCAAACGGCGCAGCAAGGCGGGCGGATCAAGGTCACTCGCGATCACCGCAACCGCATTGGCATAGCGGCGCCTTGACGAGCCCATCGCTGCACTTTCGATGACTGATGACTGTGCGAACACGTCAATATCCCGCATTTCCAGGGCTTCGATGGCCTGCTCGATGATTTTTTGCGGACTGCCTGCGAGTTCGTGACGCTGGTTTGAGCCCAGTGCGATCAGATAGAGATGTGAGGATTTTCCGGTCATATCCCCGCCTAGCGCGGTTGCGCGAGGCGGGGAAGCGCAATCCGGGACTGCCAATTCCCCCAAGCAGCCCCGGAGCGTGACGATCAGAAGTGGAAGTTCAGCCCAACGCGGATCAGGTGCATATCCAGATCCTGGCGCAAGGTTTCCGTGTAGGCAGGTGTCACAAAGGTACTGCCTGGAAGATATCCGGTCACATAGCTGGTGCCACCCTGATCGGTATATGCATAGTCGAGGCGAGCCGAGACTGCGTCGGAGAATTTGTGCTCAACACCGCCGCCGATGATGAAGCCGTCCAGCGTCTTCTTGGTTCCACCGGCTTTATTGTACCCGCCGTTTGACGCCATCGTTGCTGCGAATTCGGCTTTGGTCCACGCCCAGCCGCCCGATGCGTAGATAAGCGTCTTATCCATCGCTATACCGGCGCGAGCGCGCAGCGAGAACATATGTTTCGCATCAACGCCATTACCAAAATTGTAGCTTAGCGTTGGGAATGGGGTTGTCGGAACCAATCCGGTCGAGCGGCTGTCATCGGCGTTCAAGATGGTGAAATCAGCCTCGGCACCGAGGACGAAGTTATCAGCGGTCTGATAGTTATAGCCCAGCTGACCGCCGAAGTTGAAACCTTCCGGTTTGCGGCCGTCGGCAAAGGTCGACGTCACATAATCTCGCAAGCCTTGTGATTCCGTGGTCCAAGCGCCGCTTAAAGCCACATCGGTGTCGGACGATCCCGTGCCATATCCAGCCTGGACGCCGACATAAGGGCCAGTCCAATCTGCATCCTGAGCGAATGCGGGGTTTGCGATCATGGCAATGGCAGAAGCCGAGATGAGTGAAAGTTTCTTCATGGTAAGTTCCTTCAATTGGTTCCGATTCCTCGGAAACAAGTTGGTGCGACCCATGAATGCGACCGCAGGCGAGTGGAGCCGTGCGATCACGAAGCCCGGTTAGCGCAACGAAGCTTTCTGGATATTGTATGAAATCGACGTCCAGGTCGATTTAACAGACCTTGTTGCAAAAATGTAACAGGCGGACTCGCGTCTTAGCGATCCTCCACCAGCCGCCCATAGAGCTGGGGTCTGCGATCACGGAAAAAGCCCATGCTGGCACGATGCAGTTGCGCTTGTTCGAGGTCGAAGCTGGCGACGAGTACGCCCGTCTCACTTTCATCCAGATCGCAGACAACATCACCCCATTCATTGGCAATGAAGCTGGTGCCGTAAAATTTCTGCGCTGGCCCACCATGGTCGGATTCGGCACCAACGCGGTTGGCAGCGATCACCGGCATACAGTTGGACACGGCATGGCCGACCATTGCGCGCCGCCACATATGACGGGTATCGAGCGTGGCATCCTGCGGTTCCGCACCGATGGCTGTGGGGTAAAACAGCATTTCCGCCCCCATCAGCGCCATGGCACGCGCGCATTCAGGATACCATTGATCCCAGCAAATGCCGATACCGATGCGGGTGCCGAAGACATCCCACACCTTGAAACCGCTATTGCCGGGACGGAAATAATATTTCTCCTGATAACCGGGGCCATCGGGGATGTGGCTTTTGCGATATGTGCCGAGGATTTCCCCGTCGGCGTTGATCATCGCTAAGGTATTATAGAAATGTGAGCCGTCGCGTTCGAAAAAGCTGGTCGGAATGGCGACTTTCAGCTTCTGCGCCAGCTTCGTCATCGCCTGCACCGATGGGTGCTCCAATGTGGGGCGAGCGAGCGCGAAATGCGCTTCTTCCTGTGTTTTGCAGAAATAGGGCCCGGAAAAGAGCTCAGGCGGAAGAATGATTTGCGCACCATCAGACGCCGCCTTCTCTATCAAAGCAGAGACTGCTTCAATGTTATCGGACTCGCTACCCTGCAGAGGCAGTTGGAGCGCGGCGACGGTGATTGTGCGTGTCATGCCTTGCCTATAGCCGCACGCCGAAACGCGCGGCAATCCCGATTGTCAGCAAATACAGTATGAAGGTCAATGCAATACCGGCTGACAGGGCCGGCCAAAAACCATGTCCGGACCGCAACATCCATGGGATTAGTAGGAACATCGGAATTGATGGCAAGAAATACCAAAATGCCGAATAGACATAATCGGCAACCAGCTTCGGGTCGCCGGTATCGCGCCAAAGCCAGATCATTCCAAGCGTCGAGACGAGGGGGATGGAAGCAATCAATCCCCCAAGTCCCGGGCTTTTTCTGGCGATCAGGGCAATGGTTGCAACCAGCAACCCCGACAACATGGCGCGAATGGCAAGTTCCAAAACTTTAGGGCCGCTTCTTGAAGAGCAAGGTCATGCGGTCGCTTTCGCCAATCGCTTCATATTTGGCCTTGTCGACATCTTTGAGGCGAAGGGCAGGAGGAAGCGTCCACACGCCGTCGGGCCAGTTGGCACTGTCCTTGGCATTGGCGTTGATTTCGCTCTTCGCGACCAGTTCAAAGCCGTTCACTTCCATGAACTTGATGACATCGGCTTCGCGCAGATAGCCTTTATTGCCATCGGCATAGCTATAGGGTGCATCGGTCTTGGCGCGGTGCTGTTCGATGCCGAGAAGGCCGTCATCCTTGAGCAGTTCGCGCATCCGTTTGATTTCCTGATCGGCCATGTTCCAGCGGAAAAGGTTGTGCATCATGCGCATGACAATGATCCGGTCGAACGTGCCCTTTGCGCCTTCGGGAATGGCATCGAGTGTGAAGGCTCGGTAGTCGGATGCAGGCTTGCCGGTGACTTTCGCGACGTCATCTGGGAATTTGGCCGCACCGGCCTTTACGGCTTCACGGGTCTTTTCATCTGCAAAGACGGTGGTGCTGAAATAAAGGCCGTTAAACTTGCCGCTGCCTTCCATGTAGCGCCCGAGCGTTCGCGAGATCCACTCTCCGCCCGGCGCATATTCGCCTACGACATGATCTGGGTGAATGCGGAAAAATTCGAAGGTTTCGGCTGGATGGCGATATTTGTCGCGCTTTGCATCTTCGGCGCGCGAAGGATCGGCAAGGATTTTAGCCATGCGCTCCTGATGCGCTTTGTGCGTAGCGGCATGTGCCTTGTCGTGCTTGTGACCGTGATTTTCCGCAATTGCGGGCGCGGAAAGGGCAGTTGCTGCCAAGGCGAGAAATAGCATCTTTTTCATCGGGGAGGTCCTCTCTCTGGAATTTTCTATCTTCCTTATGCGTCAGCTTGCGCTGCAAGGGAATACAGTCAAAGCGGCACTTGCTGGCTAGAGCAGTGGAAGCTTCCGCCACCAGTCAGCACAGCGTCGGCGCGCAGACCGATGATTTTTCGGTCAGGGAATAGCGGTTCCAATTCGGCCAGCGCGACTTCGTCATAAAGGCTACCATATACCGGGACCACAACCGCGCTGTTTCCGACATAGAAGTTCATATAGCTGGCTGGCACAGCCTCCCCATCTTGCTCAAAGCGGCCAACAGAGGGCAGCGGGGTGACTTTGCAGCCAAAGGCTTCGGAGCGGCGGCGGGCATCGGCGTAAACTGCAGCATTGGGGTCATCGGCATCGCGCGCTTCTGGCAGCACAAGATGATTGGGGGCCACAAAGCGCGCCAAATTATCGACATGGCCGTCGGTATGGTCGTTTGCGAGGCCGTCGCCGAGCCACAATAGGCGGTCGATACCGAGATCGCGGGCCAGCCGCGCTTCGATGGCTGCTCGGTCAAGGTTCGGATTACGGTTGGGATTGAGCAGGCAATCGACCGTGGTGACAGCAAGACTTTCGCCATCGACATCGATCGAGCCGCCTTCGAGAATCCAGCCACAATCGGTCACGGGAAAGCCAGCCGCCTCAGCCATCTCGCGCCCAATGGTCTGGTCGCCTTCATAATCGAACCGGTTGCCCCAACCATTAAAACCGAAGTTGCGCGCCACACGGTCGGTGCCGTTGCCAGTGATGATGCAGCCGGTATCGCGCAACCAGATATCGCCGATCAGCCGGTCTTCGACAATCACGCCGGCATCGCAAAGATCGCGAGCTCTGGCTGCTGCTTGGGCGCCTTTGGCAATCAGGTGCACCGCCTCTCCTTCGCCGCCATCATGAACGGCGTTGGCAAAGGCGGCTATCTGGCGTTGTGCCTCGGCCAGCGGCTCACCCCAGGCGGCGGGATCGGACGGAAAGCCGATCCAGACGCGTTCATGTGGCGCCCATTCGGCAGGCATTCGAAAAGTCATGCAATATAATCCGGCTTGTTTGGCATGAAGCTGCCTGAAATGCGGATATGCGCGATTAAACCGTTCTCAACAAGGGGGCAGTTGTTAGCCGATTTTCATTGGCTGGCGCTGCCAATAGGTCAGCGAACGCCAAAGCCATTCAAATGGCCCGAAACGAAAGTGACGTAGCCAAATCGGGCTCCAGATCAGCTCAACAGTCCAGATGGCAGCAACAATGATGTAAAGTTCATGCCGTTCGAGTTTGCTGAACAGCGCGAAACCAAAGCCGTAGAACAAAGTTACGCAGATCAGCGTCTGTGCCAGATAATTGCTCAACGCCATCTGCCCTGTAGCTGCCAAGGCACGTTGCAGGAATTGCAGTAACCCACTTTTGATGAACAACAATATCAAGCCCAGATGGCCGCAGACCATGGCAAGCCGACTGAATTGATACGTGATATCTGCCGACTTGAATCCCATCACTTCAAAACCGGAGGCCAAGATCAGGTTCAATTCGTAAAGCCCCAACGGAACACCGATGCCATAGCCTGTGACCATCAAAGCCAGGTAAAAACGACGGCTGCGGCTTGCGGATAGGACGCCCAGTTTCAGCAATCCCATGCCGATCAGCATGAAGGAAGACATGTCAAATATCAGCCAGAAGGGGGCCTCGGTCCATTGGAATTGATAGCTGCTGTCGAACTGGTCGGTAACTGCCTGCCAATATCCGACATTGTGGATATTGCGCACCGCCTTTGCGGCTTCCGCAGTCGGATAGAAATGTTCGCGCAAGCCATTCCAACCCTCAATCGCGCTTTCCTGTTCCTTGCTCAACTTTTGGCCAGCATCTTTAGCAGCCAGAGCGTCGTTAGCTGAGGCTTGCATCGCGGCAGCCTCCTTGTAGCTCTGCGCTTGGAACCCGGCAGCACCGAGCAAGAGAAGGGCAGCCACAGCAAGTTGCCACTTTGCGGCAATCTTGCGGAAGGCAAACAGCACGAAACCGCACATTGCATAGGCAAAGAGAATTTCTCCATACCAAAGCAGCAGCGACCAGTGGATGAAGCCGAAGACCAACATCCAGAACATTCGCCGGAAATAGATTTCTGCGGTATCCAGACCGGCGCCGCTTTGCTCCATTCGTTCGGTTAGCAACACAATGCTTGCGCCAAACAGCAGCGAGAAAATGCCGCGCATCGTGCCCTCAAACAGGATTGTCGTGGTTTGGTAAGTTGTCAGATTGATGCCCGTGCCCCCGCCATCGGCCATCGGATTTCCATAGGCATGAGGCAGCAAGCCAAATCCGGTGATGTTCATCAACAGGATGCCGAGCACGGCTACGCCGCGCAATATGTCGAGCGAGTCGATACGCGCAGCCTTTGTCACAGGTCGCAGCGCGGAATCAGTCTGTGCCTGTGTTGTCATAATTGCCTCCCCCGAAGCAGATTATGCCGCGCCAAGCTCTAGCCCACGCAAGGCCAGCTTTTACGGCATCTTGCGAGGTTAGTTCAGATGGCTGTTTTTTACAAGCAGATAGAGACTAGTTGACGCTACGTTTTCCTTGCATATCAAAGGATATAGCCGATGGGTTCATTTCGCGTCGCGGCTTTTGTCGCGGATTGCGCGGAACTCATCGCCTTCGACCCAATTGGGCCATGCGCTGGTCATCGCGAGCATCCGTCCGACGCGGTAATAGAGTCGCAGGTCGGCCATCACACCTGACCAATCCCAGCTTTCGTCAAATTCGTCACCGGGCGCGTGATAGCGGTTCTCTTCATAGTCTTTGGCCGCCTTTTCGGCGGCTTCCTTGCCGCCATTGACCAGATCGTCTCCGCCCTCGAAATAGACCATTGGCACGCCCAGCTTGGCGAAGCTGAAATGGTCCGAACGATAATAGAAACCCTTTTCAGGAGTAGGCTCGCGATCAGGCGTGCGGCCTTCGATTTTCGCGGCGGCGTTCAGATAGCTGTCCAGGTCCGACTTGCCCATGCCGATAACGGTCAGGTTCTTGGCAGGACCCGACATCGAAAAAGCGTCCATGTTGACACCGCCGACGGTCTTCGCCAGCGGGTAGATCGGGTTCTCCGCATAATATTTGGAGCCGAGCAAGCCGGACTCTTCAGCCGTCACCGCCAGGAAAACGATGCTGCGGTCGGGTGCACCGGCTTTCTTGTGCGCTTCTGCAAGCGCGACAAGAGCCGCAGTGCCAGTGGCGTTATCTACCGCGCCATTGCAGATTTCGTCGCCGTCAACGGGTGTGCAACGTCCAAGATGGTCCCAATGTGCAGTGTAGAGCACATATTCGTCAGGACGCTTCGCGCCCTTCAATACGCCAATGATGTTGCGGCTGTTTTTCTTAGAGATTGCATTTTCAAAGCTGACTCCGGCTTTAAGGCCAAGTGAAACAGCTTTGAAACCCTTGGTTTTTGCCGCAGCCATCGCCTTGGCCAAATCCTGCCCGCCAGCGGCCATGATTTTGGTGGCTACATCCTTTTGCACCCAGCCATTGGCCTTGGTCTGGTCAGCACCGCCATTTTTAGATTGGGCAAGGAATTGAGGTCCGGTCCAGCTCGAATTGACCACATTCCAGCCATAGGCCGCAGGCGCGGTATCGTGGACGATCAGTGCAGCAGCAGCGCCTTGGCGTGCGGCTTCTTCGAACTTATAGGTCCAGCGGCCATAATAGGTCATTGCCTTGCCGCCGAACGGCCCTTCGAGGCCGGGTGTTTCAAAGTCTGGATCGTTGACGAGGATAAGGACGGTCTTGCCCTTCACGTCGACGCCCGCATAATCGTTCCAGCCCTTTTCAGGGGCGTTGATCCCGTAACCGACGAAGACAACATCGCTGTCCTTGATGTCGATTTTCGCCTGTTCCTGATAGGTCCCCGCAACATATTCGGTGCCATAAGCAAAGCTCATCGCCTTGCCGTCTTTGCCGGTGACTATGAGCGGCGAGAAATTCTTGGCCGCGATTTCGACCAGCGGCACGTCCTGCGTCCAGCCGCCATCCTTGTCGCTCGAAGGGTTCCCCGGTTCGAGACCTGCGGCTTTGAACTTTTCGATCATCAGCGCGACGGTTTTTTCTTCACCCGCTGTGCCGGGCGCACGCCCTTCAAAGGCATCGGACGAAAGCGTGCGGGTGATGTCCTTCATCGTCGCTTCCGACAAATCTGGAACCGAAACTTCAGGCAAACTGCCGGAGCCTGAATCATCAATCTTTTTGCACCCCGAAAGGGCAAGCGCGGAAACCAAGGCGAGCGTCAAAAGGCGCATGTCATTCTCCAGAAAACGAATTGCGCAGCTTCTGCCAGAGGCAGAGTGTGGGCTCAAACAAAAAAGGCGGCTCCATTGCTGGAGCCGCCCCGCTAATTTTGCAGGCTAAAAGCTTAGAACTTCACGCCGATACCAACGCCAGCGGCGTTCAGATCGGTGCCGTTCAGGAAATAACGGCGATATTCGACCTTGCCGAACACCTTGTCGTTGAAGCTGTGCTGATAGCCAACGCCCGCATTGATTTCTTCAATGTCGTTCACTTCATAGCCGGCAGCGATGTACAGCTTGCCCTTTTCGCCAACTTTGGCACCGAGGCGGCCGCCGAGGTTGACAAGATCGGCACCATCAAAGTTGGTGTCATAGGACACTTCGGGGCCGACAAATGCGGTCTCGCCGAGGTCGATATCATAACCGGCAGCGACGCCAGCGAAGAAATCTTCGGAGCCGCCGCCCCAGCCAAGTGCACCGCGGCCTTCGACGCGGCCTTCGCCTGCAGCCATGGCAGGGGTCGCGATCACAGCTACAGCAGCCGAAGCAAGAATGAGGAGTTTTTTCATTTTTATATCCTTGATTTTAGGGAGATAAACCACGTCAGTGGCTGAACCCTATGTAGGAAGCCAATTCTTGCTGGCCAATGAATGTTACGCAAATTTGTAAATATAAACTCAGAATATGTTGTAAAGTTGCAACAGTTCTGATGTCGTTTTCGACGAACGGCTGTTTCTGGCGGACAATAAAAGAGCGGCCGAGGCCGCTCTTTCGAACATTTGCGATGGACCGCTGATTAACGCGAATAGAATTCGACGACCAGATTGGGCTCCATCTTCACCGGATAGGGTACTTCGTCGAGCGTCGGAACGCGCGTGAAGGTTACCTTGTCATTGCCATCGGGGCTGACATATTCCGGAATATCGCGTTCAGCGAGGCCCTGTGCTTCGATAACCAGCGCCATTTCCTTGGCCTTGTTGCCCAGGCTGATAACACTGCCGACGTCAACCTGACGGCTGGCAATGTTGCACTTCACGCCGTTGACGCGAATGTGGCCGTGGCTGACGATCTGACGAGCCGCGAAGATGGTGGGTGCGAACTTGGCGCGATACACAATCATGTCGAGGCGGCGCTCGAGCAGACCGATAAGGTTCTGCGAGGTATCGCCCTTCATGCGGTTCGCTTCCTGATAAGCGCGCTTGAACTGCTTTTCGGTGATGTCGCCATAATAGCCCTTCAGCTTCTGCTTGGCGCGGAGCTGGAGGCCATAGTCGGAGATTTTGCCCTTGCGGCGCTGACCGTGCTGGCCGGGGCCATATTCGCGACGGTTGACGGGCGATTTGGGACGACCCCAGATATTTTCACCAAGACGACGGTCAATTTTATACTTCGAATTCTGACGCTTCGACATGTGTCAAAGTCCTTTCAATTTGCCTCAATTTTCAGGTCCCGGATCGCACCACCAAGCCAATTTACCTAGTGCGGCCGCCACTTCACCGGGGTGTGGGGCCAATTGCGAAGGCGCGCCTATGGCGGGGAGTGTGGACAAAGTCAAGTATCGGCTCGACAGAAAGCCGACTGAACCCTAATGGCGCGGGCCATGACAATAGAAACTTCTTCCCAAGGCGTAAAAGACCCGGCGGATTGCGCCAACATGGCCGAAGTTCGCGCCGGTGTCGACAATGTCGATGCGCAGCTGGTCGAGCTTCTTGCCCGCCGTTTCGGTTATATGGACGCCGCAGCGCGCATCAAGCAGGATCGCGAGACAGTGCGTGACGAGGTTCGCAAGGCACAAGTTATCGCTAATGCGCGGAAGGCCGCACTCGATCTGCGTATCCCGCAGGACGTCATTGCCGAGATGTGGGAAGCGCTGGTCGAAGGCTCGATAGCCTATGAATATGGCCGCTGGGACGCATTGCGCGGCTGAATATTAGAGCTGGCCCACTACGCGACAAATTACCGTGTCTTGGTACCCATAGATTCGATCTGGCCATCTACGCTTTCGCGTTCGACCAAGCCCCATTGTTCCGCAGTCTTGCAAATGCGCTTTGCTGTGCGGCTTCCCTGGCCGGTGCGGTCGTCGGCTCTGCAAATCTTTTTCGGCTTCTTTTTGGCGGCAACTGCCGGCTGAACAGGCGTGTCGACATTCTGCTGCGAGACTGGTTCGGTTGGCGCAATTGCGGACGAAATTAGAAAAATGGCAGCGAATAACGACATTGAAGATTTCCGTAGTTGAAAGAGGGCACGCGTCTATCTCGCACTATCAGTATTGGCAATCAATCCTGACGAGCTTTTCCGAATGCACTAAGGACGCCGCGCAGTGTTCGCATCTCCAGGCTGTTCCAGCCGGGTTTGGTTAGAAGATTGCGCAATGTCTGTTGTGTAACTGCGGTGCGTTTTTCGGGAAAGAAATATCCCCGATCCTCCAAAAGGCCGAAAAGATGCCGGATCATGCCATCCAGTTCTTTTTGCGGGGCAGGGGGGGCGATGTCGACTTTGGGTGGGCTGGCCAAACCCTGATGCTTTGACCATTCATAGGCGCACAAAATGACTGCCTGTGCCAGATTGAGCGAACCGAATTCCGGATTGATGGGTACGGTAATAATCTTGCGGGCAGCTGCAACCTCGTCGGTTTCAAGCCCGGATCGCTCTGCACCGAACAGGATAGCGCTGCGACCTTGTGCGGTAACGATTTCGCCCGCAGCTTCCTGCGGTGTGAGCACCGGCTTGGTAACGCCGCGTTTGCGTACGGTGGTTGCGTAGATGTGGCTTATATCGGCAGTGGCTTCGGCAAGCGTATCGAACACTTGCGCCTGTTCTAGGACAATATCTGCTCCGGATGCCGCTGGCCCGGCTGACGGATTCGGCCAGCCATCACGCGGGTTGACGATCCGCATCTGGGTAAGACCGAAATTAAGCATGGCGCGCGCGGCCTTACCGATATTTTCGCCCAGCTGTGGCCGGACGAGAATGATAATCGGCGGCTCGCTCACTTCTTTGCTGCTTCGGCGACGCTACCTGCGAACTCCTCAAAGTCTTTGGCTTCGGCAAATTCCTTGTACACGCTGGCAAAGCGGATATAAGCGACGGTATCCAGGCCTTTGAGCCCTTCCATCACAAATTCACCAATTTTCGCAGATTCAATCTCGGTTTCGCCCAGTGTTTCGAGCTGGCGCTGGATACCCGACACCAGTTTGTCTATTCTGGCTTGATCGATAGGTCGTTTGCGACATGCCACGGCGACCGAACGCTCGAGTTTTTCGCGTTCGAATGGTTCGCGCCGGCCTTCGGTTTTTAGGACTGTCAGTTCGCGCAACTGAATACGTTCAAAGGTCGTGAAGCGTGCGCCACAGCCTTCGCACTGACGCCGTCTGCGAATGGCGGCGCCATCCTCTGTCGGGCGACTGTCTTTTACCTGGCTGTCATCATGTCCGCAAAAGGGGCAACGCATTATTTCTCTTTTTCTTGGTTCTTTTTCTTATTCATGTGGCGGTATGCGACAATTCCCGCTCCGATCACCGCACCGGTTGCGATGCTAACAGGAGCTATCAGGGCCGCTGCTGCACCTAGCGCGGCACCGCCGGCCACTTTCTTTGCGGAATCGGTGTCGGCTAGGTGTTTGCCGGTGTGGAAGGCATCCTTGGTTGCACCCCACAATTCATCCGCAGCCTCTCCGACATAATGCTTTGCTTGATTGGGGAAGCTCTCTTCCGCCAATCGCTCAGGTGTCTTTGCGCCACATTTCGGGCAGAATTTCATGCCGTCGCTGATTTCGGCTGCACATTCATTGCACATCTGGGACATCACTTGTCTCCCTTCATCTCTGTATTAGATGAGTAAGTCACTTGTCCTTTTCAAGTGCGAATATAGCTCAGGACGGATAAATCGGGAAGCGTGCACATAGTGCCTCAGCTTCGGCCTTTATTTTGGCTTCTATCTGGCCGTCACCCGCTTCGCCGTTCTTGCGCAATCCTTCGACCACATCGGCAATCATACGGCCGATTTCACGGAATTCGGCAGGCCCAAAACCGCGCGTCGTGCCTGCCGGAGTGCCGAGACGCAGGCCGGACGTTACGAACGGCTTTTCTGTGTCATAAGGGATGGCGTTCTTGTTGCAGGTAATCGAGGCGCGGTCGAGAGCATGCTCGGCATGCTTGCCCTTCGCCTGTTTCGGGCGCAGGTCGACCAGCATCGAATGGTTGTCGGTTCCGCCCGAAACGATATCAAGGCCCTGCTCTTGCAAGCTGGAAGCCAGCGCGCGGGCATTTTCGACGACATTTGCCGCATAGGTTTTGAACTCGGGCCGCATCGCTTCGGCAAAGCACACCGCCTTGGCCGCAACGACATGCATCAACGGGCCACCCTGCAAACCCGGGAAGATCGCCGAGTTCATCTTTTTCGCAATCGCTTCGTCATTCGACAGGATCACGCCCGAACGTGGGCCACGGAGCGACTTGTGCGTTGTGGTTGTCACGACATGTGCGTGCGGAATGGGCGAGGGGTGGGCACCGCCTGCGACGAGTCCCGAAATGTGCGACATGTCGACCAGCAGGAGTGCGCCGACTTCATCGGCAATTGCACGAAAGGCCGCCCAGTCCCAGATACGTGAGTAGGCCGTACCGCCAGCGATAATGAGCTTCGGCTTGTTTTCATGAGCGATGCGCGCGACCTCTTCCATATCGACGCGGCAGTCATCACGGCGCACGCCATAGGCGACGGGATTGAACCATTTGCCCGACATGTTGACGGGGCTGCCATGGGTCAGGTGGCCACCGGCGGCAAGATCAAGCCCCATGAAGGTGTCGCCTGGTTGCAAAAGGCCAAGGAACACCGCTTGATTCATCTGGCTGCCCGAATTCGGCTGCACATTGGCAAAGCCGCAACCGAACAGCTTCTTGGCACGCTCGATCGCGATGGTTTCGATCTCATCTACATATTCGCAGCCGCCATAATAGCGTTTGCCCGGATAGCCTTCGGCATATTTATTGGTGAGCACCGAACCAGTTGCCTCCAGCACCGCGCGCGAGGTGATGTTTTCCGAAGCGATCAGTTCGATCTTTTCCTGCTGGCGCTGCAGTTCCTTGTCAATCCAGCCGGCGATTTCGGGATCGCGTTCGGCAAGGCTTTGGGTGAAGAAACCATCAGGCTGGATATCATTGGCGGCGGTGGCAGTCATACGGGATCCTTCGTAAAGGCGGGATTGGATAGCTTGCCGACGCGGCGCGCATGGCGTTCACCGGCAAAAGGGGTGGCGAGGAATGTGTCGAGACAGGCCTTCGCCATGTCGATGCCAGTCAGGCGGGCGCCCATTGCAATCACATTGGCGTCGTTGTGCTCGCGTGCGAGTTTGGCCGACAATGGCTCAGAAACCAAAGCTGCGCGACAGGCAGGGTTGCGGTTGACTGCGATTGAAATACCGATGCCTGAGCCGCACAGCGCTACGCCAAATTGCGCGTCCCCGGCTGCGACCGCTTCTGCCAGCTTGTACCCATAATCCGGATAGTCGACCGACGATTCATCGTAGGGACCAAGGTCTGCCACGTCGTGACCGGCGCTTTGCAAATGCTCTATCAACGCAGATTTCAGCGCGATAGCGGCATGATCGGAAGCAATGGCAATACGCATGGGCCTGTCCTTCCACGCGGGTGAATCGGGATGCGCGCTCTCTAGGGTAGGTGTCTTCAAAAGGCCATGCAGAATATAGCCTCATTGGCGGCTTGACCGCGCCCTTCCACAGCTTTTATCGGGGCGGTATGACATCCGCCTTGCTCTCAATCGCCATGATTGCCGGTTTCGCGCTTCTATGGGGCGCGTGGCGGCTGTGGAAGCGCGATGGCTTGGGCCAGAAAGTCTGGCTTATGATTGCGGCGGCCTTGGTGCTGTTCGTAAATATCGCGATCTGGACCGTGCCGGACGAGCAGGGCCGGTCATTGGCGGAATCCACCGACCAGCCCAACTAAAAGATTTAGGCGGTCACTTGATCGGGCAGGCCGGGTCGAGCCGCATATCGAGATAATTGTCGACCGAGGCCATCAGCAGATCCATTTCATTTTCATAGAAATGGTTCGCGCGCGGGATTTCGTCATGGTGCACGGTGATGTGCTTCTGCGTCCGCAATTTATCGACCAGCTTTTGTACCGAATTGGGTGTCACCACCTCATCCTGGGTGCCGTGGATGATGATCCCCGATGACGGGCAGGGTGCCAGAAAGCTGAAATCATACATGTTTGCCGGCGGCGATACCGAGATAAAGCCGCGCACTTCGGGACGACGCATCAGCAATTGCATGCCAATCCACGCACCAAAGCTGAACCCAGCGATCCATGTGGTCGAGGCTTCCGGATGGAAGGCCTGGATCCAGTCGAGCGCAGCGGCTGCATCGGACAGTTCGCCTATGCCATTGTCAAATTCGCCTTCGCTGCGGCCGACGCCGCGAAAGTTGAAACGCAGCGTGGCAAAGCCGCGGTTGACGAATGTCTTGTACATCGCCTGCGTGATACGGTCGTTCATCGTGCCGCCAGCCTGCGGATGCGGGTGCAGGATCATCGCGACCGGCGCGCGCGGGCGCGGCGGCGGAGAGAAGCGGGCTTCGATACGGCCTTCGGGACCGGGAATGGCAATGGCGGGCATATGCTTGGTTCAATCGTGATATAGGGTGGGGCTGTTTCACCCTTCGGGCTAGGCAGCAGTCGATGGGCTATATAGAAGGCAAACCGAAATTCGCAACCATCACGGATGTCAGCACCCCATAATGGCGCAAGAACGTCTCTATCTGGACCATGCCGCAACGACACCGGTTCTGCCGAGTGTGCGCGCTGCGATGGCGGATGCGCTTGAGCGCTGGGCTAACCCATCTTCACCACATGGGGAGGGCAGGGCCGCGCGTGCAGCACTTGAGAACGCCCGTACGCGGATAGGCAAGGCGTTGCGTTGGGACGGTGAGATTTTGTTCACGAGCGGCGCCAGTGAGGCGATTGGACTGGCCCTAGATGGCTTTGACGCAGTGGCAAGTGCAGTAGAGCACGACGCTGTTTTGTCTGCGGTCGGTGAGGAGCCCCGGCTTTCGGTCGATGGCAATGGCCTGGTCCAGTTGGGAATTATTGCAAAAGGTCGGCGATACGCGATTCAGCAGGTCAATAACGAAACCGGAGTGATTCAGCCATTGCCCGAACTTGGTGCACGCATACGCGCAGGTGGCGGATTGCTCGTCGCAGATTGCTCGCAAGGTGCCGGAAAATTACAGCTGCCGGATGCTGATATTATAATATTATCGGCACATAAGCTGGGCGGGCCGCCTGGCCTGGGTGCTTTGCTGGTTAAGGATCTGGCATTGCTGCGGCCAACTGGAGGACAGGAAAAGGGTTACCGGCGCGGTACCGAGAATTTGCCTGCAATCCTTGGCCTAGCAGCAGCACTAGAGGCTGGATCCGATTGGCTGGTTGAAGCGAGCGCCCTTAGGACAAAATTGGAAACAGCGATCGAGTATGAGGATGGCGATGTGATTGCCAAAGGGGTGCCGCGTCTTGCCACGATTGGAAGCTACCGGATGCCGGGTGTATCGGCATCCAGCCAGTTGATTTCGTTCGATCTAGCTGGAATCTCGGTATCCGCGGGCAGTGCCTGCTCGTCCGGTACGTTGAAGGCGAGCCATGTTCTCACAGCAATGGGTTGGGACGCAAAAGCAGCCGGTGAGGTTGTTCGCGTCAGCTTTGGTCCGCAAACCAAAGAGGCAGATATCGACCGTTTCATAGCGACATGGAAAACTATCCGAGAGCGCGCACAAGCAGCATGAGCGCAAGCATCTATCTCGACTATCAGGCGACGACGCCACTCGCGTCCGAAGTGTTTGCAGCGATGGAACCTTGGTTGAAGAAGAATTTCTGGAACCCGCACAGCGTGCATGTCGGCGGACGGCAGGCGGCGGCGGCAATAGAGGCGGCGCGTGAACAAGTGGCTGCACTGCTTCCTGCGGGCGGGCGCGTGATTTTTACCAGCGGTGCGACAGAGGCGATAAACCTTGCGACCAAAGGATGCGGACTTTCAGTGACTGCATTGGCGACCGAGCATGCCGCCGCACTCGATTGTGTGGAGCATTTGGGTGGGAGCATTGTTCCAACGCGGGCTGATGGTTTGCGTGCGCACGATCCCGCTGCGCCCGGCCTGTTTGCGGCGATGTTCGTGAATAATGAGATCGGAACAATCCAGCCGATCAGCGCGATTGCCGCTTCGATCCACGAAACGGGCGGCCTGTTGCTGTGCGACGCCGTGCAGGGCTTTGGCCGGATGCCCGTACCCCATGGTCCCGACCTAATTGCCATTTCAGCGCACAAGATCCATGGTCCTAAAGGCATCGGTGCGCTTTGGGTCCGCAATGGTGTCCACCTGCAACCGCTTATCCATGGCGGCGGGCAAGAGCAGGGGCTGCGGTCTGGCACTTTGTCGCCCGCGCTCTGCGTTGGTTTTGGTGCAGCGGCAGCGCTTGCGGCCGAGCGGATGGAGGCGGACGCCAATCATGTTGAAACACTGTGGAACCGGGCGAAGGAACTTTTCACCGACTGGGAAATCAATGGCTCCGCCACGCACCGCTACAAAGGCAATCTCAACATCCGCCTCGATGGGCTGGATGTGGCCCGTCTTATGAGCGAGTGCCGCGAAGTGCTGTTTTCGGCAGGGAGCGCATGCGCCAGCGGGTCAGGGCGCCCCAGCCATGTGTTGCGTGCGATTGGTTTGAGCGACGCACAGGCGAAATCCTCTATCCGCTTGGGATTCGGGCGTTATACGACACTCGAAGAAATCGAACGCGCGGCATCATTGATCAAAGCGGCGGCAGAAAGGCAATTGGTTTGAAAGTCCATTTCATCAGCCCCGATGGCGAAACGACGCAAACGGTCGAAGCCAAGGCAGGCAGCAACCTGCTTGAGGTCGCCCAGAATGCCGGGCAACCGCTTGAAGGCACCTGCGAAGGACAGATGGCTTGCTCGACCTGCCATGTGGTTATCGCGAAAGAGTGGTTCGACAAACTCCCCGTTGCCAGCGACGACGAAGAAGACATGCTCGACCTTGCCAGTGGTGCACGCCGCACAAGCCGACTTTCGTGCCAGATTGATCTGACGGCAGAAATGGATGGGTTGGTGGTGCACATTCCCGCCGAGAGTCGGAACATGCAGGGAATTTAGCTTCCTTCACTTCCCATTCACCCAAAACCGCCTATATAGGTCGCGTTCGTTTCGGCGGACTATGGCGATAAATTGCGGCGTGCAATAGGCACAGCGGACCCGGGGGCGGTACCCGGCAGCTCCACCATAACCCCTGAAATTCAGGGGATTTTGACGGGGCTGAACTAGGATCGACGTGTGTTGAAAGACGCTGTTTTTGCCCGGCATGAATAAGCCGTGAAATGGTTCAAAACTCATAAGTGCCAACGATAACGAAGCACTTGCTCTCGCAGCATAATCTCGGGCCTCACGGTCTAGGATTATTCTAAAAGAACGCGGCCGAACCGGCCGGGCAACAGAAAGGTTACAGCGGCCGGGGCGCGCCGGGCAACAGAAGCGCCCCACTTCCCCCAAGCATTTTCAGGAAAAGTGGGAGCCGGTTTGCCGGCTTGAAAATGCGTTTCAATTGGAATCAGCAGGGCAACAAAATCTGGGGGCCTTATTCCTGCCCGAACATCTGCTGCAATTCGACTGCCTGGAGCATTTTTGCCGAAGCGAGGAAAACCGCGCCACATGTCAAGGCGAGGAAAATCCAGCCGATCTTGCCTGGATAGAGCGCCATATAATCCTGCCCTCGCTTCACCGCACCCAGTGCGAGTGGATAGGTGATCAGGAAGACCTCGGTCTTGGTTTTGATCTGGAACAGGCGGGCAAATTTTTTCATAGGTTAACACGCGTATAGGCAAACCGCGTGCCAGTTCAGCATTTCCTTAGGTATCGATGGTTAACGCTGACGCGCTTTGTAAAGCTTTTCGACAGTCAGGCCAGACAGGTCAGACCGCAGGCGTCGAGCAGGGCGCGGCGTGCTTTTTGAACCTGTTCGACAAGTGCCGCATCGCCCAGTTGATCAGGTGCGATGCTCTCCGGCCAATGCTTGGCAATCACTTCGGCCATGACGGCAAGTTTCGCTTCGTCTGCGATGAAACGCTGATCCACGGTTGCCGGGTCAGCTACCACGCGCAGACGCAAGCATGCTGGACCGCCACCATTGGCCATCGACTGACGGACATCGACCGGTATGAGTTTGCGGATCGGCCCATTCCCGGCAACATGCTCTTCGAGCCAGCCCCAGACATTCGGATTCGACTGTGCTTCGGTGGGCAGGATCAGAGCCATTCCCCCACTTTCGGGCAGAGTGACGAGTTGGGCGTTAAACAGATAGCTTTGCACCGCATCGGCCAAGCTCACCCGATCAGCTGGGACAACAACAATCTCTGTCTCCGGCATCTTTGCGCGGATTGTGGCATAGGCGGCTTCGGGATCTTCAAATGCCTGTTCATGGGTGAAGAGCACCCGTTCATTGGCGACAGCCACTACATCGTTGTGGAACGCCCCGGCAGCGATAGCGATTTCGGACTGCTGGATGAACAATGTTCGTTCCGGGTCAAGCATGTGCGCCCGTGCAATGGCCTTCGACGATTCAATATGCTGGCGGGCGGGAAAAGGACCTCCTGATTTGCCATAAACAAAGATTTCGAGGCCTGATTCACCGTGCGACGGACAAAGCCGCATGAAGTTTGCGGCCCCTTCATCGCCATAAGGGGGCGGCACTGGTCCATGGACGACGAAATGGCGTTCGTCTGCAAATGCCAGCTTCAGTTGCGCGAGCGTGCCCGTCCATTCGTGGCTGCGATGCGCCATGGTCAGCAGGTTAGCCGCCGACAAATGGCATTTACCGTCGGTCGTATCGGGTGCCGGCGAAACGGTAGCAGCGTTCGCTGCCCACATTGCCGAAGCCGAGAAGGCGGCCGCGCGGATATGTGGCTCTGCTGTCTTCATGTCGATAGCCAGGCCTGCAAGCCATTGCTTATTTGGTCGGTCGAGCGGCATGAAAAAGCCCTGCGCCAAACCTAAACGCAAATTGGTCCGCATCTTCTCCAACCCTTGCAAGGCTGCTGCGCGCGGCTGTGAAACCGCACCAGCATTGCTGGTTGCGGCCAGATTGCCCAAACTCAGCCCGGCATAATTGTGGCTGGGGCCGATAATGCCATCAAAGTTTATCTCGACGAGTGCCATGGCTTACCACCGCGGCACGAAGGTAATGGTATCGCCCGTACCAACCCCGAGATTTCTGGCGCACCGCGTATCGAGGATGACGCCGTTGTCCTGGACCTCGACCCAGCCATAGGAAGCCCGGAAATCTTCGAGAAGGCCGCGCGTGACGAGCATCTTGGTGCCGCCAGCCTTGCCTTCATGGGGATCGCCCAGCGTGTCGCTTATGGTCAGGATTTGCGCATCCTTGGCTTCGCGCACGCTGCGGATCTGGTCGGTGCGGACCGTCATGGTCGGACCACCATCAAAGATGTCAATGTAATTTTCCCAGGCAAAACCCTCTTCTTCCAGCATGCGCATGGCTGCCCGGCCGGTGGGGTGGGGAACGCCGATCACATGGCGCGCGGCTTCGGACAGCATCGCGATATAGACCGGATGTTTGGGCATCAGGTCGGCGATGAACTGGTTTCCGAATTTGGCGTTGAATTCGTCTGCATCCTGAAAGTTCATGCCGAAGAAGCGACCGGCGACGCCATCCCAAAAAGGTGATCCCCCGGCTTCGTCGATAACGCCGCGCAATTCGGCCAAAGTGCGGTCGGCAAAGCGCGCGCGGTGGTTGCGGATGAACAGATAGCGGCTGCGTGCGATAAGCATGCCGAGCCCGCCTGCGCGTTCGCCAGGGTGGAGGAACAAGCCGCCAACCTCGGTCGCACCTTCCAGATCAGTCGAAAGGTTGAGGATGTCGGCACGAAAAGTGCGTTCCAGTTCGACGCTATGCTGGGTCAATGCGCCGATGCGATAGCTGTAAAAAGGCCATTTCTGACCGACTGCCGAGAAAATCTGGCAGGTGCCGCGCACTTCGCAGGTTTCAAGGTTTTCGAGTACGAAGACGAAAAGATCATCCTCTACGCCTTCGCCGATGCGCGAAAACCCGTCGGCAGAACGCTCGAGCTTTGCTGTCAGTGCCTTGCGGTCAGGCGGTAGGTTGGTGAACCCACCACCCGTGCGCTTGGCCATTTCATACATGGGTTGCAGGTCCGACGGATTGGCCGGACGGATAATGAAACTCATATTGCCCCTTTTTGTGCGATCCGAAGCAGGGTGAGGGCGGAGAGTTTGGCGCGCTCGACCAGGCTTTCGGTTATCAGAAATTCGTCGCTGCTGTGGATGCTGCCACCGCGTACGCCCATCGTATCGACAACGGGTACGCCGCAAGCCTCGATATTATTGCCATCGCATACGCCGCCGGTCGACTTCCAGCCGATGGAAAGGCCCAAATCCTCGCCGCAACTTTTGACGAGTCCGAACAGCTTTTCGGCCTCGGGTGTCAGCGGCTTCGGCGGACGGTTGAAATGGCCGTGCAGGTGAATTGAAACTTCATGCTCTAGCTCAATAATTGAAATCAATCTCTTGATTTCATTATAAGCTATATCTTGAAGGTCTGGGCCGTGCGGTCGCAGGTTGACGCGAAGGACTGCATGGTCGGGCACCACATTGTTCGGGCTGCCTCCGTCGATCTTGGCCGGATTGACCGAGAGACCGTCACGTGTCAGCGCCTTTAGCCGAAGCGCAAGATCCGCTGCGGCCAACACCGCGTTGCGGCCTTCTTGCGGATTGCGCCCGGCATGCGCGCTGCGGCCTGTGATAATGATCGAAAAATTGCCGCTTCCTGCCCGGGCACCGGCGAGCGTTCCGTCGGGCAGCGCGGATGGTTCATAGGTCAAGGCAGCCAGCTTGCCCCTTGCGAGCTGCTTGATAAGCTCCGCAGAAGAGGCCGAACCGGTTTCCTCATCGCTGTTAATCAGCACCTGATAGCCGATCTGCTGAAATTCTGGCGCGGTTTCCGCCGCAGACAGGGCGGCGAGCATGACGGCGATTCCGCCCTTCATGTCGGCCACGCCGGGGCCATTCAGTACCCCTTCGTCGAGCCAGCGTTGTTCCTGAAACGGGTGATCGACCGCGAAGACGGTGTCCATATGGCCGGTCAGCAACAGCTGGATTGGCGCGTCTGGGCGAACCGTTGTAACCAGATGGCGGCCATGCGCCACTTCTACAATTGCGCCGTCGGCGAGCACTTTTTCGACGGGTGCAGGTTCGATCAGTTCGACTTCGCCATGCAGCGATGTAAAGGCATCGGCGAGCAGACTTGCCGTGGTGCCAAGCCCTTTCAGATTGCCGGTTCCGCTGTTTATCCCGGCCCAGATTTGTACCTGCGCCAGCATCCGGTCATGGTCCGGACGTTCGAGTGCGGCGAGTTCCGATTTCGAAAGCGGTTGCATTTGATACGTGTAGCGAGGTGCAGCGCGTTGCGCCACCCCTAGCGACGCGTTTAGAGCAGTCTGGCCAGTTCAAGCCATTCCTCAATGGCGAGCGTTTCCGGTCGGCGTTCTGCTGCAATTCCAGCACGTTCCATCGCCTCTGCTGCGCCGCGAACGCCCTTCAGGCTTTGGCGCAGCATTTTGCGACGCTGGCCGAAAGCCGCCGCAGTCAGAGTTTCAAGCGTCGCCATTTGCACACCCTCGGGCTGATCTTTTGGCGTAATATGAACGACAGCCGACATAACCTTGGGGGGAGGGGTAAAGGCGCTGCGGTGCACCGGCATCGCGATGCGGGCCTCGCACCGCCATTGGGCAAGAATTGCCAGCCGTCCATAGGCTTCGGTATCGGGTTTGGCTATGATGCGGTCTGCCACTTCGCGCTGAAACATCAGGGTCAATGATTTCCACGCAGGCGGCCATTCTTCTCCGCTCAACCAGCCAACGGCGAGGGCAGTGCCGACATTGTACGGCAGGTTAGAGGCGATGTGGAATGGTCCGCCGATTTCCTGCAACGGATCGATTTTCATCGCATCGCCTTCGATGACGCGTAACTGCCCAGGAAAGGCCTCGGAAAGCTCCTCAAGGGCAGGCAAACAGCGCCGGTCGCGTTCAACTGCCGTGACTTTGGCTCCCGCTCTCAAAAGCGCACGTGTTAAACCGCCCGGGCCAGGGCCGACTTCGTAAACCTGTTCGCCCTGAAGCGAACCAGGGACTGCCGCAATCCGGTCGAGCAATTGTTCATCGAACAGGAAATTCTGTCCCAACGCCTTATTTGCGGACAAACCATGCCGGGCGATAACGTCACGCAGTGGTGGGAGCGCAGGCAAGGTCATGCAGGGCAAGCAGCGGCGGCGAATGCCTTGCGGTTAGCGACAGCTTCGCCTGCCATGCGGATTGCTGCGATCATCGAATCCGGGCGCGCCTCGCCTTTTCCGGCTATGCCAAAAGCCGTACCATGATCGGGCGATGTTCTTATGATCGGTAGGCCGAGCGTAATGTTGACTGCTTCATGAAAATACAGCGTCTTAAGCGGGATAAGTGCCTGATCATGATAAGCGCAAAGGGCCGCATCAAAATTTTGCCGGGCTTCTGCATGGAACATAGTATCGGCGGGCAAGGGCCCTATGATGTCAAAGCCTTCGTCGGCGATCGATGCAATTGCGGGCATGAAAATGTCAATTTCTTCACGCCCCAGATTACCGCTTTCTCCCGCATGCGGGTTGAAGCCAGCAATAGCGAGTCGCGGGTTTTTGATGCCGAAATCGCGGCATAACCCCTTGGCGGTGGCACGTATTCTGCGCCTGATCAGGCGCACATCGAGCTGAGATGCGACACTGGCCAGCGGAATGTGCGTCGTCATGGGAACAACGCGCAGGTCCGGACCAGCGAGCATCATCACAGCGTTGCGGCGTTCCACCCCGCAACGTTCGGCCACAAATTCCGTTTGCCCCGGATAGTTAAATCCTATGGCGTAAAGCTGTGCTTTGGAAACAGGACCGGTAACTAAACCGGCAACGGTTCCCGATCGGGCAAAGCCGGTGGCTAGCTCCAATGCCTGCAAAGCGCAGTGCGCCCCGTCGAGGTCGGGATGACCCGGCACAATGGAAGCACAATCATGCACGTGGAATACGGGCAGGGCATCGTCAAACCGTTCGGCGGCTTGATCAGGATTGTCGATCCGGACGACCGGGCCATCCCAGTGATGCTCAAAACTGGCAATGTCACCGATTGCAAAGAAGCTGGAGAGCTTTTGCTTTTTTCGCGCTTCCCAAGCCTTGCCGATGATTTCCGGGCCGACTCCCGCAGGGTCGCCGCTGGAAATAGCCAGCGGCAGCATTTCGTCGGCCTCTGCCATCAATTATATTCGACGATTGCGTCGCGGCGAAGGTCGCGCAAGTACAGACGGGCGCGCTTGTTGGTGCGCTCATCTTCCAGCCGTGACATCACTTCGTCGAACGACTCCTGCGTTGCCGATTCAGGTGCGTCGCGTCCGCAGAGGACGAATACTCGCACACCATCCGCCATCGAACCATAGGGTGGGGTCGATTGACCAATGGGCAGGTCAAGCATGATTTGCTGCAGCGGTCCGGGAAGGTCACGCACACGCAGGCTGTCGCGATTGACGACATCCGCACCAAGCGTTTTTGCAACATCGTCGGCCGCGCCACAGCCGCGAATTTTCTGCGTTTCTTCGCTGAATCGCTTCACCATCGGAGCTGCCTGCGCCTCTGTCGAGCCTGCAGGAAAGCTTATCGCGATCTGTTTCAGGCTGAGGGTAGAATCGCGCGGGTCGCTGGTTGCCACCTGGCGGCGATCAATCAGCAACAACAGCGAAATGCCGCCGGGAGCAGGCACAGCCACGATTTCATTGCTGCTCATTTCGGCTGCAGCGGTGGCAAGCGACTGCGGCAATTGCTCAAGCCGGACCCAACCCAAATCGCCGCCTACAGCTGCGGTTGAGGCTTCCGAAAACTGGCGCGCATAAGCGGTAAACGATCCGCCTTGCTGAATCTGCTCCAATATTTTTCGGGCGTTGGCAAACACCTGCTCCTGATTTTCAGGCGTTGCCGATAGATAGATTTCGCCCAGCCGGTATTCAGTCGTCCCTTTGGTTGTGTTGATCCGCTGGATGATCGCGTTCACCTCGTCATCGCTGACGTTGATGAACGGGCGAACGTTCCGGCTCAACAACCGGTTCCACGACAATTCGGCCTTGATTTGGCGCTTCAGCGTCGCAATCGACGACCCTTTCGATGCCAGATAGGCTTCCGTTTCCGGGACGGTTTTGCGGAAATTCTGCTCGGCTACGCGCACGAAATATTGATCGACTTCTTCATTGGTCACTTCGACTTCGTTGGCAGCGGCTTCCTGAATCTGAAGTGATTCATCTATGAGATTGGTCAGGATCTGCGCGCGAAAGCGTTCGATTTCTTCGGGCGGCAGTTGATCATTGTTCGCTGCAACGATCAAAGCGAGGCGGTGGTCGACATCGGTCCCGGTGATGATTTCACCGTTGACCACAGCCGTGGCGCGGCGAACATTGGGATCATTGGGTTTGGCCAGCAACTGGCCTCCTCCTGGGATATCGAGCGCAGCTTCAGGTGTGGATTCGTCGGCAACTGTCTGACTGGAGGCAGGCGACAATGCGGTAATGGCCGCGACACCGGTAACCAGGGCAAGACGGGTAAATAGTTTCATTGCATACTTCCATGAATGGCCGATACAGGCCGCGCGCAATAGGGAGCCGTGGCTGAACAATAGCTGACGAGCCTAGAATCCCCCTTTAACCCGTCTTAGACGCCCAGATTTCGAAATGCCAGACGGAAGAGGAATGTATTCCCCTTACGGGCGTCGCCGGTCGGCTGATAGTCGCGCCGCCAAGTGAGCGAAAGCGACAGGCAATCATCGTCATAAGCGAGGCCCAGTCGATGGCGAATGGGATCGAATCCATCGCTCAATGCAATCGGGTCTTCTTTCGGCCCGGTCAGATCGATAATTGTCGACCCAAAGACTGACCAATAGCGAGCGACGCGCAGTCGCCCGGCAAGTCGAATTTCTTCGCGGTCCGCAAGATCCTCTACCGTCGCACCGATATCCCGGTTGAGTTTCAAATAGCCGATTTGTGCATAGGTACTGCGCGAACCGATGGTGGCGTCGATTTCGTTGCGACGGATGGCAAAATTATCCTTGTCGAGCCGGAACCGGTGGGTCAGTTTGACGAAATCCCGGAAACGGAATTCGCTCCGCCCAACAATGTCCGAAACCTTGTTCGACAGTCCCGTGCCGTCCGGGAAAATTGTTGCCTTGTTCGACAGGCGGTAGCTTTGGCCGATATTGAATTCGAAGGATGCCTTTCTGCCCTGCACGGACCAGTCCAGGCCATAAGTCAGCCGGACATTATCTTCGATACGGTCATAGCCCGGAAAGCGGTTCAGCGCGAACAGATTGCTGTCTTCCAGGTCGACAGCACGAGCATCCTCATTTGGCATTTCAAGGTTTGCCGTGGTGTAAGCCGCGACCATTTGCACGCGGGGTGTCAATATCTGCGTGCCGCCAAACGCTTCGCCAACGAACGGCCAGCGAACATCCACAGCGCCGGCTGCGATACCGCGCGCCTGCCAACCGCTTTCACCGCGATAGATGGGCGTAATCGACGTCGCGTTTTCATCGCTATGATAAACGTCGCCACGTCCGAGCAACGTGAAATTCACTTCCTGACCCAAAGCGGTGAGTGTGCGCAAATCCCATTTGGCCATGCCAAAAGCGCGCCGCGTATCCTGACCTGACGTGCGGCCGATCAGCAGACTATTGGCCTGTAACTGGACTTTGCCGCCCAGAACCGGGTCGGTCAGTCGCAGTCGATAGTCGATTTCGGGCAGCGCAATAGGTTGCAACCCTTGCCGATCACCCGTCCGCAGAGTCTGCACCCCCCAGCCATTAAAGGCAAAATAGCTGTTATCGTCTATCCGTTCGAGGTTGATGTTATTGCGCAGCCGATCATCTCGACTGATATCGTAACGGCGGAGGAATGTGCGGTCGGTCGCTAACCGGATGGAGGCCGAACTGGACCAATTGGGCGTGAACTGGAATTTGCCGCTGCCTTCCAGATAACCGCGAAACCGGTTTTCGCCTGTGGCAGCGACGCCCGCCGTCGATACCCTGTTACTATAGGTGGCATAGCCAGTGATCTGGAATGCACCTTTGTCTTCCCAAGCGCGATACTGGGCTTGCGCCATCGGGGCGACATCGCTGAACAGATGGGCCGATAGCAAAAGGTCACGATTGTCGGCCAGTCGCCAATAATAGCCTTGCTCAACTTCGACGCCGTTGTTTCGCGAAAAGCGCAATTTGGGGATAAGGAATCCGCTACCGGCGGTCGCTTCAGCTGGGTGCGAAAGGCCCGGCAGAGGTATGACGGGCAAGCCGAATAGCTCGATGCGTGCGCCTTGATAGCGCACTCTCTTTTTGTTCGGGTCGTAAATAACCTTGACCGCTTTGACCTGCCAACTGGGATCCTTGGGGCAGCCGTCGGGACCTTCGACTTTGCAGGCGGTATAGGCTGCTCCGTCGAGAGAATAGACACCGTTTTCACGCTTTCCGGAATTTGCGGCCAGACGGCTGCCGTCTTTCAGCACGAGCAGCAGATTTTCGACAATGCCATCGCGCAAGCTTTCGGTCACTTCGATACTGTCGCTATAGGCAACATCCCCGTCAGGCCCGACCGAACGGATATTCCCGCGCGCCATCACTTTGCCCGAACGCCGGTCCCAGATTATTGTGTCGGCGCGCAGGCGATATCCGTCTCGATTGGCAATGACATTGCCCGATGCGGTGACCACATCGGTGGGGGCTTCGTAAATAATCTGGTCAGCAGAAAAAGCGATTTCGTCCGGCTCGGCGTTCGATTGTTCCTTGCCTTCATCCTGCGCCCAAGCCGGGTTTGCTACACAGCCTAATGCGACCAGTGCCAAGCACAGGCTGTAGTTCACAATCTTTGGCGAAAGGGGCTGCCGCATAAATGGTTACGCAAATCCTTTAGAACCGGAAAATGGCGGGGTCCAGACCCGCTATTGAAAGGGTGATAGGCCCATGGACGCTAAGCCTTGGTTACCGCAACCATCTTTTGCTTTAATCCCGGCTGAATGTTTGCTTATAGCATTCGCCAGAACAAGCGCGGGCCAGATTCCCCGCAATTTTTATTCAATCACTGAAAGGCCGTTTCGACATGCAGGTAAGTTTTGCCGCCCAACGCCCCGCCGATTCCGATGTAATCGGTTTTGTGATCCAAAAAAGCACATGGGACAGCTTCGTTTTTCCGCTTGAAAATCCGGAAGCGGCCCGCGACACTGCAAAGCTTGCCCGTTTTGAAGGTAATGCCGGGCAAAGCTTCCTTTATTTTGCGCAGGAAGGCGGACGGACAATCCGTATCGCCCTGATCGCAGTCGCCGATGGTGATGCGGCGGATTATTCCCGTGCAGGCGGCGATCTGCTCGCCAAGGTACAGACTTGCGGTGCCAAGACCATCGCGCTGCACGCGGCCAATCTTGATGCAAAGGCGGCGGCTGAGGTTGCTTACGGTGCAACGCTTCGTAACTGGCGCATCGACAAATACCGCACCAAACTGCCTGAAACGTCAAAGCCGACAATTACGGGCCTGACCGTGGTCGGCGCTCCTGCTGAAGCGGAAGCCTTGTGGGCTAGCTATGCTGCGATTGCCGATGGTGTTGCCCTGACCAAAGAATTGGTTAGCGAACCCGCCAACATCATTTATCCTGAAAGTTTTGTCGAACGCTGCCAGCATCTGCAAGCATTGGGTATCGAAATCGATGTTCTTGACGATAAGGAAATGGCTAAGCTCGGCATGGGCGCGCTGCTTGGCGTTGCACAGGGTTCGGTCCGTCCGGCGCGTATGCTGGTGATGAAATGGGATGGCACGGGCGGCAAACAGGAAAAGCCGGTGGTGTTCGTTGGCAAGGGAGTGACTTTTGACACCGGCGGCATCTCTATCAAGCCCGCTGCCGGCATGGAAGACATGAAGTGGGACATGGGCGGCGCAGGCGCGGTTGCCGGCACGATGAAGGCCCTCGCAGGTCGCAAGGCCAAGGCCCATGTTGTCGGTATTTGCGGCCTTGTCGAGAATATGCCTGACGGCAATGCACAACGCCCGGGCGATGTCGTTACCAGCATGTCCGGCCAGACCATCGAGGTGATCAACACCGATGCAGAAGGTCGTCTCGTTCTTTGCGACGCGCTGCATTACGCGCAGGAGAAGTTCAAGCCGGATACCATCATCGATCTGGCCACACTGACCGGTGCGATCATCATTTCGCTCGGTAAGGAACATGCCGGCCTGTTTTCGAACAGCGACGAACTTTCGGACAAGCTTCTTGCCGCCGGCAAAGCGACCGGTGACAAATTGTGGCGCCTGCCGGTGGGCCCTGCCTATGACAAGCTGATCGACAGCCCGATTGCCGACATCAAGAATGTCGGTCCGCGCGATGCAGGCTCGATCACCGCTGCCCAGTTCCTCCAGCGCTTTATCCAGGACGGCGTCAAATGGGCGCATCTCGATATCGCTGGCACTGTCTGGGGCGACAAGGATGGTCCGACCTGGGCCAAGGGTGCCACCGGCTATGGCGTGAAGCTGCTCGACCGTTTTGTGGCCGACAATTACGAGGCATAATCGGAAAGGCCGATGCAGGTCGATTTCTACCAGCTGACCCGCGATCCTGCGGAACAGGTCATACCCGCCATTGCCCAGAAAATTCTGGACGATGGCGGGCGGCTGCTTGTCGTCAGTGGCGACGATGCACAACTCGGCAAACTCTCGGTCGCGCTGTGGAGCGCGAAGCCGGAAAGCTTTATCGCGCACCAAAGGTCGGGAGAGGGCGATGATAGCCTGCAACCCGTATTGCTTGCGAACGAAGCCTTAGCTTCCAACGGTGCGCGCATGATTGCCCTAGCTGATGGCGAGTGGCGCGATCACGCGCTTGGCTTTGACCGGGCCTTTTATCTGTTCCCGCCAGAAAAGACCGACAATGCCCGGGCCGCCTGGCGCGCGCTGGCGGACCGGCCAGATGTCGAGCGTCGTTACTGGAAACAGGACGGCGGAAAATGGCGGCAAGGCCCTTGAGCTTCCAAATTTCAGCGATATTCTGAACGCATATGGGGTCGCAGCCATTTCGGGAGAATGTGATGAAGAAACTCACCCTGCTATTTGCGACCGCCTTGATCGCATCTTGTGGTTCAGAGCCAACCACAACGGTGACTACGTCAGACGGAAAATCGGTCGAACTGACCCAAAATGGTCAAAACGAAGCGACGGTCAAAGCCGAAGATGGCACCACAGCCACTTTCTCTACCGGTGCTGCCGCTGCAAAGGACCTCCCTTTGGGAATTTCGGCTTATCCCGGTGCAGCGGTCACGGCAAACATCTCTGGGAATCGCCCGGACGGCAAAGGTGGGGCAATGGTCACTATGACAACGTCTGATGCGCCTGACAAAGTCACGACCTTCTATAAAGCCGAAGCAGCGAAGCGAGGCATGACGACCAAGTCCCAGGAAACGGCGGTTGGCAATATGGCCAGTTTCTCGGCGGAAAACGACGCAGGTGAAAAACTGGTCGCTACCGCTACGCCAGGTGGTGACGGCAAGACGCAGGTAATGCTGGTAATAGAGACCAAATAGCCGGTTTAGCCGTCCATCAGGACGATATCCCAGTTATACTTTGTCGGAGCAGCCAGCTTGGCAACCGAGTGCAGCGCATCCCTGCCGAGCGTCTTGTAAAGCTCGTCTGTTGAGTTGGTTGCATGATCATCTTCGAAATACATCTGCGCGATTAGCCTGTGGCTCTTCCCACGAACATCGAAATGGATGTGCGGCGTGCGTTTGCCAATCGGCGAGTCATAGCCCGAAGGCTTGATTGTCGTGATGTGCCATTCGCCTGCTTTGCCAGTCCGGATCGCCGCGAATCCCTGAAAGTTAGGATCTAGCGGTGCGGTTGCGATGTCGGCGGCATGTGCATAGCGGCCGACCGAATTGCACTGCCACAATTCAAGCGTCGCCCCGCTGACCGGATTGCCGTGCCGGTCGAGCACGCGGCCGCTGACTTCGATGACATTGCCAAGTGCGCGTTGCGAATGGCCTTTGATCCAAGTGAGATCTGCATCTTCTTCGGCAATGCGCTCGATCGGATAAAACGGCCCCATGTCGGATGACGGCGTCAGTGCAACATGCCCATCAGCAGCTTTCAGGCCCGCGGCACCCAATGCTCCTGCGGCTAGTGCTGCGCCTGCAAAGCCGCGGCGCGACAGATTCAACTCACGATGTTCCATGATATCCTCCCCCCTCTTCCGAGTCGGCTTTAGCACAAATCTAACCTGACGTAACGGAAAGCCGGTCCTGCTTGGTATTGCCATAACCGGTCCATGCCGCTAGAGGCGCGCGCAATCTTAATCCCCCAGCAAATGGAGTTCTCCCATGGCGGTTACCCGCACCTTTTCGATCATCAAGCCCGACGCCACCCGTCGCAACCTGACCGGCGCCGTCACCAAGATGCTGGAAGAAGCCGGCCTGCGCGTCGTCGCTTCAAAGCGCATCCACATGAGCAAGGAACAGGCCGAAGGCTTTTACGCGGTCCACAAGGAACGCCCCTTCTTCGGCGAACTGGTTGAGTTCATGATGAGCGAACCGGTTGTCGTCCAGGTATTGGAAGGCGAAGACGCCGTCACCCGCAACCGCGACATCATGGGCGCGACCAATCCGGCAGAAGCCGCCGAAGGTACCATCCGCAAGACTCACGCGCTGTCGATCGGCGAAAACAGCGTACACGGCAGCGACAGCGACGAAAACGCCGCAATCGAAATTGCCTATTTCTTCAAGCCGGAAGAAATCGTCGGCTAATCCGGCATTCAAGCGAATCTGGAGAGGGCCGTCCGCGCAATCGGGCGGCCCTTTTTGTTGCACCCGTCACAACACGCGCTATTCGGTTGGCGAAGAGGAGATGCGCATGCTGGGAATGGGTGAGGGCGAAGACTGTCCCTTTCAGTTCAATTTCGACCCTGCGACCTTCAAGGTGGGCGATACGGTGAGCTATCGCGTGACCGGCAGCCTGGAGGGCTTTCCCTTTGTCGGCACGCTGCTGGAGGTGCATGAGGATTATGTGATCATCTCCCCCGGCGAAAGCGAACCTGATGCGCGCTATCGCGGGACGCGGGAGGACAGGCCGGTGGTGGATGCGGGGGAGATTGGGTAGCTTGCCTATCCCTCTCCAATGGGAGAGGGTTGCGAAAGCTTGGCAGCTTGCTGACTAGCTGCGCTGGGTGAGGGGTTGTGCCCTTTCGATAACCCACACCCCCTCACCAACTAAGCCTAATTCGCTTTGCTCATAAGGCTTCGTATCCTCTCCCACAGGAGAGGAGGTTCCGGATTTCAGACTTCGGGCCTCCAAGAATCACGGCCAATTTCGTTGCCGAACATGATGATCTGGGGCAGCCCAACGCATAGACATTCGTAGCACTTGTCATGCCCGATAAATTGGAAATGACGGATATCGCCTTGTTCCAGATATTCCTTGTCTCGGTAAAGCGTCAGAAGTTTTGAATGCGTCGCTTCTCGAATGTAACAATTCGGCGATTCCGACAATGTTATGCAAGCGTGATCGGCGAGCGAAAACAATGCTTCGTCGATTGCCATATATGCGATCGCGTCAAGCACGACACCAAATGACAGGTCGCCGCCTCCTTCCGCGATGGTCAAATACAGCTTTCCCTTCCAACATCCTTTGTCAAAAACGAAGGGATTATCTATTCCATCTATTATTGACGGAAACTCTTTCCATTTGGCGGACGGGTCAGGAAACATCTAAAACTCCCCTACCAAATCCATCATCGCCGCCAGCTTCCTCGGCGCCACCGCGCGCCAGCTTTTTCTCAGCCATTCTGCAATATGGTCCCAATCATTGTCGCCCAGATCGAGCCTGATGCCCACCCAGCCATCCCCGAAATAGGCGGGGCGGTAGTATCGATCGGGGTCGGTTTCGATCAGCATCGCCTGTTCTTCCGCGCCGCTGATCTTGACCAGCAATGACACTTTGCCATCGCCATGATGGTCGTTGGAGACATAAGCGAATTTCTTGCCCTTGATGATGCCGAAACAGGGCATGCCGTGGCTGAGTACCTCGTCCGCTTCGGGCAGCGCCAAGGCGCGTTCGCGGATTTGGGCGATCAGATAATCGGGCGAGCTTTCGCGGGCGACAAAGGCGGCGAGCGTGCGCGAATAAAGCTGGTGTTCGGCAATCAGCACGCGCTGGCCAAGGCTTTCGGGCGTGTCGCCGGGCAGAATCGCGACCGGGGTCTGGCCGAGGATCGGGCCATCATCGAGTTCGGCGGTGACGAGGTGCACGCTGCACCCGCCATGGCTGTCGCCCGCCTCCAGCGCGCGTTCATGCGTATGGAGGCCTTTATATTTGGGCAATAGGCTGGGATGGATGTTGAGCATCCGGCCCTCCCATTTTCCGACAAATTCTGGGGAGAGGATGCGCATATAGCCCGCGAGTGCGACATAATCCGCTTTCGCTGCGACCAGCGCGTCGTGCATGATATCGTCATGCGCCTCCCGGCTGAGGCCTTTGTGCGGATGGGCGAAGGTGGCGATCCCCTCTGCCTCTGCCAGTTTCAGTCCCGCAGCATCGGGGTTGTTGCTGGCGACAAGTGCAATCTCATACGGGCAATCTTCCGCCTTTGCCGCATACAGCAACGCCGCCATGTTGGTTCCGGTCCCCGAAATCAGCACGGCGACGCGGGCCTTAGCCATGATGCGTTGCGCTCCAGTCAGACTTGGCACTCCAGGTCTCGATCGAGCCTTTGACGGTGCAGCCTTTATCACCTTTGGCGATGTGCCCGATGCGGAAGACGGTTTCGCCAGCAGCTTCGAGTGCTGTAACCGCATCCGCGACATCGGCTTCAGCGATAACTACCGCCATACCAATCCCGCAGTTAAAGGTGCGCGCCATCTCTTCCGGCTCGATATTGCCTTGGGCCTGCAGGAACGCCATGAGCCTTGGCTGCTCCCATGCATCGGCATCGACATGGGCGTGCAGCCCTTCAGGCAGCACGCGCGGGATATTCTCGAGCAGTCCACCACCGGTAATATGCGCCATCGCGTGAACCTTGCCCGTGCGAACCAGCGGGAGCAGCGATTTCACATAGATGCGCGTGGGCGCCATAAGAGCGTCTATCAGCAGCGTGTCGATATCGAACAGGGCAGGGCGATCCAGCTTCCAACCCTTGTCGGCGGCTAGGCGGCGCACCAATGAAAAACCATTCGAGTGAACGCCCGACGAGGCAAGCCCAAGGATGACATCACCCTCGGCTACCTTGTCCGCCGTCAACACCTGATCGCGCTCGACCGCGCCAACGCAGAAGCCGGCAAGATCATAATCGCCGTCGCAGTACATGCCGGGCATTTCCGCGGTTTCGCCGCCAATCAGCGCGCAACCTGCCTGCTTGCAGCCTTCAGCGATGCTGGCGACGACAGCCGTGGCGACATCATTGTCGAGTTTTCCAGTGGCGTAGTAATCTAGGAAGAACAGCGGCTCAGCACCCTGAACGATCAGGTCGTTGGCGCACATAGCAACCAGATCGATGCCAACGCCATGATGCTTCCCGCTTTCGATTGCGAGTTTAAGCTTGGTGCCCACGCCGTCATTGGCCGCGACCAGCAAAGGATCGGTGAATCCTGCCGCTTTCAGATCAAAAAAGCCGCCAAATCCACCGAGATCGGCGTCCGCCCCGGCACGCCTTGTGGCTTTGGCCAGCGGTGCGATGGCGCGCACCAACGCGTTGCCAGTTTCGATCGAGACGCCCGCCTTGGCGTAAGTGTAAGACTCATTATCGCTCATTTTACCGCCGCTAGCGACTTCCCCCTTGGATTTCCAATCATAAGTCGCCAAAAGGCGCGCAATGAGGGTTCGGGTTTCAAAGTCTCTGTGGAAATATGCGCTGGCAGTGCCGCTTTTGGTCGGCAGCGGCGTACTTGTTCACGCGCAAATCGAAGGGCCAAAGCGCGGAATTCCTCCGATTGCCAGCAATGGTGACTTTGAAGTTACCAATGTCATGGTCAACACCACGGGCAAAAATGCCGAAGAGGCGCGTCGCGCAGGATGGGAAGAAGCACAGCGTAAGGCATGGAGCATGTTGTGGGCCAAGACCCATGGCGGGACTGGATCAACGCTTGCCGATGGCACACTCGATGGCATTGTTTCCGCCATCATCGTAGAGGAAGAACAGATCGGCCCGCGACGCTATATTGCTAAACTGGGTGTTTCCTTCGATCGTGCGCGTGCCGGACAATTGCTTGGCGTCAAAGGCGTTGGCCGCAAGTCTGCACCTTTGCTGGTGATACCGGTGATGTACAGCAACGGCGCGCCTTATGTTTTTGAGCGGCAAACGCCCTGGCAGGCCGCATGGGCCAAATTCCGCACGGCAGACAGTATGGTCGACTATGTTCGTCCATTTGGAGGGGGCGGAGAATCGCTACTGCTTAATGCTGGCCAAATGGACAGACGCAGCCGCACCTGGTGGCGCGTAATCCTCGATCAGTTCGGTGCCGCCGATGTAGTCTATCCGTTGGTTCGACTCGAGCGGCAATATCCGGGCGGCCCTGTCATCGGCAAATTTGCTGCCCGATACGGCCCCGAAAACCGCTTTCTTGGCAGCTTCACCCTGCGCGCTCAAAATGCGGAAGGCATACCGGTCATGATGGCTGAGGGCGTTCGCAAGATGGATGAGTTGCTGCAGCAAGCCTTTGCGGCTGGCCGTCTCCGCGCAGAAGCTTCGCTTTTGCTTGAAGAGATCGACGAAGAGGATCTGGAAGAACTCGAAGAAGAGGCTGAAGAAGCCGCCGAAGAAGAGACAGATCCCTTGGCGGCTGCGGTCGATTCGGTGTCTGGACGCGCTGAGGGTGAGCAGGGAACTCGTCAGAATCCCGCGACACCAGCGCAGCAAATAACCGTCAATGTTCAAGTCAGCACCCCCTCGCCAGAGTCGGTTGATCGTGCCGAGGCGTCACTTCGCGGCATTCCGGGCGTGCGTTCGGTCGTGACATCCAGCCTCGCACTTGGCGGAACCTCTGTGATGCGCGTCAGCTATCAGGGCGATCCAGCTGCGCTTACCGCTGCATTGCAGGCGCGTGGTTTCAAATAATTTTGAACGGCCTTTTCAGGCTCCAAACACCGACACATGAAACAGATTGCGCTACCCTTTGACGAACTCAATCCGGATCGAACCGACGATTGCCTGATTGTGACTGCTTCGAACGCGGTTGCCTTTGCGGCCTTGGGGAATAGTGCGAGTTGGCCTGGACATTGCGCAATTCTAGTTGGCCCGCCGCGTTCCGGCAAAAGCCTGATGGCGCGTTATTTCGCGACGCAAGGTGGGCAGGTGATCGACGATGCCGACCGCTTGCCTGAAGAAAAGCTATTCCATCAGTGGAATGCTGCGAAAAGTGCGGGGATTGGCCTTTTGCTGGTTTCAAGTTCAGCGCCAGCGGATTGGGACATTTCCCTGCCTGACCTGCGGTCGCGGCTTGGCGCATCGCAATTGCTCGAAATTGGTCCGCTCGATGATGAACTGGCCGAACAATTGCTGCTCAAATTTCTGCGTGATCGGGGAACCTCGATCGGACCCGAAGCCCTGGCTTTTGTCGTTCGACGGATTGAACGCAGCCATGTCGCGGTCGAAAATCTCGCAAAAATGGCTAACGCGCTGGCCCTCGCCGAGGGAACGGCGATTACCCTGCCTCTGGTCCGCAGATTGATGCCGACTTAGCCGCAGTTGATGCGGATGATATTTTTCGCGTCATCGACAAAGATGTTCAAGCGCGACGCGTTGTAATCCATTGTGATGGCACCATTGTGCGGCGCAACGCGAACAACTTCGGCCTTTGCTTCGGCTTGCAGCTTTTTCTGCAGGTCTGCCGTCAGCATTCGACCGACAGCATCATCCAGCTTGCTTGCATCGCACGCGTTGGCGAGTTCCGGCTGGCCAGCAGGTGTCTCTGCTGCGGGCGTGCTTTCGGATTTGTCTGCAGCGGGGGCACAGGCACCGAGCGCGACTAAAACACCCGCCAGATGTAAGCTCACAATCTGCTTCATTCTGCTGCTTCCTCCGTTCGGGTCATCCTCAGTTTCCCATTCACAACGGCAAACGCCAGTCGTCCTTCAACCAAGTCGAGCGCGTCATGGCCAAATTGTTCAAATCGCCAGCCCTTGAGCAGTTCCAGACCTTCACGTTCACCAGCGGCCAAGCGTTCCAGCTCTTCGCTGCGTGTGATCAAACGCGCGGCGACATTGATTTCGCGGGAACGGATTTTGAGAAGAAGCTTGAGCAGGTCGGCAACCAGCGCGCCCTCTTTCCCGCCGCCAGTTCCGTTATGGTTCCGGTCGGGCATTTCGTCTTTTGAGAGCGGTTGCGCATCGGCGAGCGTCGCCATCAACCGCGCGCCGATTTCGTTGTCGCGCCAAGCCGGCGAAAGCCCGCGCACCTTTGGCAATTCGGCCTGCGCCTTGGGTGGATGCGAGGCAATGTCGGCGATCGTTTCGTCCTTCATGATGCGGCCCCGGGGGATATTTTTGCGCTGTGCTTCGCGCTCACGCCATCCGCCAAGCGCCTTTAACCGCCCCAGCACATCGGCCTTGCGAGATTGCATCTTGATACGGCGCCATATGGTTTCGGGGTCGTTGCGGTAATTGTCTGCGTCCGCCAGTCGTTCCATCTCATCGTTCAGCCATTCGCCGCGGCCGGTCGCGACCAGTTTCTCCAGCATTTTCGGGAAGATGTCGGCCAGATGGGTTACATCGCCAATGGCATAATCGATTTGCCGCTTGTCGAGAGGTCGACGAGACCAGTCGGTAAAGCGCGCGCCTTTGTCGAGCTGTATGCCCAGCCAAAGGTCGACCAGATTCGAATAGCCGATCTGTTCACCCTGACCCAAGGCCATCGCGGCAATTTGCGTGTCGAACAAAGGATGCGGGGTCTTGCCAGTCAGATTATAGAATATTTCAATGTCCTGTCCGCCGGCGTGGAATACCTTGAGGACATCTTCATTGTTGGTCATCAACTCGAGAAGAGGGGTCATATCGAGCCCGTCTGCTTTCGGATCGATAGCCGCCGCCTCATTCTCATCGGCCAATTGGATGAGGCAAAGCTCGGGATAATAAGTGTTTTCGCGCATGAACTCGGTGTCGACCGCAACGAAGTCAGACTTCGAAATCCGGGCGCAAAAATCGGCGAGTTGTTTGCTATCGGTGATGAGTGGATGTATCTGCATGCAAGGCCGCCCATAACAGCCATTCGCAACTTGACAAAGGGGCGTTGCAAGGGTCTAGCGCCGCGTTCATATTTTCCTGTCGAAAACCCAAAGAAAAAGAACAAAAATGCACGCTTATCGTACGCACAAATGCGCAGAACTCCGCGCTTCCCATGTTGGCGAAACCGTCCGTCTGTCGGGCTGGGTTCATCGCAAGCGCGACCATGGGGGCGTCCTTTTCGTCGACTTACGCGACCATTATGGCATGACCCAGATCGTCGCGGACAGCGACAGTCCCGCTCTTCCTGTGCTTGAAAGTCTAAGGCTGGAGAGCGTCGTGACCATCGATGGCGAAGTGAAGGCTCGCAGCGAAGCAACGGTGAACGCCAATCTGCCGACAGGTACAATCGAAGTTTTTGCTCGCTCTGCAACCGTGCTGAGCCGCGCTGACGAACTGCCGCTGCCTGTCGCAGGCGAGCAGGAATATCCGGAGGAAATCCGTCTCAAATACCGCTTCCTCGATCTGCGCCGCGAAACGCTGCACGCCAACATCGTTAAGCGTACACAGATTATCCGCGAAACGCGGCGCCGGATGGAAGATATCGGCTTTACCGAATATTCGACGCCGATCCTGACCGCGTCTTCACCCGAAGGTGCGCGCGACTTCCTGGTGCCGAGCCGTATCCATGCAGGAAAGTTTTTCGCGCTTCCGCAGGCGCCGCAGCAGTACAAGCAATTGCTGATGGTCGCTGGTTTCGACCGCTATTTCCAGATCGCACCCTGCTTCCGCGATGAAGACCCGCGTGCTGACCGTTTGCCGGGTGAATTCTATCAGCTCGACCTCGAAATGAGCTTTGTCACGCAGGAAGAGGTTTGGGAGACGATGGAGCCGGTCATGGCAGGCATCTTCGAAACCTTTGCCGAAGGCCGAAAGGTTACCCCGGCGGGCGAATTCCCCCGCATTCCTTACGCAAAGGCCATGCTTGATTACGGCACCGACAAGCCCGATCTTCGCAACCCGCTGATCATTCGTGATGTGACAGCTGAATTCCAGCAGTCCGGTTTCGGCCTGTTCGAAAAGATCGTCGGCACTGGCGGCGTCGTTCGCCTTATCCCCGCAC
Organism: Sphingorhabdus pulchriflava; assembly: GCF_003367235.1. Lineage (GTDB taxonomy): Bacteria > Pseudomonadota > Alphaproteobacteria > Sphingomonadales > Sphingomonadaceae > Sphingorhabdus_B > Sphingorhabdus_B pulchriflava. The sequence goes on from NZ_QRGP01000001.1 coordinate 866,296, forward strand.
CAGAAACGGCTGGCCTCAGCCGCAAGTTCTTCGACGACATGAACGAATGGGCACGCAGCGAAGGCCATGCAGGTCTGGGTTATGCGACCCGAAAGGATGGCGTCTTTGGTGGTCCGATTGCCAAGAACCATGGCGAAGACAAAATGGCGGCGCTGTGGGATTCGCTTGGACTTGGTCCAAATGATGGTGCATTTTTTGCTGCCGGCAAGGAAGAACAGGCTGCCAAGCTGGCTGGTGCCGCGCGTACGCGCATTGGCGAGCAGTTGGATGTCGTCGAGAAGGACGCCTTCCGCTTCTGCTGGATCATCGACTTCCCCTTCTATGAATGGAGCGAGGAAGAGAAAAAGGTCGATTTTGCACACAACCCCTTCTCGATGCCGCAAGGCGGGCTGGAGGCGCTCGAAACACAGGATCCGCTCACCATCAAGGCCTATCAATATGATATGGTCTGCAACGGCTATGAGCTGGCTTCGGGTTCGATCCGGAACCAGCATCCCGACCTGATGGTCAAGGCGTTCGAGCTGACCGGTTTGACGCAAGCCGATGTGGAGGAGCGTTTCGGTGGTATGTACCGCGCGTTCCAGTTTGGCGCGCCGCCGCATGGGGGTATGGCCGCAGGTGTCGACCGGATGGTGATGCTGCTTTGCGGAGTGCAGAACCTGCGCGAGATCACGCTATTCCCGATGAACCAGCGCGCCGAAGATCTGCTGATGGGCGCTCCGTCGCCCGCCATGGTCAAACAGCTACGCGAACTGCATATCCGCGTCGTGGAACCGCCAAAAGTCTGATGCAACCCAAGGAGCATCGTTACGCAGCCGCCGAGGGGGAACTGTGCTGGTTTGAATGGGGTAGCCCCAATGACAAACCGACTTTGCTGTTCTTGCACGCGACAGGTTTTCACGCACGTTGCTGGGATGCTGTGATACGCGCATTGCCACATGATTGGCATAGCATTGCGATCGATCTGCGGGGGCACGGGCGCAGCTACCGTCCAGAGTCGCTGGGCAATTGGCATGCGACTGCTGACGATGTTGCCGCATTCGTGGAATCACAAATTTCGTCGGCTGCGATCTTTGTCGGCCATTCGATGGGCGGATTTGTTGCAGCACGCGTCGCTGCCATCCGTCCGGAAAGGGCTGAACAACTTTTACTCGTCGACCCAGTGATGATGACGCCGGATACATATGCCCAGCGTCCTGTCTCTGGCGATTCATCCACCGACCATCCGGTTGCCCGGCGCAGAAACAAATGGGACAATGCTGATCAGATGATCGCGCATTTTTCAACACGCGAACCCTATACGCATTGGCGCCCCGATGTGCTCGCCGATTATTGTCGCTTCGGACTCGTCCCGTCCAGCGATGGTGAGGGATTGGAACTAGGCTGTCCGCCGGTTCTCGAGGCGTCGGCCTATATGGGGTCTTGGCGGTCCAATCCCTATGAATGGCTTGGCGAAGTGAAGTGCAAAATAACAGTTTTGCGCGCTCGCAATGCCGATCGCGCCGGGCCCATGGATTTCTCAATCAGCCCGACTGCGCCCGATTTGTGGCAAAAATTTCCAAATGCGACCGATATGCATTGGTCCGATTTGTCGCATTTCATCCCTATGGAGCAGCCAGACAGGCTGGCGGATCTGATCGGCGAATTGGTTTCTTCTAACTGACTGTCCCGAAATCGGGCAGCCCGTGGCGGCCCCTTGAGCCATGCCAGCAAAAGCGCCTATGTTAGCCATTGCGATTTACTGGAGACCCAATGGCCATCGACCTTTCCGAATATGAATCGGGCAAAAAATATTCTGGGAATTATGACAAGGATCTGGCGGCGCTGCAGAAGCGATTGGCGGATTTGCAAGCCTTGCATATCATCCATGACTGCAAGACCCTGATCATTGTCGAAGGCTGGGATGCTGCCGGCAAGGGAGGGGCCATAAAGCGCCTGACCGCCAATTGGGATCCGCGCTATTTTGAAGTCTATCCGATTAGTGCGCCGTCGGCTGAGGAGAAGGAACGGCATTTCCTGTGGCGCTTTTGGCAAAAACTTCCGCGCGCCTGTGAAATCGCCATTCTGGACCGCAGCCATTATGGCCGCGTATTGGTCGAACGCGTCGAAGGTTTCTGCTCCGAAGCCGATTGGCAGCGCGGCTATGATGAAATCAATGAGTTCGAGGCGCGCCAGCACGAAATTGGTACCAACATCATCAAGATGTTTTTGCATGTTACGCAAAAGCGGCAGGATAAGGTTCTAAAAGAACGGCTTGAAGACCCGGCCAAGCGCTGGAAGGTCACCGCAGAGGATTTCCGAAACCGCGAAAAGCGTGAAGAATATCTGGCGGCTATGCATGACATGTTCGCCAAAACCGACACGCGCTGGGCGCCCTGGAAGGTTTTTGATGGGAACAACCAGAAAGCGGCGCGTATCGCAGTATTAAACTACATCGCCGATGAACTGGCCGCGCGAATACCTGGTGACTATCCAGAACTGGCTTCAGATATATCCGAACTGGCTGAAGCGGCGTTCGGCAATCAGGCGGGTGAGGGATAGTCGATCCCTACTATTTCCCATTCCTTTGGCCCGCCGGGCAACTGGACGGTTCGTAAATCACCAATTTGAGAGCCACGCAATGCCCTCGCTAAAGGTGAGTTCCATCCGATCCGGTTCGAAGTAGCGTCTGCCTCGTCGTCGCCGACAATCGTGACGCTGCGCTGATTATCGTCCTCGTCCGCCAATGTTACCGTTGCGCCAAAATAGACGCGGCTGCGATCATCTTGGTGCGCGGGGTCGATGACCTTCGCAAATTTCATCTGCTTGGATAGTCGACCCAGTTTCCGGTCAATCTCGCGCAGGCGCTGGCGGCCATAGATATAGTCGCCATTTTCGCTGCGATCGCCGTTGCCGGCTGCCCAGCTGACGATTTCCACCACCTTCGGGCGTTCGTCAGCGAACAGTCGCTCATATTCGGCTCGCAACGCCGAAAAGCCCGACGGGGTAATCGGGTTGGTTCGCTCGCTAATTGACATCAAATCAGCCGACCGACTTCTTTCCCAGATAATGGCTCAGCGGCGTGTTGTTCCGATAGCGCGCCTTGTCGGGGTTCAGATGGTCATACATCACTGCATTTTCCAGAACGCGTTGCACATAGTTGCGCGTTTCGAAAATTGGGATCTGCTCAATCCAGTCGAGAATGTCGATGCCACCGCTGCGCGGATCGCCATTGCGGGCGAGCCATTTGTTTACATTGCCAGGTCCTGCATTATAGGCCGCAACTGCTAGCGGATAGCTGCCATTATAATAGCTCAGCATGCGCTGAAAATAGGTCGAACCCAGCTGAATGTTATAGGCGGTGTCGCTGTTCAATGCCTCAGGGCGATAGGCGAGGGCGATTTTGCCCGATGTTTCGCGCGCTGTTCCCGGCATCAACTGCATCAGCCCACGGGCGCCCGCATGACTGGTAGCGTTGCGATCAAACTGGCTTTCCTGTCGAGCAATGGCGTGGATGAAGGTCCAGTTGCCTGCGTGCTCTGGCGGTACGGCGACGGTCGGATAGCCCAGGCGGATTAGGCCGTCATGCCCTTCGATACGTGCGCTGCGGGCTGCGATGACCGACAGGTCGGGGCGGCCGATCAGGTTAGACCAGGCGAACAAGCTTTTGAAATCACTCTCGGTTTTTGCCGAATTCGAAAGTGCTTTCATAAAGCTGTTCGAATCTCTCCAGCCCGGGAATGAGGAAGACATTCGGGCAGCGGTATATGTTGGCGGCACTGCGTTGGCGGCCAGTTGCGGTAAGGCCGGTGCAGGCGGCACTGCAGGCAGCGGACGACCCAGCGCCTCAAGTGCCAATTGGCCGTGGAAGAAATCATAATAGCGCGCGGCATCAGCGAAATATTGCTGGGCCAATTGTTGGTCGCCCGCCTTTTTCGCTGCACGACCAGCCCAATACAGCCCTTTGGCGCGCGTTTGTGGCGTGCGCGCCCCCGCAGTGTAGAGCTTGAACGCCTCAATGGCTTCACGCGGACGACCCAGTTTGTAATAGGCCGCTTCGCCCGCCAGCCAGGCCAGACTGGTATAGGTGTCACGGGTCGACAGGTCCAGCTTGGTTATATCGGTGCCTGCAGGGAAAGCATCAGTCAGCTTCGATGCAATCCGATAGGCCATATCGATTTGGCCATCGGTTTCCGCCGCTTCGGCATTGGTCAACAGCACTTTCAGCCAGTCGCGCGCTACATGCGGAGGTGCGGACAATGTCGGACGGTTGGCGAGCAACTCGCGCGCAGCCCAGCTGTTTCCCGACGCGCGGAGTGCCGCAATGCGTTCCATCAAAAGTCCGGCATCCGACAGGCCGGCCTGACCAACTGCCGCGAATTTTGCTGCTGCATCGGGGGCCTTGAGTTCGTGCGCCAATTGCGCCTCAAGAACCGGACGGCGTTCGGACGAGGTGTAAGGTAGCCATTTCTGCGCCGCACGAGATGCATTAGACCAGAGCAGACGGCTGGCGCGCGCGTCATGGTCTGCCGCGGTCAATTTACCTGCCATCAGTTGGAACAGGCGATTTTCGTCATCATCGGTCAACGGACCTTCGCGCCAGGCACGGCGGCCCCATTGCTCGGCACGCGCCTTGTCACCCGTTGCCGCTAGCGCGAGCGCGAATTTTGCGCGGCCGCCATTGGTCGTCGGCTCTAGACGGTCAAAATAGGCAACAACCTGATTGGGTGACCAACTCAGCACGTTAATTGCTTGTTCGGCATTTCTGCGCATTTCATCGGTATTGGGCCAATCCGGATAAGTCATCAGGAACGACGCATATTCGGAAAAGCTGTACTGGCCCGACTGGCTCAGCATCCGCCAGCGTTGCAGCGCGGCAGGAACATTGCCGCCGCTGGGATCAACCATGGCAGTTGGCACATTGCTGGCCTCACCTATGCCCGTACGCCAGATAATTTCAGTTGTCTCGGGCGTGTTGGCGGCGAATGCAGAAGCTGGAATTGCCAGCAGCGAAGCGGAAATCAGGTGCTTTACCATGCGCGACATATTATGGGCTGCCTCCTTAGTGGGCGATGAACCGTTTTCCCTTGCGGTCATATACCCTGTTAATGGCGACTTTAGAGAGTGATTTCCATGTTTTCGGGTTCAATACCGGCTCTGGTGACTCCTTTTTGCGACGGAGCGTTTTCCGAGTCGCATTTCCGTGCGCTTGTCGACTGGCAAATAGCTGAAGGTTCGAGCGCGCTGGTCCCCTGTGGAACTACGGGTGAGGCACCGACCTTGTCTTTTGAAGAGCATTATCGTGTTATTTCGATCTGTATCGAGCAGGCGGCTGGTCGGGTTCCTGTTATCGCCGGCTGTGGTTCAAACGATACCGCCACTGCGGTGCGCCATATGGAGTTCGCCAAGTCGGAAGGGGCGGCAGCTGCTCTTGTTGTCGCTCCATATTACAACCGGCCTAATCAGGACGGCATATTTGCCCATTATGCGCATCTCGCCGAAAAGAGCGATTTGCCAATCATCGTCTATAACGTGCCTGCGCGAACGGTGACCGATATCTTGCCATCGACGCTTGCCCGTCTTGCCGAAATTCCGACCATAGTGGGCGTCAAGGACGCCAGCGGTCAAATTGCGCGTGTGGGCGATCACCGGCTCGGTTGCGGGACGGATTTCTGCCAGCTTTCGGGCAATGACGATATGGCGCTGGCGTTCAATGCTGCGGGAGGCACGGGCTGCATTTCGGTGACAGCCAATGTGGCGCCAAAGCTGTGTGCCGAATTTCAGTCCGCTTGCGCAAACGGCAACTTCGAATTGGCACGTGTTCTGAATGATCGCTTGCATCCTCTTCATTCAGCACTGTTTACTGATGCGTCTCCCGGGCCTGTCAAATATGCCATGGCCCGTGTCATCGAAGGCTTTCCGGAAGAACTGCGTCTGCCTCTCGTCCCTGCGTCGGCAGCAAGCCGAAAAGCGGTGGATGCAGCGCTGGAGGTAGCAGGACTGGTCTGATGGCACGCCCCAAACCCGAAGCTTTTCAAAAAGCCAAAACCGTCGCCGAAAACCGGCGGGCGCGTTACGATTATCATATCGAGGACAAATATGAAGCTGGGATTGCGTTGACTGGCACCGAGGTTAAGTCGCTGCGATTCGGCGAAGGGTCGATTGCAGAAAGCTATGCCGAGGTGAAGGATGGCGGCGAGGTATGGTTGATTAACGCCAACATCCCTGAATTCAGTCACGGAAACCGATATAATCACGAACCGAAGCGTCCCCGTAAATTGCTCCTTAATGCGCGTGAGATTAATAAGCTGCATGGCGCAGTGGCCCGGCAGGGGATGACATTGGTTCCACTGTCCATATATTTTAACAACCGTGGGCGTGCTAAGGTCGAACTGGCGCTCGCAAAAGGCAAGAAAGCGCCGGACAAACGGGCGACCGAAAAAGAGCGGGACTGGAAGCGGGAACAGGGTCGGATAATGCGGGATCGCGGATGAGCAGATTGACGAAGTGGATACATGAACAAGCACCGACTCGGGAAAGTTTCGAGCGGAGCAAGTTTTTGCGTCCCTTTGCGCAACGTGTTTTCCATCCAGCGCTCTGGAGATTTACCCGCCGTTCAGTGCCGCGCGGCGTCGCACTCGGGCTGCTTGTCGGCATCTTCTTGCTCATCCCTGGTGTTCAAATTGCCGGTGTTGCGCTGCTCGCATTGCCCGTTCGGGCCAATATCCCTATCGGTGCGGCGATGACTTTCCTCAGCATGCCAGCGACGACGCCGCTCATTCTGGCTGCTTCGCTTTATGTCGGAAATGGCTTGCTTCATCTGAAAGCGGATTTGTTCCAGCTACAGCGTTTGATGGACTCTGGTGCGCCAGTCTCGGCATGGCTCAATTGGCTACTCTCCGACGCAGCTCCGGCTATGGTTGTCGGGCTTGCGGTGATTTCAGTCGTCAGTGCAGCCATCGGTTATCTCGTCGCCACATGGTTCTGGCGTTGGCGCATTGCAGGAAAATGGCGTCGTCGGTCGATGGCTCATGTCACTGGTGGATCGGCAATTTAGCGCCGGACGCTATTCCGGCTAGATATTCCCCATGACGAGTCGCGATCGGCTCGCGTTGAAAAACTGGGGAGTTTTCCAAAATGACACCGTTGAAGAAACTGGCCGTTCTGGCTGGCGCATCGCTTTCCGCAATTTCGGTCTCTGCGCCCGCTCAGGCAAATGAAACAGAGTCAACTGCCGAGTCGAAAAACCCTGAGCTGGGAACTTTCGGTTTCGACACCACAGGCATGGACGGCAGCACACCTGCGGGCGAAAATTTCTATGCCTTTGCCAATGGCGAGTGGGCGAAGCGCACCGAAATTCCGGCCGACAAATCCAACTATGGAATGTTCACCAAGCTCGACGATCTTTCGAAGGAGCGGGTGAAGCAAGTACTTGAAGAGGAAAAGGCGAAGAAAGCGAGCAAAGCGGGCAACGCCTATGCCAGCTATCTGGACGAAGCCCGGGTTGAAAAACTGGGTCTGAAACCGATTCAGCCCTGGTTGAAGAAAATCCGTGCAATCAAGACGCACAAGGATTTGGAAAAGCTGCTGCCAGTTGCTGCGCGTAACGGCGTGGGTGGTCCTTTTGCGGGATTTGTTGGGCAGGATGACAAGGAACCCGACAATTATATTTTCACAATCTTCCAGGCCGGAACCGGACTGCCTGACCGTGACATGTATCTGGTCGACAACCCGAAATATGAAGAGATCCGAACGGCCTATAAATCCTATTTGGGCAAGATGCTGGCCCTTGCAGGAGAGAAGAACGTTGAAGCCCGCGCAGACCGGATATTCGCAATGGAAAAGGCTATCGCCGAAGTCCATTGGACGCGTGAAGACAGTTCGGATGCGAACAAGGTCTATAACAAGATGACCCTGACCGAATTGGGCGCAATCACACCCGGGCTCGATACGTTATCGGTTGTAAAGGGGTTGAGCCCGAAAATCGAACATGTGCTGGTTAGCCAGCCCAGCGCGATCACGGGTATCGCCAAGATATTCGGTTCGACCGACATCGCGACGCTGAAAGACGCGATGCTCGTAGGAAGTCTGGCCAGCTACTCCAATTCGCTGCCCAATAAGGTGGCCGATACGGTTTTCGCTTTTTACGGCACAACCTTGTCGGGCACTCCGGCTCGGGAACCGCGCTGGAAACGGGCGGTCGGTTTTACCGAAGGCGTGGTCGGCGATGAGGTTGGCAAGTCTTATGCCGAACGATTCTTCCCTGCCGAAAGCAAGGTGGCAATTGATCTGCTGGTCAAAAATGTACTCGGTGCCATGGGGCGCCGGATCGACGGCCTCGACTGGATGCAGCCACAAACGAAGGTTCGGGCAAAGGCAAAGCTTGCCAATTTCACCACCAAAATCGGCTATCCGGACCGATGGAAGGATTATTCCAAGCTGCAAATTGCCCGTAATGACCTGTTCGGCAATGAGCTGCGCGCGAACAACTGGCAGTTTGATGACAATATCAGCAAGCTGGGCCAGCCAATCCGTCGATGGGAGTGGGGCATGTCGCCCCAGACTATCAACGCATATGCAAATTTCAGCATGAACGAGATCGTCTTCCCGGCGGCTATTTTGCAGCCACCCTTTTTCGACCCCAAGGCGGATCCTGCCATCAACTATGGGGGTATCGGTGCCGTCATCGGCCATGAAGTTAGCCACCATTTTGACGATCAAGGATCAAAATATGACGAAAAGGGTCGCTTGTCCGACTGGTGGACTGAAGCTGACGTTACTGCCTTCAAACAGGCCAGTGAAGCGCTTATCAAACAATATGATGCCTATGAAATTTTCCCTGGCGCAAATGTGAAGGGTGAATTCACCCTGGGTGAAAATATTGGCGATCTTGCTGGCCTGACCATCGCCTATGAAGCCTATAAGGCATCGCTGGGGGGCAAAGAGGCGCCTGTGATCGACGGTTACACAGGCGACCAGCGATTCTTCCTTGGCTGGGCACAGGTGTGGCGACGCAACTATCGCGAAAACAATCTGCGAAACCGGTTGATAACTGACCCGCACAGTCCTTCGGAGCAGCGTGTATGGGTGGTGCGCAACCTTGACAAATGGTATGAGGCGTTCCAGCCGAAACAAGGCGAAAAGCTGTACCTCAAATCGGGGGACCGCGTCCGGATCTGGTAAGTAAGGAAACACATTGGCTGGCAGCCTGCGACCTTCGCATCTTGAAATTTTGGGAGCTGAAGACGGGGCTGCCGGACCAAGCGATCGGTTCGCTTTAGGCGGGGTTGCTGCTGCAGCTCTGCTTTCCTTGCTGCTTATCTGGTTGGCGTCGGGAAGCTGGCAACTGCTTGCTGCTGTAGGCGCAGGGTTGCTGGCGCTGTCGGCATTGGTAGTCTATGGTAGTCGCCTGCGTCCCAATGCTGACGCAGCAGAAGGTGTTCTGCCTCCCGATTGGTCGGTGACTTATGCTGCCCTGGAATTCGACAAATCGGCGGCGGCCGTCAGCGATAGGGCGGGGCGGTTGTTATGTGCGAACAGTCGCTTCGGTCTGTGGTTCGAAGGCTTGCGTGCCCCGCCCGATTTAGGGCTTGATACTGCATCGCAGGAATTGCTCGTTAGTGCAGGACGTTCTGCCTGGCGCGATGGCGGCGCCGTCATCGACAAAATAACAAAACGCGCGATCGACTATCGCGTCGACGTGCGCCGGTCGGGGACGGGCGACGAATATCTGCTGTGGCGCTTTACCCCAGTTGAAGCCTTGAATGTCGAAGCACAGGCGAATGAATTTGCTTCGGGAAAGCTCGGCCGTACCTTGGCCCAGGCGGGTATTATGGTCGCAACGGTCGGTGGCGAAGGGCGCATCCGATCTTCCAATCCTGCCTTTGCTCTGCGCGCCGGGGGAAGTGAAACCGCTAATATTTCCAACCGGGATTGCGCCGGTTTCCTTCAGGTTGATGAAAAAGGTGGAATCTCCTTCACCCGCGAAGGCAAGCATGCTCCGCCCATCCGGTTGCTGCATGTTCCGCTTGATGGGGACAAGCATGATGGACCAGCCTTGCTTTTTGCGATCGATGACGACGGAAAGTCGGGCGATGGTGTCGCCTCGCATGTGCACATTGAACATCTCCTATCCAACCTTCCGCTTGGGTTGGCTTTGGTCGACCGCGACGGGCGTTTCTTGTTCGCAAATGATGCCTTCGCAAGGGTGGCTGGCATTTCTCCGGACAAATTGCCGCCCTATCCCGGCGATCTGGTGATTGCCGAAGACAAGTCGGCAGTTTCGGACACAATTCGGCGCTATGCCGGGGGGCAATCGATGTCTGGCGACATTGCGATACGCCTGAAAGAACAACCCGACGAAGCCGTAGCTCTCTCCATCGCAAGTGTGCGTGGCTTGGGCAATGCTGCCGTGCTTTTGGGGTTGAAAGACAATAGCGAGGAAACCCGGCTGAAGCGGCAGGTGGCACAAGCAACCAAGATGCAGGCGGTCGGGCAACTTGCCGGCGGGGTAGCGCATGATTTCAACAATATCCTGACCGCGATTATCGGATATTGCGACCTGATGTTGCTGCGGCATCCGCCGGGCGACAGCGACTATGACGATATCCAGCAGATCAAGAATAATTCCAATCGCGCCGCCAGCCTGACACGGCAATTGCTTGCCTTTTCGCGCCAGCAAACGTTGCGCCCGCAGATATTGCAGCTTCCGGATGTGGTGTCGGAGGTGTCACATCTGCTGAAGCGCCTATTGGGTGAAAAGGTCCAATTGGAGGTAAACCATGGTCGCGGCCTCGGCGCGGTGCGGGCCGACCCCGGCCAGCTCGAACAGGTGATTATCAATCTGGGCGTCAATGCCCGTGATGCGATGCCCAAGGGTGGTGTGCTGCATATCGAGACGCGGCAGGTGTCGCAGGCCGACGTGCGCGCGATGCGCAGCGAGATATTGCCCATTGGTGATTATGCCTTGCTGTCGGTTTCGGACAGCGGAACCGGTATTTCGCGTGAAAATCTTTCGAAGATTTTCGAGCCCTTTTTTACGACCAAAGAGGTCGGTAAGGGTACGGGTCTGGGTCTGTCGACCGTCTATGGCATCGTGAAGCAATCGGGTGGATTCATCTTTGCTGATTCCGAACCGGGGCAGGGTACCCGTTTCGATATCTACTTGCCGACCTATGCCGGTTCGACCCCACCTGTTGCAAGCAAAGCCATCGAGAACAAATCTGATTCTGCCGAGGAACTGTGGGGTTCGGAATCTATCCTTTTGGTCGAAGATGAAGACATGGTCCGCGCCGTCGCCGAACGTGCGCTCGTTCGTCAGGGTTATACGGTTGAAACGGCGCGCGATGGTGAAGAGGCGCTCGACCTGTTTGTCAGTGGCAAACGCTACGATTTGGTGGTGTCGGATGTGGTCATGCCCAACATGGATGGCCCCAGCATGGCTCGCAAGTTGCGCGCTGACTATGGTGAGATGCGAATATTGTTCATGTCCGGCTATGCGGAGGAGCAATTGCGTCAGTCGATTAACATCGACAACGTCCACTTTCTTCCAAAGCCGTTCTCCGTGCAGCAGATAGCCGAGGCCGTCAAAAACGCGCTTAAAAACTGAAGGTATTGAATATAAAAGAATTTAATTTTCCGTTCCACTCTTGTTCTATAAGAACAAAGGCGATACATAATCGTCAGTTCCGGTAATGTTCTGGTGGTGAGAATATCGGAACCGGACACGCTATCCAAGGAGTGGAACAATGGCAGCAAGTCTTAAAGTCATTAATGGGGATCAGGCAAAAAACATGAATAATGCAGAACGTGAACGCGCGCTCGAAGCCGCGCTGGCCCAGATTGATCGTGCATTCGGCAAGGGTTCGGCGATGAAGCTGGGCAGCCGCGAAGCTGTGCAGATGGAGGCGATTTCAACCGGTTCGCTAGGGTTGGATATCGCGCTTGGTATTGGCGGCCTTCCCAAGGGACGCGTCATCGAAATCTATGGTCCGGAAAGCTCGGGCAAGACGACGCTCACCTTGCATGCCATTGCCGAAGCGCAAAAGGCGGGCGGGACGGCGGCTTTCATCGACGCCGAACATGCGCTGGATCCAGCTTATGCCAAGAAGCTCGGTGTCGATGTAGACAATCTTATCGTTTCGCAGCCTGACACCGGTGAACAGGCACTCGAAATTGCCGATACGCTGGTGCGCTCGAATGCGGTCGACATTCTTGTGATTGACTCTGTGGCGGCATTGGTACCGCGCGCTGAAATCGAAGGTGAAATGGGCGACAGCCATGTCGGCCTGCAGGCCCGTTTGATGAGCCAGGCGCTGCGCAAAATTACCGGGTCAATCAGCCGTTCGAACTGCATGGTGATTTTCATCAACCAGATCCGTATGAAGATCGGCGTGATGTATGGTTCGCCCGAAACCACAACCGGCGGCAATGCGCTCAAATTCTATGCCTCGGTCCGTCTCGACATCCGCCGCACTGGCCAAATCAAGGATCGGGAGGATATTGTCGGCAACACCACCCGGGTGAAAGTCGTCAAGAACAAGGTGGCCCCACCGTTCAAGCAGGTTGAGTTCGACATCATGTATGGCGAAGGCATTTCCAAGACCGGCGAATTGCTCGACATTGGTGTGAAGGCAGGGCTTGTTGAAAAGTCGGGCAGCTGGTTCAGCTATGACTCGATCCGCATCGGGCAGGGCCGTGAGAACGCCAAGATCTGGCTGAAGGAAAATCCGGAAATGGCGGCGAAGCTCGAAGCGTCGATCCGTAACAAGACCGACGAGGTAGCCGAAGAAATGATGGTTGGCCCCAGTGCCGACGATGAAGATGGCGGCGCAATCGACGAATGAGCGTCAACTAACCCCCAAGGCTCTCTCCCAAGGAGCCGATAGCGCACCACGCCTGATCGGTGCGCAACCGGCCCGCCCTGGACCACCCCGGGGCGGGCCAATTTATTTGTGACGCTTCAGGCTGGTTCGAGCGTAGCCTGTTTCACCACATCGTCGGCCAGCTTACCTGACAGTTCGGATAGATGGTCGAATTCCGCTGTAAAGCTCGCGAGCCCCTGACTCAACGAACGCAATTCGGCATCAAGTCCGTTGAGGCTGGCCATCGGTAGATGCGCCTCGACCATGTCCCAGTGTTGCCAATCGGGGTGCGCGCCAAGGTTCAAAATCTGTCCGCGCCGCGACGACACGACTGAGCCCATTTTCGACCCCGTTCCCGGCGGCGAAGTGATGGCGACATGGACGACCGGCTCGAGCAGATAAGGCTGGCACTGTGCCAGCGCCTCGCACATCGCCAGCTTGCCCGCCAAGCGGAAAGCCAGTTCGGAACTGTCAACCGTGTGATAACTACCATCGACCAGCGTCACAGCCACATCGACCACCGGAAAACCGAGCGGGCCTTTTTCCATAGCATCGCGTACACCGGCTTCGACAGCAGGTATCCACTGCTTAGGCACTACACCGCCTGATATTTTCTCTTCAAACACAAACCCAGAGCCCCGAGGTAATGGGCGAACCTCAATCACGACATCACCATATTGGCCATGCCCGCCGGACTGCTTTTTATGCCGCCCACGTTGCATGACACCTTTCCTGATTGACTCTCGATAAGCAATTTTGGGAGCATGCGTCTCGACATCGACGCCGTAGCGCCGTTTGAGCCGTTGCAGCGTGACATTGAGATGTTCGTCATTGATCCCGCGCAGTAATGTTTCATGGCTGGAATCATCCTGTGTCCATTCGAGCGCCGGGTCTTCCTCGACCAATTTGTGCAATGCAGTCGAGAGCTTCACATCGTCTTGCCGGTTCTTCGCGCGCAAAGCGATTGTGGCATTGCGCGGCGGCAGGTCTATCAAATATTCCGAGCCGATGTCGCTGGAGCTACCGAAGATCATGCCAGCCTTCGCCGCATCGGCTTTTGCGATTGCAACAATGTCTCCGGCATCGGCGGCGGCCAGTTTGTTGGTCTTGTCCCCCTGCAGGGCAAATAGTGCGCCAGCCCGGATATCTTCGGTCAAGTCAGCGCCTTCGCTAAGGCCATTGCCCAGTACCCTCGCCAGCGCCAACCTACCAACCGCGCCACCATTGGCCACCTTGAACACATGGACACCTTTGCCATTGGTACCCAGCCGCCGTGCAGCCAGTTCCACAGCAGGTGCTTCGTGACGCAGCATTTTGAGCAAACGGTGGACGCCAAATCCATTCAGCGCTGAACCGAACATCACCGGGACAACCCATCCGGCCCGCGCCTCGTCCGTCAAATCCTTGAGCACCCGATCAAGGCTGGGCTGTTCGTCCATCAGCAGCGTTTCGAGTAACTCATCGTCATGATCGGCAAGCGTTTCGAGCATGTGATACCGGTCGCTCGCCTCGCGCTCGGCAAGGTCGGCCGGAATGTCTATCCGCTCACTCTCCTTGCCCGGCACGTAGCGGTGCGCACGCTCGAGCGCGATATCTACAAAGCCGGTGATCTTTTCACCTTCGCGGATCGGGATTTGCCGCGCCACCAGCGGCGCGCCACTCATCGGTTGCATCGCTTCGAGCAGGTCATGGATGCGCCCGCGCGCTGCATCAATCTTGTTGACGAAGACCGCGTGCGGGATGCCCAGGGCGTTAAGGCGGCGCAATATGGGCTCGGCCAAGGCGGCGCGCTCCGGCTCCGGGTCAACGACGACGATTGCCATGTCGGCGCTGCCCAGCGCGGCATAGCCATCGGCTGCAAAACCTACCGCTCCCGGCGTGTCGATAATCGCGAATTTGTCACCCAGATATTCAAAGCGGGTCAGATTGATCTCAGTTGATCCGCGCCGAGCACGTGCCTCCGGACTTGAATCGCCCACTGTGGTCCCGGCCTCTACCGACCCAAGCCGGGATATTGTGCCCGAAGCAAAAAGCATTGCTTCTGCCAAACTGGTTTTACCGGCCCCGGCGGGGCCAACCAGGGCCACGGCCCTTACGCCTGTGACTTTTGCTCCTTTGGTGGTGCTTGCCATCATTCGTCTCCTCTTGTTCAAGCGGAGCGTGCTGGCGCAGCCTTCAGCGTTGGATGTGCGCCAACGCGCAACAAAAACATCAGGGGCTGGCAAATAGGTCAGGACAGGATCGGGGGATATGGCCGAGGCGTATTTGCCAGTCCCTGACCAACAAATGCTGCGCCTATCCCAACTGAGTCGCAAGTGCAAAATGGGTTGCACCGATTGCTGTCCCGACTAGGGTTATCAGCATGACAGACAAGACGGAATGGCAAGGACAGGTTGGCACCAGTTGGGCGCGGCAATGGCAGCGCACCGACCGGTCGTTTACACCGCTGACCGAGCGCTTGGTTGCGCGCATATTGGAATGCGGGGATGTACGCCGGATCGCAGATATCGGCTGTGGGGCAGGGGAGCTGTCGATTAAGATCGCCGATGCTCGACGGGATGCGAATGTTCTCGGACTGGATATTTCAGCAGATCTGGTGTCGGCGGCATCGGAACGGGCTTCCGGAAGCCCCAATCTCAAATTTGCTGTTGCGGATGCTTCTGTTTGGCAGGACCCGTCCTTCATTCCAGACCTTTATGTGTCCCGCCATGGTGTGATGTTTTTCGACGATCCGGTTGCCGCCTTCGCCAACCTAGCGACGAGTGCGGCGGAGAATGCGCAAATGGTCTTATCCTGTTTTCGCGCCCCATCTGAAAATGCCTGGGCGACCAAAATCGCCTCGCTTGTTCCGTCGGCTCCATCCGGAGATCCGCATGCGCCCGGACCATTCGCCTTTGCCGATCCGGAGCGTGTGAAGGGCATTCTTTCCGAAGCTGGATGGACCGATGTCGGCTTTGAAGCCGTCGATTTCGATTATGTCGCGGGCAGCGGCGAAGATCCTGTCGCAGATGCGCTTGATTTCTTCGGCCATATTGGCCCCGCCGCGCGCGCTATCAGAATGCTTGAAGGCGATGCGCGTATCGCATTCCTTGATCGCCTGCGCGAACTTGCCCACGAGCATCTGCACGACGGCGCAGTCCGCTTTGCGGCAGCAGCCTGGATCGTCACAGCACGTAAGAATTAAACGAGGAGAGAGATATGACCCTGAAAGTCCACCACTTAAACAACAGCCGCTCGCAACGCATATTGTGGCTGCTGGAGGAACTCGGGGTCGATTACGAAATCGTGCATCATCAGCGCGATGCGGTTACTAATCTGGCGCCGCCCGAATTGCTCGCCGTTCACCCGCTCGGCAAATCGCCAGTGATCGATGACAACGGCCAGATTGTGTATGAATCAGCGGCCATCGTCGAATATCTGTGCGAGCGGCACGGCGGCGGCCATCTGGTGCCCGAACGCGGTACCGACGATCATATCCGATATCTCGAGTGGATCCACTTTGCTGAAGGTTCGGCGATGACGCCGATGCTGCTCAACCTTTATACCGCACGGCTTGGAGATGCAGCCGCTCCGCTGCGCCCGCGCATCGACCAGCAGCTTGAAAGCCATTTCCGCTATATCGAAGATCGGCTACTGCCGTCGGGCTGGCTGGTGGGCGACAGCATGACCGGGGCCGACATCATGGTCAGTTTTCCTGCTGAAGCAGCGGTCAAAATGGGCTGGGCGGGCGATAAACCGAAGCTGACCGCCTATGTCGAAAAAATCCATGCATTGCCGACCTGGAAGACCGCGTTGGAGAAGGGCGGACCCTACGCTTACGCCTGATCGTTCGCACTAAGCGATATATCCGGCTTGCAGCACGCTTTGCCGTCGCCTAAGTCGCGCTGGCTATGACCTCGACAAACGATATCCGCCGCGGCTTTCTCGACTATTTCGGCAATGCCGGACATGATGTGGTGCAGTCTGCCCCGCTAGTGCCCTATAATGACCCGACATTGATGTTCGTCAATGCCGGTATGGTGCCGTTCAAGAATGTGTTCACGGGGCTTGAAACCCGGGACACCCCTCGCGCTGCATCGAGCCAGAAATGCGTGCGCGCAGGCGGGAAGCATAATGATCTCGACAATGTCGGCTATACCGCGCGGCACCACACTTTCTTTGAAATGCTTGGGAATTTCTCCTTCGGCGATTATTTCAAGGAACAGGCGATCACCCATGCCTGGACTTTGCTGACCAAAGTCTGGGGTTTGAACCCGGACAAGCTGACGGCAACGGTCTATCACACCGATGATGAAGCCTTTGATCTTTGGAAGAAGATTGCAGGCCTGCCAGAACATCGCATCATTCGTATCCCGACCAGCGATAATTTCTGGTCGATGGGCGATACCGGGCCCTGCGGCCCGTGCAGCGAAATCTTCTACGATCATGGCGAACATATTTTCGGTGGGCCCCCGGGTAGCCCGGACGAGGATGGCGACCGCTTCGTCGAAATCTGGAACCTCGTCTTCATGCAGTTCGAACGGCAGGATGATGGCACCGATGTGCCTTTGCCCAAGCCATCGATCGACACCGGCATGGGGCTGGAACGCATTGCCGCGGTGCTGCAGGGCGTACACGACAATTATGATACCGATACCTTCAAGGCGCTGATTGCCGCCTCTGAAGAGCTGACCGGATCCAAGGCAGAAGGTGACAGCAAGGCGAGCCACCGCGTCATTGCGGATCACCTACGTTCAACCAGCTTCCTGCTGGCCGATGGCGTGATGCCCTCCAACGAAGGGCGGGGCTATGTTCTGCGTCGCATCATGCGCCGCGCGATGCGCCACGCGCATTTGCTTGGAGCCAAAGAGCCTTTGATGCACCGCTTGGTCGGCAGTCTTGCCGCTGAAATGGGTGCGGCCTATCCGGAACTGCTCCGCGCCCAGCCGCTGATCGAAGCGACGCTCCGCCAAGAGGAAACCCAGTTCCGCCGCACGCTCGACAAGGGGCTGAAGTTGCTCGACGAGGCAACCGGCGGAATGAAGGCGGGTGACGTGCTCGCGGGCGAAACCGCGTTCAAGCTCTATGACACTTACGGCTTCCCATATGACCTGACCGAAGATGCACTCCGCGCGCAGGGTTTCGGTATTGACCGTGCCGGCTTTGATGCCGCAATGGATAACCAGAAAGCGATGGCGCGCGCCGCGTGGAAGGGTTCGGGCGCAAAGGCTTCGGATGAGGTCTGGTTCGATATTGCCGAGCGTGTCGGTTCGACGGAGTTTACCGGCTATACCGCGACCGAGGGCGAGGGGCAGGTGGTTGCACTCGTCAAGGATGGCGCTGAAGTACAATCCGCCAAAGCTGGTGACAGCGTGACATTGATCACCAACCAGACGCCCTTTTATGGCGAAAGCGGTGGTCAGATGGGCGATGCTGGCACAATTTCGAGCTTGTCGGGCTTTGCAGCGACGGTCACTGACACCTCGAAGCCACTGGGTCGCCTGCATGCGCACCAGTTGACCGTTGATACCGGCGAAGTGAAGGTGGGCGATGTCGTCCAGCTAAAGATCGATACCGTGCGCCGTGATACGCTGCGTTCGAACCACAGTGCCACGCACTTGCTGCATGCGGCACTCCGTAATCGCTTGGGTAGCCATGTGACGCAAAAGGGTAGTATGGTTGCACCAGATCGCCTGCGTTTCGACTTTTCGCACAATCAGGCTGTGACGCCTGAAGAAATTGCCGACATCGAGGCCGAGGTCAATGCGCAAATCCGCCGAAACACTGCGGTGACCACTCGCTTGATGGCTCCCGACCAAGCAGTCGAGGCGGGCGCGCTGGCTCTGTTTGGTGAGAAATATGGCGACGAAGTCCGCGTGCTCAGCATGGGAGAGGTTGAGGGCGCCAATTATTCGGTCGAATTGTGCGGCGGCACCCATGTCAATGCGCTCGGCGATATCGCACTGATGACGATTGTTTCTGAAGGAGCCGTCGCGAGCGGCATTCGCCGTATAGAGGCATTGACCGGTGAGGCCGCCCGCCAGCATCTTGCGCGCCGTGAAAGCCAGTTGAAGGACATCGCGTCGCTGCTCAAAACAGCGCCAGATGAAGTGGCAACGCGCGTCGAAACCCTTCTCGCAGAACGTCGCACGCTCGAAAAGGAACTATCGGACGCCAAGACCAAGCTGGCGCTTTCGGGCGGCGGTGGCCCCAAGGCGGAAGCCGAGAAAATCGGCGATACCAGTTTCATAGGGCAGGTCATCGCCGGAATTGAACCCAAGGCGCTGCGTGGGCTTGCCGACGAACAGATGAAGGCACTTGGCGGTGGTGTTGTCGCGATTATCGCTTCTAACGAAAATGCCAATACCGTCGTTGTCGCTGTCTCGCCCGAATTGACCGGCAAATTTGCTGCACCCGATCTCGTTCGCGCCGCCACCACCGCAATGGGCGGGCAGGGCGGTGGTGGTCGTCCGGAAATGGCGCAGGGTGGTGGACCAGCAGGCGCCGCTCAGGCGCAGGCCGGGCTCGATGCGATCAAGGCTGTGCTTGCGGGTTAAGCCTGCTGCGCAGTTTGAGGCGGGGGGCTTTGTCGAGCTCCCCAGCTTCCTTGATGGCGCGACGGAACTCGTCGCGTTTCTCATGGATGGATGCGATCACCGGTCCCATCGCAATGCCGAGATCGACAAGAACTGCCTCTGACAGCTGAAGCGAGCTTTCGAGCGTTTCGGGCACCGCATCGCTTACGCCGGCCAGATAGAGCTCTGCGGCATGATCTGCGTCGCGGGCGCGGGCGACGATGGTTATATCGGCATGCTGCGCGCGAATTCGCTTCACCGTCTTCGCTGCCAGCACCGGATCGTTCATCGTCAGCACCAGCGCCTTGGCGGTATCGAGATGCAGTCTGTCCAAGGTTTGCGGCTTTCTGACATCGCCAAAAATGACATTATATCCGTCGCGCCGCGCGGCTACGACCGCGTCGACATTGTGCTCAACCGCCAAATAGGGTTGATCGTGCGCTTGCAGCATTTCTGCCACCAACTGTCCCACACGACCGAAACCGATAATGACTGTGCGCGGTTCGACGTCGGAACGGATCTCTTCTTCAAGCGCCAATCCGCTCGACCGCACCTGGATGCGTCGCGCCATATCGTGACCTATCCTGGCCAATATTGGCGTAATCAGCAAACCTATAGCGGTCGCAACCTGCCAAAACCGGGCAGTTTCGGGATCGATGATTTGTGCCGCGCTGGCGGCACCCAGAACGATCAAAGTTGTTTCGGATGGGCTAGCCATCAATAGGCCCGTCTCGGTTGCCACGCCCGGCCGAGCGCCGGCAAGTTTGAGCAGGCTGATGACGACAAGGGCATTTATTGCAACGGCCACGACAACTGCAGCCACCAGTTTGTCCCAATTGGACGATATGAAACCGATGTCGATCTGCATGCCGATGCTGATCAGAAATACACCCAACGCCAACCCCTTAAAGGGTTCGACCACGGTTTCGACTTCGCCGCGATAGTCGGTTTCAGCGATCAGCAATCCGGCGATCAGTGCGCCAACGATGGGGGAAAGACCAACCGCGGCAGTAGCGAGGCTCGACAATATGACGACCAGCAGAGTGGCGGC
Source organism: Sphingorhabdus pulchriflava (assembly GCF_003367235.1). GTDB lineage: Bacteria > Pseudomonadota > Alphaproteobacteria > Sphingomonadales > Sphingomonadaceae > Sphingorhabdus_B > Sphingorhabdus_B pulchriflava. Next base: position 886,743 of record NZ_QRGP01000001.1, read on the forward strand.
GATAAACAATTCCGGGCTTTTGGTGCGTGCAGCCTGCCCGAACAGCGGCGGAAGCAGATAGCGGCCCGCAACTAGCATCACGACGATCACTGACAGTCCCTGCCACGCCACCGAAAACAACGCATCCCATCCGCCACCGCTTGCTGCCTGCGGGCCAAGCACGCCGAGGACAAAGATGATCGGCACAATCGCCAGATCCTCAAACAACAGCATGGCGAATGCAGAGCGGCCCACAGAGGACGTTGTGCCTGCAATTGGCAGAACCAATGCTGTAGAAGACAGCGAGAGTGCGAGACCAAGCCCGATAGCTTCGGTGGCGTTGTAGCCAACGGCAAACAACGCGCCGCCGATCAATATCGCTCCACCAAATAATTCGGCGGCACCCAGCCCGAAGACCTGCTTGCGCATCCGCCAAAGCCTGCGGAATGACAGTTCAAGCCCGATGCCGAACAGCAACAGGATGATGCCAAATTCACCGATGCGGGTGATTTCGGCAGTGTCGGAAATGGTTATCCAGCGTAACCACGGATATTGCGCTGCAGGCGAGCCGAGACCCATGGGGCCGACCAGAACACCGACCAGCAGGAACCCGATAATCGGGGTGATCCGCAACCGGGCGAATGCAGGAATAACAATCCCCGCCGCGCCCAAGATGACGAGCGCGTTGTTCAAACCTTCGGTGTGGAGTTCGGCGGCCATGCCCCTTCTTAAGGGGAGCGGGCCGCCGATGTCAGCAACTTACTGCCAATTGCCCATTTTTGTTTCGAGATTGGCGCGAACCGTTTCGAAAAACTGCTCGGTGGTCATCCACGCCTGATCGGGGCCGATCAGGATGGCGAGGTCCTTGGTCATTGCACCGCTTTCGACGGTTTCGATGCAGACCTGCTCCAACGTTTCGGCAAAGCGCGTCACGTCGGGTGTGTCGTCGAACTTGCCACGGAACTTCAGACCACCGGTCCAGGCGAAGATCGACGCAATCGGGTTGGTCGAAGTTGCCTTGCCGGCCTGATGCTGGCGGTAGTGGCGAGTGACGGTGCCGTGCGCAGCTTCCGCCTCGACGGTCTTGCCGTCGGGCGTCATCAGGATCGAGGTCATCAGACCGAGCGAACCGAAGCCCTGCGCCACCTGATCCGACTGGACGTCGCCATCATAATTTTTGCAGGCCCACACGAACTTGCCGCTCCATTTCAGCGCCGATGCGACCATGTCGTCGATCAGGCGGTGTTCGTACACGATACCGGCGGCGGCGAATTTTTCCTTGAAGCCTTCGGTTTCGAAGATTTCCTGGAACAGATCCTTGAAGCGGCCGTCATAGGCCTTGAGGATGGTGTTCTTGGTCGACAGGTACACAGGCCAGCCAAGGTTGAGGCCGTAGTTGAGCGATGCGCGGGCAAAGTCGCGGATCGAATCGTCGAGATTGTACATCGCCATTGCGACGCCGCTGCTCGGGAATTTGAAGACTTCGAGGTCCAGTTTTTCGCCGTCATCGCCGTCAAAAACAAGTCGCAGCGTGCCCGGACCGGGGATCAGCGTGTCCGTGGCGCGATACTGGTCGCCAAAGGCATGACGGCCAACCACAATCGGGTCGGTCCAGCCGGGAATCAGGCGAGGGACGTTTTCGATCACGATCGGTTCGCGGAACACGACGCCGCCAAGAATATTGCGGATCGTGCCGTTGGGCGATTTCCACATTTTCTTGAGGTTGAATTCTTCAACACGGGCTTCGTCAGGGGTGATCGTTGCGCATTTCACGCCGACGCCATATTGCTTGATCGCGTTCGCGGCATCTACGGTGATCTTGTCGTCCGTCGCGTCACGGGCTTCGACGCCCAGGTCATAATATTTCAGGTCGATGTCGAGATAGGGCAGTATCAGGCGTTCGCGAATCCATTCCCAGATGATCCGGGTCATTTCGTCGCCATCGAGTTCGACGACGGGGTTTTTCACCTTGATTTTTGCCATGACGAAGCTGCTTTCCTTTGGGGATTCTCTATTGTTTGCGCCTGCGCCATAGCAAAGTTTGACGACCAATCAACTGCCTGTGCGGCAAGCGATTGGCCATCAGACTAAAGCATTAGAATATGTTCAGGCCGCTAGTTCCATTGCGGTGCGTCGAACGAGCCTTCCGGGCAGCTCGCCGGTGGGCTCACCATTGCGGTAAGTAATCTTGCCGTTGACGATCGTCGCGACAATGCCGTCCACCTTTTGCAGCATCCGCTTGCCGCCTGCCGGAAGGTCATAGACAATCTCCGGCACGCGCAATTGCAACGCGTCAAAATCGATCACATTCAGATCAGCCTTCATGCCCGGAGCGATCAAGCCGCGATCGTTAAGGCCTACGGTCGCCGCTGTTTTGGAGGTCAGTTCAGCTACAGCCCGGGGCAAATCAATGCGTTCGCTCTCTGCAGCATCGCGCGCCCAGCGTTGTAGATAATAGGTTGGGAAGCTTGAATCGCAGATCAGGCCGTAATGCGCGCCACCATCGGCCAGTGCCATCACGGTGTCAGGATGGCCCAGCATTTCGCGCACCGCAGACAGATTGCCTTCGGTATAATTGGCAGCGGGCAGGTAGAACATCCGACGCCCTTCATCCTCAAGCAGCCTGTCATAGGCAAATTCCTCGACGCTTTGTCCGGCTGCCTGCGCGCGGGCTTCCATGCTGTTGGCGCGTTCGGGTTCGTAATTCGGGCGGCCATCTTCCCATTCATTACTGGCGCGGAAGGCGTTGATCAGCGTGAGCGTTACCGGATTGCTGTCTTCTGCGATTTCCGACAACAATTGCGCACGGAATTCCGGATCGCGCATCTTCGCGACCCGATCCGCCAAAGGCAGCCCGGCGATCGCCTTGTAGCTGGGGTGCGAGCTGAACGGATTCAGGCTGAGGTCGAGGCCATAGAACATGCCGACGGGCCGAGGTGCGACCTGACCGCGCATCTGCAGCCCATCCTGCCGGGCCTTCTCCAGACCGCGCAGCATTGACCGCCAGCCAGCGCCGGGCTGGCCGGGGACATCGAGCAGGGTGAAGGACACCGGTCGCTTGCCATGTTCAGCCAGACCGCGCAGCAGGGCAAATTCCTCTTCCGCATCGTTGGCGGGGGCAGGGATCATCTGGAAAACGCCTGCCTTGGCTTCGACCAGCCCGTCCATCAGCGCGCAAAGCTCGTCAAACTCGGAATAGAGGCTGGGCGCAAGCTCGCCCGCGCGTGTCCGGTGCATCATGTTGCGCGAGGTGGTCACGCCAAATGCACCCGCTTCGATCGCTTCTTTTACCAGCGCGCGCATCTGCGCCAGATCGTCTTTGGTCGGCGGTTCGTGCCGTGCCGCGCGTTCGCCCATGACGAAGATGCGTACGGCGGAGTGCGGAACCTGCGTTGCAACATCGATATCGAGTTTGCGTTCTTCCAGCGCGTTCAGATAATCGGGGAAGGTTTCCCAATTCCAAGGCAGGCCATCGACCATTACGACTTCGGGGATATCCTCAACCCCTTCCATCAATTTGACCAGCATGTCGCGCTGGTGCGGACGGCAGGGGGCAAAGCCGACGCCGCAATTGCCCATCAGCACCGTGGTGACGCCGTGGTTCGACGAGGGTGCCATGCGGCTTTCCCATGTCGCCTGACCGTCAAAATGAGTGTGGATGTCGACAAAGCCCGGCGTGACAAGTTTTCCGCCAGCGTCGATTTCGCTCGCAGCCCGGCCTTCGACAGTGCCAACGGCAACAATCTTTCCGTCGCGAACGCCGACATCACCTGTAAAGGCAGGCTTGCCGCTGCCGTCGACGATATGGCCGTTCCGAATGACAAGATCATAATCCATGGCTCTTCCTCTCTCCATATGTCTATATCTGTTGCAGGAATTCGCGGATGCGGCGGACATAGGCCCGGCTCAAATCCTCGGCTTCCTCTGATTTGCCTACCAGCACAGTCCGACCAATCTCTGCCAGTTCCAGCGCATGCCCTGAACGGAATGCGGCAAAACCAAACTGTGCGCGCATCACATGGACGCGGACCTGCTCCATGATGCGGTTCAATTCAGGGTTGCCCGCGATGTGTGAAAGCGCGGCGAACAGGTGACGGCGCGCGCGCATATAATGGACTGGATCGTCAGTTTCTGAGGATGCGACAAGCTGGCCAATCGCGTCCGACAGTCGTGTTGGGTCGCAACCCGCGGCAATACGGCGAGCGGCGCTGCGTGAAACCAGCCCGAACAGAAGTTCGGTCAATTCCAGCGTCATTACGGCTTCGTGGCGGGTGACATGGATGATATGTGCGCCGCGATTTGGCTCGATCGCGACGACGCCATAGGCGTTCAGATGCTGCAGCGCTTCGCGGATAATCTGCCTGCCAACGCCGAAACGCAGGCACAGATCGGCTTCGACCATGCGTTGGCCAGGCGCAAATTCGCCTGCTTCGAGCGCTTCGATTACCGTGCGGGCAATTTCTGCCGCTGAGGTTTTGGTTGAATTTGAGATTGCCGATGTGGATTGCATGGATGGAATGCTGGCGCGCGCATCTTGCATTGTCAACAGATTGTCGACAATCTTGCGCATAGCTGAGATGCGAAGCTAACAGTTGTAACATCGCGCCACTCGCCGTAGAAGGCGCCGCAATGACAAAGCAAGAACTGACAAACCGGGGCACCGGGGTCGCAAAATGGTCTTTCCCCCCGGTTCATCCGGAAGGGCGTAAATTCGGTCTCATCGCTGCGGCGGTGACGGCGGTGTTTGCCTTCATGGCTTGGGAAACGCTTGCCTGGCCTATGGCGGGTATTACCATCTGGACTTTGGCGTTTTTCCGTGACCCTGCCCGCGCGACACCGATTGACGACCGTTTTGTGGTGGCACCAGCCGATGGCCTGGTCACGCTCATCGAAAAGGTTCTGCCGCCACCCGAACTGGCTGGTCCGGCAGGACTAGGTGACCAGCCGATGACGCGGGTGTCGATTTTCATGAGCGTCTTCGACGTGCATATCAACCGCGCCCCCATTCGCGGCACGATCAAGCGCGTGGCCTATATTGCGGGCAAATTCCTCAACGCTGATCTGGATAAGGCCAGCGAAGAGAATGAGCGCCAGCATTTCCTTGTCGAACGGCCCGATGGCGTGCGCATCGGCTTCACCCAGATTGCAGGCCTTGTCGCCCGCCGCATCGTTGCCTTTGTGAAGGAAGGCGATGTCGTCGCTGCTGGCCAGCGTGTCGGTCTGATCCGCTTTGGCAGCCGCGTTGACGTATATCTGCCGCACGGGACTGCGCCACGTATAATAAAAGGTCAGCGCTGCGTCGCTGGTGAAACGATCCTCGCTGAAATCGGTGTTGATCAGGATCTGCGCGCAATCGCCCATTGACAGGCGAAAGCGTGCATCCGACATCAAGTGTTATGACTGATAGCAATCCTCGACCGGGAATATCGCTGCGCGCGCTGGCGCCTAATGCTGTTACCGCCATGGCCTTGTGCACCGGCCTCTCCGGCGTCTGGTTTGCCATGCAGAGCAATTGGGATGCCGCACTCCTCTCTGTCGTAGTCGCGGGTGTGCTCGACGCGATGGATGGCCGCATTGCGCGAATGCTGAAGGGTGAAAGCCGCTTTGGTGCCGAACTAGATTCCTTGTCCGATGTGATTGCCTTTGGGGCGACTCCCTCGTTGATTATCTATAGCTGGGCGTTGCAGCATATGCCGCGTTTCGGCTGGACGATTTGCCTGTTCTTTGTGCTGTGTGCAGCACTCCGGTTGGCGCGATTCAATGCGCGGATCGACGCCGATGATCAGCCGCACAAATCCGCCGGATTCAATACCGGTGTGCCTTCGCCTGCTGGCGCAGGGTTGGCTCTGCTACCACTTACAATCTGGCTCGAAACTGGTGCCGAATGGGCGCGCGACTATCGGCTGATTGGGCCGTGGATGCTGCTCTGCGCCGCCTTGATGATCTCAAATGTAGCAACCTTCAGCTGGTCGTCGATCCGTATCCGTCGGTCGTTCCGCTTTCTGGCGCTGGCAGGTGTGGGGCTGTTTGCCGCGGCTTTGATTTCAGCGCCCTGGGTCGCGTTAATTGCGGCAAGTCTGGTCTATGCGGGGCTGATCCCACTGAGCGTAGTCAGTTACGCCAAAGTGAAGCGAACGCGCCGGGCTACAGCGCAAAGCGCTTGACGCGCCATTGGGACGGCCTATGTTCCATATTCGTTCCTTGTGGTGGAGCTTGATTTGGAACCGTTGATTGTCATTTTCGTAGTTGTCGCTGTCTTACTGGCTGGCCTTGGCCTAGGCTGGCTGATGGGTGGTAAAGCGGCGCGTGCAGGTGCGGAAACGACCGTGCAATTGCGGGCTATGCTTGATGAAGTTTTGGTTGAACGCGATGCTGCCAAAGATCGGCTGGCAAGGCTCGAAACCTCGCTCGAGGAGCGTGAGCGCAGCTTTAACGAGCAGTTGAAGGCGCTCTCGGAAGCCAAGGATTTGCTATCCTCCCAATTTGGCGAAATCGGGCAGAAGCTGCTCGGAGAAGCACAGCAGGCCTTTTTGCAGCGTGCGGACGAGCGCTTTCATCAGGCAGGCGAGAAGAATGAAGAGCGGTTGAAGCAGTTGCTTGCGCCGGTCGGGGAGCGATTGAAGGCCTATGAGGATCAGGTCGGCAAGATCGAGAAGGAACGCACAGAAGCCTATGGTGCTCTAACCGGCCTGATCGACCAGATGCGAGCAGGGCAGGAGCGGGTGCAGAGTGAGGCCGCACGGCTGGTCAATTCATTGCGCAATGCCCCCAAGGCACGCGGTCGCTGGGGTGAGCAGCAGCTCAAAAATGTGCTGGAAAGCTGCGGCCTATCCGAGCATGTCGATTTCGTAACCGAGGCAAGCGTTACCGTCGAAGATGGGCGGTTGCGGCCCGATGCCATCATTCGTGTGCCGGGCGGGCGCAGCCTCGTGATCGACGCCAAGGTATCGTTGAACGACTATCAGGATGGCTTTAATGCCGATGACGACGATGCGCGCCAAATCGCGATGTCGCGGCATACGGCCTCGATGAAAAACCATATCGAAGGGCTATCGCGCAAGGCCTATTGGGACCAGTTCGACGACGCGCCCGATTATGTTATTATGTTCGTCCCCGGCGAGCATTTCCTCGCAGCTGCGCTCGAACATGATCCGACGCTATGGGATCATGCCTTTGAAAAGCGTGTGTTGTTGGCAACGCCTACCAATCTTGTCGCGATTGCGCGCACGGTGGCGAGCGTATGGCGGCAAGAGGGACTCGCACGCGAAGCCAAGCAGATTGGCGCGTTGGGCAAGGAAATGTATGACAGGATTGCTGTTGCTGCAGGGCATTTGAAATCGGTCGGCTCCGGACTGTCCTCGGCCGTCAACAACTACAACAAATTTGTCGGCAGTTTTGAACGTAATGTGATGAGTACAGGCCGCAAATTCGCCGAGCTCAACATTGAAACTGGCAAGCGCGAACTTGAAGATGTCCCGGAAATCGAGGCATTGCCCCGATATGGGAGCGAAGCAGAGCAGGGACTTATAGCGTCGAACAAGAAGTGATATTTCTCAGCCGCGTCGGAACTGGTTCAGCACCTCATAAGCCATCACTGCCGTCGCAACCGCCGCGTTAAGGCTATCCGCTTTGCCCAGCATCGGCATTTTGACAAGCAAATCGCATTCGGCTTCATAAGCCTCCGGCAAGCCCTGTGCTTCGTTTCCGGTCAAAATGAAGCAAGGCGCGGTGTAGCGTCCTTCCTGATAGTCGTTATCGGTTTGCAGGCTGGTGCCCACCAATTGCCCCGCGCCTTCGCGCAGCCATGGCAGGAATTCGTCCCAGCGACACTGCACCAGTTTCTGCGTAAAAATCGCCCCCATACTCGCGCGGACAGCCTCGACCGAAAAGGGATCGGTGCAATCGTCGAGCAGGATCAGTCCGCCGGCGCCAACAGCATCGCCCGTGCGCAACATGGTGCCCAAATTGCCGGGATCGCGCATCGCCTGCGCCACCAGCCATATTTGCGCGCTGTTCCGGTCGAGCGATTCGAGAGGTGTTGCCATTTCACGGTACACGCCGATGACCGTCTGCGGATTGTCCTTACCCGACAACTTGGAAAGAATATCGGCGCTGGTTTCAATCACGTCGCCACCCGCCGCCAGCACTTCACCTTCCAGCGCGATTTCAAGGCTATGGGCATCGCGATCGGTGCAACGAAACAGCATTTCGGGCAGGAACCCTGCCTCGCGCGCTTCGGTCAGGATACGAAGCCCTTCCGCCAAAAACAGCCCTTCGCGTTTGCGGTGCTTCTTTTCGCGCAGTGACCGAACCCGCTTGATCAGCGGATTGGAAAACCCGGTAATTTCCCGGCGCATTGCGCTTTAGTCTTCGCCGAAGCCGTCGGTGACGAGCCCGGCCAGTTTTTCGAGCGCCATGTCCGAGCCCTCGCCTTCAACATGGATTGTGATGTTGCTCTCTTTCGCAGCGCCTAACATCATCAGACCCATGATCGAAGTCCCGGCAACCGACTGCCCGTCCTTTTCAACTTCGACCTTCAGTCCTTCGGGTAACCGGCTGACAAAGGTTACAAATTTGGCGCTCGCTCGGGCGTGCAGACCCTTTTGGTTGACGATTGTCAGCGTGCGGCTGACCCGGCTCACCGCGATGCCTCCAACAATTCAGAGGCTACGCTGATATATTTCCGTCCGGCATCGCGGGCCGCCCGCACAGCATCGCCGACGTTCATATTCTTGCGCGCACTTTCAAGCCGGATGAGCATAGGAAGGTTGATACCCGCAATCACCTCGACCCGACCGGCATCGAGCAGCGAAATAGCAAGGTTCGACGGGGTGCCGCCGAAGAGGTCTGACAGAACGATGACGCCTTCGCCTTCATCGACCGACTTGATGGCCTGGGCAATTTCCTTGCGCCGCGCTTCCATATCGTCGCGCGGACCGATGCAGATCGTTTCGATCAGCTTTTGCGGTCCCACCACATGTTCCATGGCCACGACAAATTCCCTTGCCAATGTGCCATGCGTTACCAGTACCAGTCCGATCATCGGTTTGAAGTTCCATTCCCTGTCCGCACCGCGTCGACTTTCATCAGTCGTTATACAACGGGCGCGCCTGATTACCTTGCCATTCGAGCGCGTCAACTGGCCTTGAGTGCAAGTTACGATGATTGACAGACGGCGCATAGCCATCTTCGCGCAACATCCGGGCGAATTTTTCAGCGACGAACACCGATCGATGGCGCCCGCCTGTGCATCCGAAGGCTATAGTCAGATAGGACTTACCCTGCGCGTCGTAGAGCGGGAGCAAATAGGTCAGCAGGTCAGAAATCCGCGATATTGCGCCTTCAAAGGTCGGATCGGCTGCGACATATTCGCCAACCGCCGCGTCGAGCCCGGTCAAAGGTCGCAGCTCCGGGTCCCAATGCGGGTTCTGCAGGAAGCGGAGATCAAAGATGAGGTCGGCATTCGGGGGGACGCCACGCGAAAAACCAAAGCTGGTTATCGACACTGTCATCCGGCCTTCTTTCAGTCGGAACCGGTTCCGTATTTCCGCCTGCAGCTCGCTGGCAGACATACGGCTGGTGTCAATCACCAGATCGGACCAGCGACGCAATGGTTCCATGAGGGTGCGCTCTTCCGATATCCCGTCAATCGCAGGACGATCCTGCGCCAGCGGGTGACGGCGCCTTGTCTCTGCATAGCGCCGCTCAATTTCGGTTCCGGCGCAATCGACGAATAAGGTTGTAATTTCCACTCCATCGCGGCTCTGCAAATCTTTGATTTCTTCAATCAGTCTCTGCGTTTCAAATCCGCGGGTACGTGTGTCAAAACCGAGGGCTAGTGGAGCGTTATCCGGCGCTTGACCCTCCGCCGGAGGTAAGGCGAGCAGGGGGCGCGCCAACCGGATCGGGAAATTGTCGACGGCTTCCCAGCCCAGATCTTCGAGTGTCTTGAGCACAGTTGATTTGCCTGCTCCGGACAGACCAGTTACCAACAATACTCTGTGTGGCTTTCGGCTTGCAGGCATACGCGTTCCCATCAGCTGGCTGAACCTGCTTGTCGCACCGGTATGAACTGCTGATCAAGCAACCTTTGCAGGGCCTGTTCAACTTTTATCGGTGCACTTGCTTCAAATGCATTGAGGCGAAGCTCGGGCGTCGCAAAATTACCGATATTGCGAAATGGCCATGAAATTGGGTGTCGCTCTGGCGGTAGGTCCAGATTGACGACCAAGCGGAGCGGGGCTTTCTCTAAATAAGGTGTGGACACAATGCCCAATCCGCGTACTTCAAGCTTCCCCTCGATATTAGGGCTGACGTGAATCCAAGGGCCTCCGTCTTGGTCGATCAGATTAATTGCGTCGTCGCAGACAAGTACAGCCCCACGGTCGATCAATCGCAGCGCCAGATCAGACTTGCCTGACCCGGACTTGCCGATGATCGCGACCCCAAAACCGTCGATCGCGACGCTGGTGGCATGGATGCGGTTAGACACGCTGTTCACACCGTTTCGGAGATGGCGGGCAGGGTGACTTTGAAACAGGCTCCACCCTGGGCATCTTCGCGGTCATCGACCGTGATTGTGCCGTGATGCCCTTCGATAATCGTCCGCGCTATTGCCAGGCCCAATCCGCTATGTTCACCAAATCCCTCTTTTTCAGGACGAATGCTGTGGAACCGGCGAAAAACGGTTTCACGCTCTTCGGGCGGGATGCCGGGCCCCTGATCGCTAATGCGAACGATGATTTCATCGCCACTGCGTGTAGCGGAGATTTCGACCAAGCCGCCACTCGGCGAAAAGGATACCGCATTATCGATCAAGTTGGTCAACACCCGTTCGATGCGGATATCTTCGCCGAAAATCATCGCACTTCCCTTGCGTGGGCGTGCGAATGCGACACGAATATCACCGTCGGCGTTGCGGCTTTCGCGGGCAGCCAAAAGCTGATCAATCATGTCGCCAAGGTCGATACGCTCGAATTTGGCCTTGGCGAGTTGGGCATCGATGCGGCTCGCATCAGAAATATCGCTGATCAAGCGGTCCATTCTCAGGACATCGGCCTGAGCGACCGCCATCAACTGATCGCGCAATTTCGGGTCTTTCACATGTCCGATGCCATCGAGGGCGGAGCGGAGCGATGCGATCGGATTCTTGATTTCGTGCGCAACATCGGCGGCAAAGGCTTCGGTCGCATCGATCCGCTGGCGCAGTGCGTTACTCATATCTGACAGGGCACGCGCAAGCATGCCAATTTCGTCACGACGCGTAGGCATTCGGGGGATGGTTACGTCGGGCGCGCGACCTAGGCGCACCTTGACGGCGGCCCGCGCCAAATGCTGCAGCGGACGGACTATGGTCCGCGCCAGAAACAGGGACAGCAGTATCGATATGGCGAGCACCGCCAACATAAACATCGCAACGGTAAAGCGCTCGGCCCGCACATAAGCACGAACATCGCGGGCATTTGCGGTGGTCAACAGTTTACGGCCATCTTTCGGCCAAACCGTGGTGGCGCTGATGATATGCGTCAAATCGTCTGCGAAACGGACGTCTGACTTCGCTTGACCTGCTCGCACACCGCTCAATTCCGGCCAACTGGGCGCGACGTCGGATTTGGGTTCACGAAACCATTCCAGCCGAGGAGATTGCACAAGAAAATCGAACACACGGTCGATCCAGCGTGCGGCGGCCTTGCGCCATGGTTCGGTCGAGGGGTCGACCAGCCGGTATGTCGGCGGCGCTGCCTGAAAACTGTCAAAAGTTTTGGCCCCATTATGAGAATAGATACGAACCCGTAACGTCTCATCTTGGGCAAAATTGGTCAGAAACGCCGCCTGCTCTGTTGGCTCAACATGTTGAAGCGCGTTGGCGAGCAATAGAATCTGCTTCTCAGCACTTTGTTGGCGCTCCGAAACCAGCCGCGAACGATAATTATCAAGAAAAATCAGTCCGCTGGCCATCAAGGCAAGCGCGAACAGGTTGACTGCCAAGATGCGCGACGTGAGTGAAAGCTTGCGGCTCCACCCCAGGGCGAAACGATCCCCCTCACTCATCGGTGAAACGGTATCCGGCGCCGTACAGGGTATCAATGGCAGAAAATTCGGGATCGATTTGACGGAATTTCCGACGTAGCCTTTTGATGTGGCTGTCGATGGTGCGGTCATCGACATAGACATCGTCCTGATAGGCGATGTCCATCAACTGGCTTCGGGTGCGAACAACGCCCGGGCGAGATGCGAGTGCCTCCAAGATCATAAACTCGGTGACGGTGAGCGTAACCGGTTGATCTTTCCACCGCACATGATGGCGCGCCGGGTCCATTTCCAGACTACCGCGGATCATAGGATCGGGCTCTGGCAGGTCCGAATCATCTGCGCTTTGGCTGCGCACCGCGGTACGTCGCAAAATTGCTTTGACCCGAGCAATGAGGAGCCGTTGCGAGAAAGGCTTGGTGATATAGTCGTCCGCACCCATCGCCAAACCTAGCGCCTCGTCGAGCTCTTCGTCTTTCGAGGTTAGGAAAATGACGGGCATGTCGGACTTCTCACGCAGCCTCCGCAAAAGCTCGAGGCCGTCCATGCGCGGCATTTTGATATCGAAGATGCCCAAGTCAGCGGGATTTTCGAGCAAGGCTTTTAACGCCGCTTCGCCATCCGGATATAGTCTAGTAACATAGCCTTCGCCCTGCATCGCGATCGACACGGAAGTAAGGATGTTTCGATCATCATCAACAAGAGCAATATTGGCAGACATCGGGGCGCTTATAGGAAGGCTATGGGCTGGCATCAATGGCATGTACAAAAGCCCTTGTTGCAGAGTGTGACAATTTTCTTTCGGTAAAATGCTCGTCCCCATGTTTGACGAAGTGGCAGGCGTAGTTTAGGGGCCGCTTCAACTACCGTGCATACCTATGCATCCACCTGACATAAAGGAAGCCAACGTGTCCGCAGCGCCGAACTTCTCCCTTGAAAAACAAGGTATTTCGACCCCCGCCAAGATTTTATGGAATCTCGGCACGGCACGACTAGTCGAATCGGCGCTGAACAAGGGCGAAGGAATTTTGGCCAAGGAGGGGCCGCTGGTTGTCGAAACAGGCAAACATACCGGCCGTTCGGCTTCGGACAAGTTTATCGTTCGTGACGCGACGACCGAGAGTACGATCCATTGGGGTAAAACCAATGTGGCGATGGATCCGGTGCATTTCGCGGCTTTGAAGGAAGATTTCTTCGCGGCGCTTGCCGCAAAGGACGAGCTTTATGTAGCCGACCTCTTCGGCGGCTCTCAGCCCGAATATCGCGTTAATGTGCGTGTGATTAACGAGCTTGCCTGGCACAATCTGTTCATTCGCACCTTGCTAGTGCGCCCTGAAGAATCTGAACTGGCCGATCTGGTTCCCGAATATACCATCATTGATCTGCCCAGTTTCCGCGCCGATCCCGCGCGCCATGGCTGCCGCAGCGAAACCGTCATCGCGGTCAATTTCACCGAAAAACTGATCCTCATCGGCGGTACAGCCTATGCCGGTGAAATGAAGAAGTCGGTTTTCGGCATCCTCAACTATCTGCTCCCCGAGCAGGGCGTGATGCCGATGCACTGCTCGGCCAATATCGGTCCCAATGGCGATACTGCCATCTTCTTTGGCCTGTCGGGCACCGGCAAGACGACATTGTCTGCAGATGCCAGTCGCACGCTGATCGGCGACGACGAGCATGGCTGGTCGGACACCGCGGTCTTCAATTTTGAAGGCGGCTGCTACGCCAAGATGATCAACCTTTCGCCCGAAGCCGAGCCGGAAATTTTTGCAACGACCAAGCGTTTCGGTACAGTGCTGGAAAATGTCGTCATTAATCGCGAGACGCGCGAACTCGATTTCAACGACAACAGCCTCGCTGAAAACAGCCGTGGTTCCTATCCGATCGACTTCATTCCCAATGCGTCCAAGGACAATCTGGGGCCGGTGCCAAAGAACATCATCATGCTGACGGCCGATGCCTATGGCGTCTTGCCCCCGATTTCGCGGCTTACCGCCGATCAGGCAATGTATCACTTCCTGTCGGGCTACACCGCTCGCGTTGCTGGCACCGAAATCGGCGTGACAGAGCCTAGCGCAACTTTCTCGACTTGCTTCGGCGCACCCTTCATGCCCCGCCACCCGAGCGTTTATGGCAATTTGCTGAAAGAACGCATCGCGCGTGGCGGAGTGACCTGCTGGTTGGTAAATACCGGTTGGACCGGCGGAAAATATGGGGTTGGCAGTCGCATGCCTATCAAGGCCACTCGTGCCCTGCTCAATGCGGCGCTGGACGGCAGCCTCAATCAAGCCGAATTCCGGATTGACCCCAATTTCGGCTTTGAGGTTCCGGTTGCGGTTCCCGGTGTAGACAGCAAAATCCTCGACCCGCGCTCGACATGGGCTGACCCGGCTGAATATGATGCAACGGCGCACAAGCTGGTGCAGCAATTCATCGACAATTTCGCGCAATTTGCGGATCATGTTGACGAAGGCGTAAGAGCTGCGGCGCTAAAGGCCGCGTAACTGGCTCGGTCATTCCGGGCGCAACAGAAAGCCCGGAATTATGACCGCGTTCGATGTTCGATTGTTTTCAGACGAAGCTGCCATCCGCCATGTGGGGGAGGGACTTCTCGCGCGCACCTTGCCGTGTGCAAAGTGGACGCACGAGGCGCATCTGGCCGCTTGTCTTTGGTTGCTGCGCGAACGCAGCGACATTAAGGTCGAGCAGCAACTACCCGATATCATCCGCAGCTATAATGAGAGCGTCGGTGGGGTGAATGACGACAGCCAAGGCTATCATGAAACGCTGACGCAATTCTATATTTCGACCGTCAAAGCGCACAACGCCGAACAGGCCGAGCTTGACCTGCTGGCTTCGGTCAATCTGCTGCTGCGGAGCAAAAGGGGTAAGCGCGACTGGCCGTTGCGCTTTTACAGCAAGGAGATGCTGTTTTCGGTGCGGGCGCGACGAGAGCTGGTGCCGCCCGATTTGCTCGACACCCCGCACATATGAAGAGGGCGCCGCAGCGGGCGCCCTCTGCGATTGGTTGTGACCGGATGCTCAGTCGAGCATGTCAGCTGGCACTTTACCGCCATTGGCTGCGAGTTCGCGGAGCACGGCTTTGTGCAGCCAGATGTTCATTTCGGCGCTGCCCTCGAGTTCGCCGGTATAGCCGAGTTCCATGGCGAGGTCCTTGCGCTCCTGCAGCGAGCTTTCCATGCCGAGCATCTTCATCAGATCGACGATCGAGCTGCGCCAATTGAGGTTGCGGCCGTCATTGGCGTCGATTTCTTCGAGATGCGCGATGACATCGACTTCGCTGATTGCAACAGGGGCGGCTTCTACCGGTGCAGCGACAACAGGCGCTTCGGGCGCGGGTGTAGCGGCGACAGCCTTCTTGCCGAAAATGGCGTCCTTGATTTTGCCGAAAATGCTCATTGTGAAATCCTTCCTTCAAAGGCGGTTCTGGATTGCCGGAGAATAGGTTGATTCTGTGACAATAGGGAGCAGAAACCGCAGATTAATTGTAAAATGACGGCAGTGTGCAGGAATCCACTACCGCTTTTCTGTTTCTCCTGCGACACTGGCCCCAGTTTACAGTTCAGGAGTGCTTGGCATGGACATGATGGAAATCCTCAAACAATCGGGCGCAATTGGTTCGGTGGCGCAGCAATTGGGCGTCAATGAACAGATTGCACAGGCCGGGGCAGAGGCATTGCTGCCTGCGATTCTGGGCGGGTTCAAGAAGACCGCACAGGCGCAACCCAGCGGTCTTGACGGGCTCGGCGGTATCCTCGGCCAGTTGGGCGGTGGCGGGTTGCTCGACAGCGTGTTGTCGCCAGAGCCGACCCCGATTGAAAAGGGTAATGACGTTCTCGGCCAGATTTTCGGGTCAAAGGATGTCAGCCGTTCGGTCGCGGGCCATGCGGCCGAACAGACGGGCATCGATTCCTCGCTGCTGAAGAAAATGCTGCCGATCCTCGCGATGCTGGTTGCGGGTTATATGGCGAAGCAGGCCGGTGGCGAGCAAGGTGGCGGATTAGGTGGCCTGATCGGCAGCGTGTTCGGCGGCGGTCAATCGCAAGGCGGCAGCGGTCTGGGCGGTATGCTCGGCAATGTCCTTGGCGGAGCCTTGGGCGGCGGTCAGCAGGCGGCACCTGCGGGCGGCCTTGGCGGGCTCGGCTCCCTGCTCGATCTCGATGGCGACGGCAACCCGCTCGATGACATCATCGGCATGGCTGGGAAACTGGCGCGCTAAGTCAGGCTACCGGTTCGACCTTCAACACTGCGCCTTCTGCACCGGTAACGCGTACTTTTGCGCCTACTGGTGCGTTGGCACCATGGACGTTCCACACGCTGTCACCCACCTTCACTCGTCCGCGCCCGTCTGCAATCGCCTCAACAACGGTAACAATCTCCCCGGTCAGCCTAGCGCCGCGGTCGTTCAGTTTGGGGTCGTCGCTTTCGATCGGATTGTCCTTCAGAAATTTCTTGCCGGCATAGACCGCGAGCACCGAGGCGATGGCGAAGATGGCGACCTGCATAGGGATCGAAACGGGCAGCAGAAAGGCGAGCACGCCCACGCCCGCCGCCGCCATTGCCAGCCAAATCAGGAAGAATCCGGGGGCGAGCATTTCGGCCGCGCCCAATATCGCGGCCAGCGACAACCAGAACCAGTGCGGCGGAAATTCGGTCAGCCAGTCGCCCATATCACTTGTCCTTCTTTTCCAGCGCGTCGCGGGCCAGCTCTCCAATGCCGCCCAGCGTGCCGATCAACTGCGTTGCCTCAACCGGGAACAAGATGGTTTTGGCGTTGGGCGAGGTGGCAAACTGGCTGACCGCCTCGGTATATTTTTGCGCAATGAAGTAATTGAGCGCCTGTGTGCCCGAGGTGGCGATGGCGTCCGAAACCATGGTGGTTGCCTTGGCTTCGGCCTCAGCCTCACGCTCGCGCGCTTCGGCATCGCGGAAGGCGGCTTCGCGGCGGCCTTCGGCTTGCAGGATCGCGCCCTGCTTCTCACCTTCGGCGCGCAGGATTTCGGCGGCACGCATGCCTTCTGCTTCGAGGATTTGCGCACGCTTTTCGCGTTCGGCCTTCATCTGGCGCGCCATCGCGTTGGAAATGTCGGCGGGCGGGCGGATGTCCTTTACCTCGACGCGGGTGATTTTCAGGCCCCAGGGACTGGTTGCATGGTCAACCACCGCGAGCAGGCGGCCGTTGATGTCGTCGCGCTTGGACAAGGTCTCGTCGAGGTCCATGCTGCCCATCACGGTGCGAAGGTTGGTTGTGGTGATCTGCATGATCGCGACATAGAGGTCGGATACTTCATAGGCGGCCTTGGCGGCATCAAGCACCTGGAAGAAGACGACTGCGTCGACACCGACCATCGCATTGTCCTTGGTGATGATTTCCTGCCCGGGAATGTCGAGAACCTGTTCCATCATGTTCACCTTGCGACCGACGCGATCGAAAAAGGGGATGATGATCGTCAGGCCGGGTTGGGCGGCATGGGTGAAGCGGCCGAAGCGCTCGATCGTATAGACATAGCCCTGCCGGACCACGGTGACGCCCATCATCAGGAAGATGATCACCAGTATCGGCAAGACGAACAAAAAGATTTCCATGACATACCTCCCGTTTGACGGCGGCCAATCTCCCAAATATGCGGGTCGTGCACAAGCGAAATCGGAATGGAAGCGGGACGCATGACTTTGATCGATAAACTCAAATGGGTGCGCACCGCGCTGTATGTGCCGGCGATTAATGCGCGGGCACTGGAAAAGGCGCGTGGACTGGATGTCGATATGCTGATTATCGACCTTGAAGATTCGGTGCCGGTGGACAGCAAGTCCGATGCGCGGGCTGCGGCGGTAGCCGAAGTGGCGAAAGGTTTTCCGGGCAAGCTGGTCGCGATCCGCCTCAACGGGCTCGACAGCCCCGAACTGGCGGCAGACATAGAGGCGGCGGAACGCTCGCTCGCCGACTGCTTCGTGCTGCCCAAGGTGGAGGCAGCGACCGATCTCGATCCGGTGGTCGCGCGGCTGCCCAATCCGGTGCTGGCGATGATCGAGGGGCCTGCAGGTATTTACAACGCCCGCGATATTGCGGCGCATGCGGCGGTCGCCGGGTTGATCGCGGGGGTGAACGATATTTGCGCCGATATGGGGATCAGGCCCGGCCCGAACCGCGAGGGCCTCGAACTGGCCTTGCAGAGCATCGTGCTGGCGGCGGCTGCAGCAGGCAAACCGGCCTTTGACGGGGTGAACAACAAGCTCGACGACATGGGTGGGCTGGAGACAGAATGTTTGCAGGGCCGCTGCTACGGGTTCACGGGAAAGACTCTGATCCACCCCAATCAGGTCGCTATTGCCAATGCAGCTTTCGGCCCGACCGACGATGAAGTGGCGGAGGCCGAGGCGCTGATCGCGGCATCAACCGGCGGGGCGCAGCGGCACAAGGGCAAGATGATCGAGTCAATGCATGTCGAAGAAGCGCGCAGAACGATAGAACGTGCTCGACACGCGATAGGCAGTTAGACTAACTGCACCTATGCACGCGCTTCGCTTTGCCCTTACCTTATTGGCCTTTGGCCTGATCAGCGCAGCGGCATTCGCCAAACCAGTGACTGAAGCCGATTTGCGCAAACATGTTGAGATTTTGGCTTCGGACGAGTTCGAAGGCCGTGGTCCGGGCACAGAAGGTGAACGCAAAACGCTTGCCTATCTCGAAAGCCAGTGGGCGAAGGCGGGGCTGAAACCCGGCGCGCGGGATGGCAGCTGGTATCAGCCGGTCGAACTCGTCCGGCGCGGGCCCAAGCAAGCCAATGTCCAATTTTTCTCCAAGGGTGACAAGTTACGCATCGTCAGCGACGATATCCTGCTGGTGGGCAAGGAAGCCCAGTTCAAGTCAAGCGGGCTACCGGCCTTATTTGTCGGTCATGGTGTCGATGCGCAAGGCAAAGTGATCGCAGATGTGAGGAGCAAGCTGGTTTTTCTGCTTACCGATGATGCGGATTATTTGCCGGCAGAGATGAAATCAGCGCGGAACCGCCGCAATGCTCTGGACGAAGCCGGGGCGGCGGCGGTTGTCATGGTTTCTGGCGAGCAGTTCGATTTTCCTGTGTATCGCCGACTCATCCTGTCGCGCCCGGTTAGCTGGGTTCCGAAAGACAGAAAGGGTAACGTCGAAGGCGTGGTCAGCCCGCAATATATGGTTGCGCTGGTGACGGCGGCTGGTGGTGATTGGGACAAATTGCGTGCGGCTGCACGCACCCCGGATTATGCTGGGCAGTCTCTGGGCTTGAGCGTGAACCTTGATGTCGAAAGCGATGTCGAACGGATCAGCAGCAACAATATCATCGGAAAGTTTGCCGGCCGCAAACCCGGCAGCGGCGCGGTCGTCTTCATGGGGCATTGGGATCATTTCGGAATCTGTCGCCCCGAGGGTGACGAAGACCGGATCTGCAATGGTGCGGTCGATAATGCCAGCGGCATGGCCGTGCTGACCGAGGTTGCAAAACGCCTCGGCAGGGCGAAATTTGATCGCGACATCTATTTCGTGGGTACAACTGCTGAAGAAGCTGGCCTGATAGGTGCGCGTGCCTTTGCCGCCGACCCTGCGGTTCCGCTCAATCAAATCAAGATCGTGCTCAACGTCGATACTGTGGCGATAGCGCCCAAAGGGGCCAAGGTCGCCATTATCGGGCGCGGCAAGACCGATCTGGATGCCGAGGTCGAAGCAGTCGCGCGCAAACTGAAGCGCAAGATTGAACCCTCGACCGATGCGAATTCCTTCCTGCAGCGGCAGGACGGCTGGGCACTGACCGAGAAGAATGTCCCGGCCCTAATGGTTGGTGGTTCCTTTGCCGATCTGGGCAAGCTGGAGGCATTCCTGAAGACCGACTATCATGGCCCCAATGACGAGGTTGTCGACACGCTCCAATTGGGCGGAGCTGCGGAAGATGCCGATCTGCATGTAGAGCTTGGCCGCTATTTTGCCGATTCCCGCAAGTATAAGCCGAAAAAGGCCGAGAAGGGGACTGGCGAATAACCAGTCGACTGTTTACATGGGCCGCCACGACTCGACACCCTGACAAAGCAAAGTGGCACCATGAAATCCGATAAAATCCGCCTCGGCCTGACCTTCGACGATGTGCTTTTGCAGCCTTGCGCATCGGATATATTGCCTAGCCAGGCCGATACCCGCACCCGGATTACGCCCAGCATCTCGCTCAACATACCGATCATGTCGTCGGCTATGGATACTGTCACCGAAGCGCGCATGGCTATCGTGATGGCGCAATTGGGCGGTATCGGCGTTCTTCACCGCAACCTGTCGATCGAAGAGCAGGCTGCGGCAGTCCGTCAGGTGAAGCGTTATGAATCGGGCATGGTGGTCAACCCGATTACCATCGCGCCCGATGCGACGCTGGCCGATGCGCAGCTGCTGATGGCGGAAAACCGCATTTCTGGCATTCCCGTGGTGGAGGCGAGCGGCAAGCTGGTCGGAATTCTCACCAACCGTGATGTGCGCTTTGCCGAAAACCCGATGCAGCCGGTTTCAGAGTTGATGACCCATGATAATCTGGCTACGGTGCAGGCGGGCGTTTCGCAAGAAGAGGCGCGTCGCTTGCTGCACCAGCGCCGCATCGAAAAACTGCTGGTGGTCGACAATGCTTTCCATTGTGTCGGCCTGATCACCGTCAAGGATATCGAAAAAGCCGTTACCTATCCCGATGCGACCAAGGACGCGACGGGTCGCCTGCGCGTTGCTGCTGCCACCACGGTTGGCGACAAGGGCATTGAGCGCACCCGTGCGCTGGTTGAAGCGGAGTGCGATGTGATCATCGTCGATACCGCGCATGGCCATAGCAAGATGGTCTCGGTAGCGGTCGCCGAAATCAAGAAAATGTCGAACAAGGTTCAGGTGATCGCGGGCAATGTCGCAACCGCCGAAGCCACGCGCGCCTTAATTGACGCGGGTGCAGACGGCGTCAAGGTCGGCATCGGCCCTGGTTCGATCTGCACCACTCGTGTTGTTGCAGGTGTGGGTGTGCCGCAATTGACCGCGGTGATGGATGCAGCTGAAGAAGCAGCGAAGTCAGGCATTCCCGTCATCGCCGACGGCGGCCTGCGCACTTCGGGCGATCTGGCCAAGGCGTTGGCGGCGGGTGCGTCGAGCGTGATGGTCGGCTCTTTGCTCGCCGGTACCGAAGAGGCACCGGGAGAAACCTTCCTCTATCAGGGACGTGCCTATAAAAGCTATCGCGGCATGGGATCGGTTGGCGCAATGGCGCGCGGTTCGGCTGACCGCTATTTCCAACAGGATATCAAGGATCAGCTGAAGCTGGTGCCTGAAGGTATCGAAGGGCAAGTTCCCTTCAAGGGCCCTGCATCCGACGTGATCCACCAACTGGTCGGCGGGATCAAGGCGGCGATGGGCTATACTGGCGCGGCGACAATTGCCGACCTGCAGGAACGCGCACAATTTGTGCAGATTACCAATGCAGGTCTGCGCGAAAGCCATGTTCACGATGTGACGATTACGCGGGAAGCCCCCAATTATCCGACACGCTAATCAAGTTCCCCTCCTGCTTGCGGGAGGGATTAGGGGAGGGCCAAGTTGTCCTCTGACACATGGGATAGGCCTTCCCCCGGCCTCTCCCGCAAGCGGGAGGGGAGACTATGACACCTGCCGCCAGAGTTCAGGCCGCAATCGAATTGCTCGATGCCATCATCACGGCAACGCGAGATAAGGGCGCTTCTGCGGATCGGATAGCGGCCGCCTTTTTTGCTGCCCGTCGCTATGCGGGCTCAAAGGATCGCCGAGCGGTGCGTGATCTGACGTGGCGGGCCATTCGTACTTTTGGCGACCGGCCAGACAATGGCCGTTCGGCAATGATCGCACTGGCAGATCAGGACAGCGAGCTGGCCGCGTTGTTCGATGGTCTTGCCTATGGACCAGCCCCGATTGCCGCTGATGAACCACGCGCGTCGGGCGGGGTTCTACCCGAATGGGTGAAGCCGTTATTCTCGACTCTGGTGACTGAAGGCGAATATCCCGCTTTGCTCGAACGGGCACCGCTCGACATTCGTGTCAACCGGTTGATTGCCGATGGCGAGGCTGTGGCACAAACGCTGCCGGAAGCGGCCGCGCTGCCCGAAAGCCGGGATGGGCTGCGGCTGCCGACTGGCTATTCGATCGAGAGTAGCGAACTTTACACTTCGGGCGCGATTGAAGTGCAGGACCTTGGCAGTCAGCTGATAGCGGAAGCCTGCTATGCGCAGCCTGGTATGACAGTCCTTGATTTGTGCGCCGGAGCAGGTGGCAAAACCTTGGCGCTTGCATCGCATATGGCGGGGCAGGGTCGGCTAGTTGCTGCCGACACCAACCGCGACCGGCTGCAGCAATTGCCTCCACGAGCAGCTCGCGCCAAGTCTGGGTTCATCGAAACCCTCCTGCTCGACCCGAATAAGGAAAAGGGCGCGCTCGGCGATTTGGTCGATGCATGCGATGTCGTCCTTATCGATGCGCCCTGCTCGGGCAGCGGCACTTGGCGGCGCAATCCGGAAACGCGCTGGCGCTTGGATCAGCGTGATTTGCAGAGGCTGGTTTCAGAACAGGGCCGCTTGCTAGATTTGGCGTCCGGGCTGGTGAAGCCGGGCGGGAATCTGGTCTATGCCGTCTGTTCGTTATTTGCCTGCGAAGGCCGGGACCAGATTGACGCCTTTTTGTCGCGCCATCCGGACTTTGAAACGGACAATCCGGACTTTACGGCGGGCAGGGCAGATGGCGCAGGTATCTTGCTAACCCCGGCGCATGACGGTAGCGATGGCTTCTACTTGGCGCGTTTGCACAAGCTGTGATAGCGGGGGCTACCGGTGTCTAATGTCTGGAAGCTGATTATGCGTTTTTCTCCCCCCGTCATCGCTTTGTCTGCTGTCTTCCTGATGGCGTCGAGTGCCAGCATCGGCAAAAAAGCCGATCATGATATCGATCCGCAGTCCGTCGCGCTTGTCGCCGAAGGTGTGGCTGCGCAAAAGGCCGGGCAATATGACAATGCGCTGGGCTGGTTTGAAACCGCCTTGGCGGTCGATCCGCGCAATCGCGCCGCTTTTGTCGGCATGGCCGAAGTGTCCGCGCAGCAAGGGCTGAAGGGCAAAGCGATTTCTTTCTACAAGAGTGCGCTTGATATTGAGCCCAATGATGTTGCCGTTATCGCCGCACAGGGCGAGTTGATGGCTTCCAAGGGCGCGCTGGATGCTGCGAAGAAAAATCTCGCACGGTTGCAGATTTTGTGCCGTTCCAAATGCGGAGAAAGCGATCGTTTGGCTGCCTCGATCGAAAAGGCAGGAACCAAGGATGCGCTGCAGGCCAGTGCTGTCGAGATCAAGCCGACGGTTGAAAAGGCGAATTAGGGGAATTTCTCCGCCCGCATGCGGGAGGGGGAAGATGGCCTAAATCAGCGGACCAAATTCCGCCACCACTCCTTCATATATCCGCCGTTTGAACGGCACGATCAGTTTCGGCAACTCCTGCGCTTCGGCCCATTTCCAGCGCGAAAATTCAGGATGATGGGCATCGATATTGATGTCGCTGTCCTCTCCCTTGAAGCGCATCAGGAACCACCATTGCCTTTGCCCGCGCCAGCGCCCGCCCCAGATATTGCCCTGCAATTCGGGCGGAAGGTCGTAGAAATATTCTTCGCGGCTGCGGGCCAGCAGGTCCACATGGTCGGGCAGTAGGCCGGTTTCCTCACCAAGTTCGCGGAAGGCCGCTACTTCAGGGTCTTCGCCCTCGTCGATCCCGCCTTGCGGCATCTGCCATGCATCCCCCGGATTGTCGATCCGCTGGCCGACAAAGACCAGCCCCGCCCGGTTAGCGAGCATGATACCCGCGCAGGGACGATAGGGCAGGTCTTCGGTGTCGCTCATATGTGTTGCCTTAGGCGTCGGCCATCACTTCGGCCAGCATTGCTTTTAACGCGGCGAGATTGCCGGCTACATCGTCCTTCGAAGACGGAATACCTTTGCGCAAGGTGATATGGCCATGGATATTGCCATCGGCGCTGCGATGCTGGACGGGAACGCCTGCCGCCTTCAATACTTCGACGTAGGCCAGACCCTGATCGCGCAGCGGATCAAGGCTGGCGGTGGTCACTAGCGAAGGCGGCATGCCTTCCTGCGAAAATTTGATCGGCGCACCGCGATAGTCGTTGGCGTCTGCGGCGTAGGCGGCATGGAAATAATCCATCGAATCCTTGGTCAGCAGGAAGCCTTCGGCGAAATCACGCATGCTTTGCCAGTCATTGCTGTCAGAGACGACTGGATAGATGGGATGCTGCACCAATATCGGCACGGCAGCCGGATTGTCGCGCAGCGCCATGGTGGTAACAATAGTCAGATTTCCGCCAGCGCTGTCGCCGGAGGTGACGAGGCCTGTGACTTCGAGTCCGAGTTCAGCGGGGCTGCCTGCGATCCAGCGGGTCGCGGCCTCGCAATCGACGGCCGCTGCCGGAAAGCGATGTTCGGGGGCAAGGCGGTAGTCGATCGAGATAACGGGCATATCGAGCTGGCGCGCAACTTCGGCACAATAGGGACCGTAAATGTCCAGATCACCGATCACAAAACCGCCGCCGTGATAGAAAACCATGACCGGACCAGCCCCGCGGCTTTCGCGGGCATCATAGAGTCGCGCCGGAATCGTGCCTGCAGGCCCGGGGATTGAAAGGTCGCGGATTACAGCGAGATCGCCTAACTCCTCTTCCGCCATGGCACCCATCACGGTCATCATTCCGCGCGCTTCCGTAGCGGAAAGTTCGTGCATCTTCGGGCCGGGTTGGCTGTTCAGCATATCGAGAAGGGCCTGCACATCGGGCCGCACAAAATGGTCGCTCATAGTCACTCTCCTGTCCTCATTTGCAAAAGGCATAACCCGAACCTCTGGGCGCGTCCATGACAAAGCCCGGCTGTGTCGCAAAACAGATTTCCTATTTGGATTTGGCGCAAAAGCGCGCATAAGGACGTCTTAACAGAACAATTAAAATTGCGGGACTTTACGAAATGGCTACTGCCGCGCGCAGCATCGATACCCAATCCCCAGCCGACATCCCCCATCCCGAAGCCGTAGTGGTCCGCTTTGCGGGGGACTCGGGTGACGGCATGCAGTTGACCGGCGGACAGTTCACCTTGTCTTCGGCACTGGCAGGCAATGACTTTGCGACCTTCCCCGATTTTCCTGCCGAAATCCGCGCTCCGCAAGGTACGCTGTTCGGCGTGTCGGCGTTCCAGATCAACTTTGGTGCGTCGGAAATCGATACCGCTGGCGATGCGCCCGACGTGCTTGTCGCGATGAACCCGGCGGCGCTCAAGACGAATGTAAAGGATCTGAAGCCCGGCGGCCTTATCATCGCGGACGATGGCGAGTTCAACGCGCGCAACCTCGCCAAGGCGCAATATGATGCAAATCCGCTCGAGGATGACTCGCTCGGCAAATGGCAGCTGGTCCATTTCAACATCAGCCAGCTGACGATGGATGCGGTCAAGCCGTTCGGCCTTGGCAATAAGGAAGCGCTGCGCTGCAAAAATATGTGGACGTTGGGTCTCGCGCTCTGGATGTTCGATCGCGACCGCGAACCGATCATCCAATGGTTGAAGGACAAATTCGCCAAAAGCCCGATATTGGCTGATGCGAATATCGCCGCACTCAACGCAGGCCATGCCTACGGTGAAACCGCCGAAATCGGTAATCCCGGTGCCGTCGCCATTCCGCGCAAGCATGTTGATGCAGCGCCAGCCGACCCCGGCCTGTATCGCACGATTAATGGTGCGGATGCCGCCGCTATGGGCCTTGTCGCCGGTTGCCAGCTGGCAGGCGTGAAGATGTTCTTTGGCGGCTATCCGATTACGCCGGCATCTTCGATCCTCCACGCATTGGCGCGGTTCAAGGAATACGGCGTCACGACCTTCCAGGCGGAAGATGAGATTGCCGCGATCGCGTCGGCCATTGGCGCATCTTATGCGGGGCAACTGGGTGTTACCTCGTCCTCCGGCCCGGGCATCGCGCTCAAGACCGAAGCTATCGGCCTTGCGGTGATGACTGAGCTTCCGCTCGTCATAATCAACTCGCAGCGTGGTGGCCCCTCAACCGGGCTTCCCACCAAAACCGAACAGTCGGACCTCTATCAGGCGGTTTATGGCCGCAATGGCGATACACCATTGCCGGTGATAGCTGCGCGCAGCCCGAGCGATGTCTTCGATTGCGCGATTGAGGCGGTTCGGATTGCGACGCAGTTCATGACGCCGGTCATCCTGCTCACCGACGGCTATATCGCCAACGCGGCTGAACCCTGGAAGGTTCCGGATATGAGCAGCTATAAGCCGTTCCCGGTTTCGTTCCTCGATCATGTCCCTGAAGGCGGGTTCAAGCCCTATGGCCGCGACAACAAGCTGGCACGCCCTTGGGTGAAGCCGGGTACGCCCGGCCTGCTGCACCGCATCGGCGGGATCGAGAAGGAGGTCGACACCGGCCACCTCAACTACTCGCCCGCAAACCACCAGGCGATGACCGACATCCGCAAGGGCAAGGTCGATGGCATAGCGGGCCATATCCCCGATCAGGACGTCTGCCTCGGTACCGAAGGCGGCAAGCTGGCGGTTGTGGGCTGGGGCTCAACCTTCGGCCCGATTCATCAGGCGGTGCGCCGGATGCGCGCCAAGGGCCATGATGTCAGCCACATCCATGTTCGCCATATCTGGCCGATGCCCGGCAATCTGGGGGATCTGCTGAAAAGCTATGAAAAGGTGATCGTGCCCGAAATGAACACCGGCCAGTTCAAGACCGTGCTGCGCGACCAGTATCTGATTGACGCCAAGCCGCTCAACAAGGTCAGCGGCCAACCCTTCCGCATCGCTGAAATTGAAGCCGCCATCGAGGAGGCACTGGGCTGACGCGCAAGCGTTGTTGCCCTATTGAGGAACTGCCATGAACGACATGACCCCCATCCAGAAATCGAGCCCCAAGGATTGGGAGACCGATCAGGAAGTCCGCTGGTGCCCCGGTTGCGGCGACTATGCGATCCTAAAGGCGGTGCAGCGCACCATGCCGGAGCTGGGCCGCAGGCCTGAGGATACGGTGTTCATCAGTGGCATCGGCTGCTCATCGCGCTTCCCTTATTATATGGAAACCTATGGCTTCCACACCATCCACGGTCGTGCACCAGCGGTGGCTACGGGGGTGAAACTCGCCAATCCAGAACTCGACGTATGGATCATCACCGGCGATGGCGACGCGCTTTCGATTGGCGGCAACCACACGATGCACCTTCTGCGTCGGAATCTCGATTGCCAGATCCTGCTGTTCAACAACGAGATCTATGGGCTGACCAAAGGCCAATATTCGCCCACGAGCCGCGTCGGCACCAAATCGCCTTCGACACCTTTCGGTTCTGTTGATCGGCCCGCAACGCCTTGTGCCTTCGCTTTGGGTTCCGGCGCGCGTTTTGTCGCCCGCGGCTTTGACGTATCAAAGCACCTGCCCGATGTGCTGAAGGCGGCACATGCGCACAAGGGCGCAGCGTTCATAGAAATCTTCCAGAACTGCATCGTTTACAACAAGGATGTGTTCGAGGATTTTGCCGCGCCCAAGGGTGCGGAAGCACGTCAATTGTGGCTGCAGGATGGCCAGCCGATGCTGTTCGACGGTGGCAGCAAGGGTATTGCGATGGATATGGATACGTTGACGCTTAAGGTCGTCGGCGTGGCTGAAGGTGACTGGCAGGCTGCGGGGGTTATCGTCCACAATGTCAAAAACCGCGCGATTGCCCACATGCTGGTCGAAATGCCGTTCGGTGAATTCCCAATGGCTCTCGGCGTGCTTTATGATGATCCGCGCCCGACCTTTGACAGCGCAGTGACTGAGCAGAACGCAAAGCTTTCCGAGGGCAAGACGCCCGACCTGCAGGCACTGATCAGCAAGGGCCAGACCTGGACGGTTGAATGAAGCACTAGGACATTGGCCTAAGTGCGTTTTATTCGATTCGGAACTATTGCGGTTGCATGGATAACCTGACCCATTCGCTCGCCGGTGCCGTGCTTGGCCAAATGGGCCTCAAGCGCAAAACCGGGTTGGCGATGCCGACGTTGATTATCGCGGCGAATTTGCCGGATATTGACGCGGTGGCGACGTTGCTGGGCGGGCATCAGCATCTGGCCATCCGGCGCGGGATTACGCATGGGCCAATTGCCATGTTGGTGCTGCCGATTATTCTGTGGGCCATCATGATCGGCTATGATCGCTGGCAGACCAGGCGCGGCACGCGGCCTGAAAAGCGCTTGCCGGTGCATGTCGGTTGGCTGCTGGCCTTGGCCTATATCGGTACGCTCAGCCATCCGGCGCTCGATTGGCTCAACAATTATGGCATCAGGCTCCTCGAGCCCTTTTCGAGCCAGTGGTTTTATGGCGACACGCTGTTCATCATCGACATCTGGGTATGGATTGCGCTGATCGCAGGAGTGTGGATTTCACGCCGACGGGAAAAGGGCGGACGCTCGGATTGGCGGGGTCCTGCAAAAGCTGCCTTTGGGGCCATAGCGCTATACATAATTGCAAACGGACTGTTGAGTGCTCATGCCGAAAATGCCGCACGAAATCTCGTTATTGCACGTTATGACTTGACTGCAACCATGCCCGACCCACTGGTGGTCGCCAACGCTGTTCCCATCGCATTCTGGAAACGCGAAATCGCGTGGCGCGATGCATATGAGATGGGCAAGGGGGGCTATGCCCTGGGGCGGGGGGCTTGGCTTGATCCGGAAATCCGCAAGCATGGTATGGATAGTCTGTCGGGCGTAGCCAAATCCGTTGCGCATGATAGCGACGGGCGCGATTTCCTTTTCTGGGCAAGGATGCCCTTTGCGGAAAAGGATGCCCAGGGCCGCATCATCATACGTGACCAGCGTTTTGACAATCGTGTCGTTCGCAACAATTTTGAAGTCATTGTGCCGCCGAAATGATAGTCCCTACGGTCTAAGCCCGTATCCAGCTTTCCTTTCATAAGCTGTAGGGGCGGTTGAATGACCACCATTGTCTGGTTTCGAAGAGATTTACGGCTGGAAGACCAGGCCGCCCTGCTTGCCGCCGTTAGACGCGGTCGTCCGGTGACGCCCGTCTATATTCTCGATGATGAAACACCAATGCATCGAAAGATGGGGGCGGCTTCACGCTGGTGGCTGCGCCATAGTTTGAAAGCATTGGATGATGCCTTGCGTGCGCGGGGTTCGCGACTGATATTGCGGCGCGGTCCTGCGCATCAGGTGTTGGCGCAACTGGCTCGCGAGGTCGGCGCTTCCGCTATTCACTGCCTTCGGCATTATGAACCCTGGTGGCGCAATGCAGAGCGGGCGCTACAGGATATCTTGCCGGTGGGTACCGCCCTGATCCGGCATGAAGGCTTGTATCTAATGCCGCCCGGCAGTGTGAAAACCGGCAGCGGCGGTCAGTTTAAAATTTACACACCGTTCTGGCGAGCTTTGGCGCAACATATGCCGCCTGCGGCACCCCGACCTGCACCTGACACTATTCCGTCACCAGAGGCGTGGCCTGAAAGCGACGAAATAGATAGCTGGGGCCTGCTGCCTTCAACGCCCGATTGGGCAGGGGGTATGCGCGACTTCTGGATGCCCGGTGAAACCGGTGCCGCGAAACGGCTCGACGATTTCCTCCCCAGGGCCAATCGCTACCAGGAAAAGCGCAATCTGCCGTCGATACCCGGCACCAGTTTCCTTTCGCCACACATGCATTTCGGCGAAATTTCACCTTCGACAATCTGGCATGCAGCGATGGATGCCGGTGGATCTGTTGAAACCTATCTGAAGGAACTGGTCTGGCGCGAATATGCGGCCAATGTGATCCTACAATTCCCTGATTATGGGGTGCGCAATGCGCGGGCGGCATTTGACCATTTCCCTTGGCGCGATATGGCCAATGCGGATGTGCAGCAGGACTATGTCCGCTGGACCAAGGGTCTCACCGGCTATCCGATCGTCGATGCAGGGATGCGGGAGCTATGGGCGACCGGTTGGATGCACAACCGCGTCCGGATGATTGCAGCGTCCTTCCTAATCAAACATCTTTTGATCGACTGGCGTGTGGGCGAGCAATGGTTTTGGGACACGCTGGTCGATGCCGACTACGCCTCGAATGCGGTCAACTGGCAATGGACGGCGGGCAGCGGCGTCGACAGCAATATGTTTGTCCGCATCATGGCGCCGCTATCGCAGTCGGAAAAATTCGATGCAGGCGATTATATCCGGCGATGGGTGCCCGAACTGGCGCATTTGTCCGATCCCTATATACACGATCCCGAAGAATATGGTGTCCGGCCCGCCAATTATCCGACCAAGATTATCGGCCACCGAGCGGCGCGTGAGCGGGCTTTGACGGCCTATGCGATGATCAAGGAGAGCGGGTCAGTCGACAATGAGGCGGTGGCCGGTCTCGAAGCCGCCGAGTAGCATTTGCGTGATCGCTTCGCCGACGACTGACGGATCTTTCAGTGTCGCAGGATCTTCACCAGGATAGGCTTTGGCGCGCATCGCTGTGCGGGTGCGTGAAGGGTCGACGATCGCGACACGCACCGACGACAGATTCTGCACTTCCTCGGCATAGCTGAGCGCCAGATTTTCAAGTGCGGCTTTCGACGCCCCATAGGCACCCCAATAGGCGCGCGGCTGTTGGCCGACACTGCTGGTCAGCACGACCACCCGTCCGGCGTCACTTGCGCGCAGCAAGCTATCGAATGCCGCAATCAACGCCTGTTGCGCGAGCAGGTTGAGCGTCAGCACGCGGTTGAATTCCGCCGCATCGATGACGGGCACTGGTGCCAATGTGCCGAGCATCGCAGCATTGAGTAAAAGCATGTCGAGCTTGCCCCACCGTTCGCGGACGGCGGCGGCGAGTCGTTCATTATTGCCTGCTTCCGTCAGGTCCATCGGTGCGATGGTGGCGCTGCCTCCGGCTTCGAATATCCGCTGCTCGACGGCTTCAAGATCTTTCGCCGTTCGCGCTGTCAGGATGACATGCGCGCCTTCAGTCGCCATTCGCACGGCCGTTGCCGCTCCGATGCCTCGGCTGGCACCGGTGACCAGTGCGATCCTGCCTTGCATGCCGCCCATGGCTTATCTTACGACCCGCAGCTTGAGCTGTCCAGCGGCGCTATGCTCGTCAAAATCGGTGAGCTTGGTCGGATAGTCGCCGGTAAAGCAGGCGTCGCAATAACGCGGGCAGGCGGCATCGCGCTGCGCCTCGCCTAAGGCGCGGTAAAGGCCTTCGATGGTCAGGAAGGCGAGGCTGTCGGCGTGGATATAATCGCACATCTCGGCGATGTTCATTCGGCTGGCGAGCAGCTTTTCGCGTTCGGGCGTGTCGACGCCGTAGAAACAACTGTTGGTCGTCGGCGGGCTGGCGATGCGCATATGCACTTCCTTCGCACCCGCCTCGCGCATCATCTGCACGATCTTCAGGCTGGTGGTGCCACGCACGATCGAATCGTCGATCAGCACGATACGCTTGCCCGCCACCAGATTGCGGTTGGCATTATGCTTCAGCTTGACGCCCAGATGGCGCACGCCGTCGCCCGGCTGGATGAAGGTGCGTCCGACATAGTGCGAGCGGATGATACCCAGCTCAAACGGGATTCCTGATGCCTCGGCATAACCGATTGCTGCAGGCGTGCCGCTGTCAGGCACGGGGATCACATAATCGGCGTCAATACCATTTTCCCGCGCCAGTTCGGCGCCGATCGCCTTGCGGACCGAATAGACGCTGCTGCCATCGACGATCGAGTCGGGGCGTGAAAAATAGACATGTTCAAAGATGCAGGGGCGTGGCGAAGTCGGGTAGAAGGGCTTGTGCGATCCAATAGCACCCTCACGGACAACGACGATTTCGCCTGGTTCGACGCTGCGGATGAAATCAGCCCCGACAATGTCGAGCGCGACTGTTTCCGATGCAAAGATGATCGTTTCACCCAAACGGCCCATGACCAGCGGGCGAATGCCCAGCGGGTCGCGGCAGGCAATCATGCCTTCTGGTGTCAGGCAGATCAGTGAGTAAGCGCCCTCAACCTGCTTAAGGGCGTCGATCAGACGGTCGAGCAGGCTTTTCTGCGAGGATGTAGCAACCAGATGGATGATGACTTCGGTGTCGGACGTCGATTGGAAGATCGAGCCGCGCAATACCAGTTCCCGACGCAAATGTATCGCGTTCGAGATATTGCCATTATGCGCAACCGCAAATCCACCCGTAGCCAGATCAGCGTAGAGCGGCTGCACATTGCGCAGCGAGGTTTCGCCTGTGGTCGAATAGCGGACATGGCCTGCAGCAATGCTGCCCGGCAAGGCGCGAATAACATCTTCGCGGTCAAAATTGCCTGCGACATGGCCCATCGCCCGGTGGGTGTGGAACTCCTTGCCGTCAAAGCTGGTGATGCCAGCGGCTTCCTGCCCGCGATGCTGGAGCGCGTGCAGGCCGAGTGCCGCCATCGCGGCCGCGCCTTCGGAGTTGTACACCCCGAAGATCCCGCATTCCTCGCGCAGTTTATCATCATCAAAGGGATTGGTGGTGAGCATGTCCAAATCGAATCCCGTACCGCCAGAATTGCGCTGCCTATAGGCGCGAGTGGGCGCAATGTCTCCCCCTTGTAACAGCCAAAACCGCAAAAAACGCCAGTAGCGGGTGATTGCCAGCTTTGCGGGGCTCAGCTACGCATAAGATATGACCGATCCTCGAGAGAGCGGGCTGCTGCTCGATCCGAAATTTGACGCTAATGGGTTGCTGACCGCTGTGGTCGTCGATGCTGACGATGGCGCTGTGTTGATGGTAGGGCATATGAACCGCGAGGCACTCGAACAAACGCAGCAGAGCGGGAAGGTTACTTTCTTCTCGCGCAGTCGGCAGCAACTTTGGACCAAGGGCGAGAGCAGTGGGAACTTCCTCCACCTTGTCGAACTCCGCATCGATTGCGATCAAGATGCGCTGCTGGTTATCGCACAGCCCGATGGCCCGACCTGCCATACTGGCGAACGCAGTTGCTTTTACCGTCGTGTGACACCGAAGGGGCTGGAGCGATTGTGAGAATATCATGGCTTGCCCTGCCGCTGGCACTTACGGCTTGCGATGCGGAAACCCAGGCACCCAAAGTTGAACAAAGCAATGCGGGTGCGGCCCTTGATCAGTTGGCTATCGAAAAGGGACTAATCCCAGACCCCAGGAGTCTGGCTTTCGAGGGGCGCTTTGAAACGCAGAGTGAACTGGGTACCGACAAATTTTGCGCTGTCGCTGATAATGGTGCCTACCGTGTTGGCTTCCTGTCGGTTTATGGATCGGACAGCAAATGCGAAGGGCAGGGGACTGCCAAACAGCAGGGCGATACTGTCGAAATCGCGCTGTCTGGTAAAGAAAGCTGTTCGTTCATCGCAAGCTACGACGGCATTGTATTGCGTTTTCCGGGCACCGTCCCAGCGGGGTGCGCATCCTATTGCTCGCGCAATGCGAGTATGAGCGGGACGAGATATTATTTTGTCGACCCAGGTGCGGAGTCCGCGAAGAGAACTCTGGGTCGGGAAATAGAGAGGCTGTGCCGTTAAGCCTTAAGGGGCAACGACGATGCAGCCTTGGCCGACGACTGCTGCTTTTACCTTGCTGCACATCGCCTCGGCTTCGCCTCGGCTGGCGAATGGGCCGGCTTGCAGGCGCTTGACCTGACCGGCAGGGATCAGGCTGTGCGCGTAGGCGGATAGACCGCCGACTTTACTTTGCAGTCCGCTCCACAATTTGGTGGCGTTCGCATCGCTGCCAAAGGCGCCCAATTGGATGCGCCATTTACCTGCAATTGCAGGGGCAGCAGCGACTTTAACGGGCTTTGCAGGCGCAGCAGGCGCTTCGCCGTTTATCGGAGCAACAGTGCCGGGAAAGCCCGGGGCGGTCCCGTCCGGATAGGAACCGGGTTTTGAAGCCGGAACAGCGACCTTTGTCGCCACCGCAACCGGTGGTTTGGTGTCGATCGGGAATCCGGCAATCTGCTGGGTGCGGATCTGGCCCGACTTCTTTTCAATTTCGCCCGCCAGTACAATGCCCCGCTGGCGTTGTTCGAGCGGAATATATTTGTCCATTTCGGCCAAGCTGCGCGACGCGGGCGCCAGCCCTGACGCCGAAGCACGGGTCATATAGGCATAGGCCCCGACCCAATCCTTTTGCAGATGGACGCCATTGAACAGTTCGGTTGCCAGCAAATATTGCGCACGCGGATCGCCGCGTTCGGATGATGCCTGCAGATAGGGTAGCGCGGCCACCACTTTGCCCTGATAGTGCAGCAGATGACCATAGCTGTCAGAGGCTTGCAAATGACCTTGCTTGGCCGCCTTGGCATACCATTCGGCTGCAATGTTCAGGTCCTGCTTGACACCGCGGCCCAGCTTATAAGCTTGCGCCATATTGAATTGTGCGTCGGGATCGCCCTTGGTTGCAGGATCGCGCCATTGCTTGACCGCTTCCTTGAATTCGCCCCGGCTCCAGGCATCGACACCATCTTTGACATCGGCCAAAGCAGGCGCGGACATGGGCAAGGCGAGAGCTATCAGGCAGGCAGGGAGCAGGCGGCGCATAACGTTCTCCGGTCGTAAGTTGCCTGTGCACCTAATCGATCAATGCTGCAAAATGGTAAATGCAGATAGTGAAACCCTTAACCCTGAATTTACATTTACAAACAGATATCCGGTCCCCGCATACAGGCAGTGCTGCTGCGGGGCTGCCAATTCGGACAGCGGATTTTCCACTTCAGCGTTAACCGATTTTTAGCCCTGTTCTGTCACATCCCCTCCAAACAGCTTGCAAAAGGGGAAAAATGTGAGGGTTCTCGCATTGGCATCACAAAAAGGCGGATCGGGCAAAACCACTTTGTCCGGCCATCTTGCCGTTCAGGCGCAATTGGCGGGTGCAGGACCGGTAGTCCTGATCGACATCGATCCGCAAGGATCGCTTGCTGACTGGTGGAATGAACGTGAAGCCGATCTGCCGGCTTTCGCCCAGACCACCGTCGCTCGCTTGGCGTCGGATCTTGCGGTTTTGCGTCAGCAGGGTTTCAAGCTGGCCGTTATCGATACGCCGCCTGCGATCACTATGGCGATCCAGAGCGTGATCTCGGTAGCAGAGCTGATTGTCGTTCCGACCCGGCCGAGCCCGCACGATCTTCGTGCTGTTGGTGCCACAGTCGATCTGTGCGAACGCGCAGGAAAGCCGCTGATCTTCGTGGTCAATGCCGCTACTCCGAAAGCCAAGATTACCTCCGAAGCAGCAGTCGCGCTTTCACAGCACGGCACCGTTGCGCCGATTACACTCCACCATCGCACAGACTTCGCCGCTTCGATGATCGACGGGCGCACGGTTATGGAGGTCGACCCGCAAGGCCGTTCCGCAGAAGAGGTCCGACAGCTGTGGGCTTATATCTCGGATCGTCTCGAGAAGAATTTCCGTCGCACTGTGTTCAGTGCACCCGCCGCTGCCAATCCGCAGGTCGCCCAGGCACGCCCCATGGGCGGCTTTGGTCGCCGGGTAATTGGCTAAACGGATTTGGGGGCGATGAACATGACTGAACCAAAACCGATAGCCTCACTCTCCTCCGGCTTGCTGGCACGCAAAGGGGCTGCGCGCCCTGCAATGCGTCGCCAATTGATCGGCAACAATAATGGCGTTGCGGCAACGGGCTCAATTCAGGACGACTGTGGTTGGAATGACATGGGCTATGATATGGGTTATGATGTCAATCCTGACCCCACCGCACCGATGGATTATGAGCATGACCAAGGATTTAATCCGCTGGCCAATGCCGTCCCCGAGGTGAAGCCTGAAGTCAAGCAGCAACAAGAACGCATTGCGGAACAATTGCAGGTTCAAGCTGAAGAAATGGGCGTGGTCGAACATGAGGCACCGTCTGCACCGGTGGTCCAGATTGCGGCACCCCGTCCGGTCGTTGTCAAGGCACCGGTTTCCAAACAGCGCGCCGCACCCGGCAGCAAGGAAAAGTCGGCGTTCACATTGCGGCTCGATGGTGAACGGCATCTGAAACTTCGTCTGGCCTGTGCCGTCAGCAATAAGTCTGCCCAGCAACTGGTCACGTCCGCACTCGACGCATTTATCGAAGCCATGCCGGAGATTTCGGCTTTGGCCGCCCATGTCCCGGGCAAGAAACAGGCATGATTGCCGCCCAATCCAAGTTTGAGGTGAAGCCATGAATAACAAAATTCTCGTAAAGCTGGCCTTGTCGACCGCGGTGGTCGGATTCACTGCAATGGGTGGGGCAGCGGTTGTCGCGTCAAGCGCGTCGACGCAGGTTTCATCTGATGCATCGGCAAAAAAGGCACATAGCTGGGCCATCAAGGCTGAAAAGCTGCTGGCCAAGGGCAAGGTCGACAAGGCGTTGTCTTTTGCTGAAGCCGCTGTTGGTGCCGATATGCAGAACCGCGAATATCGCGCACTGCTTGCCCGCATTTACATGGCCCAGGGCCGCTTTGTTGCTGCAGAACGCACCTATACCGATGTTATGGATTTGGGTCAGGTCGACCCGCGCACGGTTATTAGCGTTGCTTTGACGCGGATTGCACAAGGTAAGGTCGACTCGGCTATTTCGCTGGTCGATGCAAACCGCTCAATCCTTCCCGCGAGTGACTATGGCCTTGCTTTGGCGCTAGCTGGTGACAGTAAGCGTGCAGTCGACGTTTTGGTTGAGGCCATTCGCGCTGATAACTCCAGCGCGCGGACCCGCCAAAACCTGGCACTGGCCTATGCACTTGATGGTCGCTGGCGCGATTCCCGCGTGATGGCGTCGCACGATAT